>JBBQSE010000241.1:0-12047 GCA_038214195.1 Planctomycetales bacterium
ATTGGACTTTTTGGAAGCGGTTTCCGTTCGTCGAAGCGGTAAGACCACTTTGCCGCATTCACTGTTCCGGCTTTTGTGCTTTCGAGCCGGAACGCGCGTACCTTTTCGATACGAGCGGCAATCGACGGAATCGCCAGAGCACGACTGACGGCTTGGTCATCTACCCAGATACAGTATCTGGAGATGCCATGAATTAGCTCGTGCCTATTGAGTCTCTTCAGACTTTCGTTTACCGCTTCCCCGCGGCGGATCACTCATTCACAGTCGCCGCCGATCGTATCGAACCGGAAGTCAACATTTCAGAACTGGTCGTTTATCAGCTCGCCGAAACCGATCGAGTCATCGAAGCAGACATCGAGCTTGACGTGCGCGACGCACCGATTCGCGAGTGGAATTTCGGCGTTCCCTCGGACTATTCCGTCGTGTCGGTGACCGGCGCTGGCGTCGCGGATTACATCGCGGCGTCAACAGTCGCGGACGGCCGGCGCAATCTCAAGGTTGTGTTTGGCAACGACGTTATCGGTCGGCAGTTGGTGACGCTGCATTTGGAAAAGAGCGAAGTGGCCGCCGCAGGGAACTGGGTTCTGCAACGCATCGAATACCCCGGAGCAAAAACGGTGCGTGGTGCCATCGGAGTTGTTGGCGCTCCTGGCTTTCGAGTTGCCGCTGGTCAAACCGATCTGCTGGTGGAAAAGCCGCTGTCCTACTTTCCGAAACCGTCAGCTCAGCTTCAGCAGGCCTTTCGAATTCGTGAGCCCGGCTGGTCAGCAACGATGCAGATTGAACTGCTCGACCGCAGCGTGCAGGCGGATGTGTTTCACCTGTATTCCCTGAGTCAGGAAACGGTTTACGGCAGTGCGTTGATCAACTACTTCGTCACAGGTGCACCAGTGTCCGAATGGAAGATTTCCGTCCCCGAAACGATGGGCAATGTCATGGTTGATGGTCAGGACGTCCGCACTTGGCGCAGAGAAGCCGACACGCTGATTGTGTCGCTGCATCAGCCAGTCATGGGCGCGTACACTCTGCTCGTGACATTTGAGGAGAAACCCGAAAAGAGCAAAAACACTTTCGCGGCAGGACAGGTTGCGCCCACCGGAGTGCAGGGAGAACGTGGTTACGTCCAGGTCGTCAGCCCGATGCAGGTGGAAATTGAAACCCTGGCGATTTCCGACGACATGCTGAAACTCGATCCCCTGGAACTACCCGCAGAGTTCCGCCTGCTCAGCACCGCTCCTCCTTTAGGAACGTGGCAGTACACTGATCGCCCTTTCAATCTGAATCTGAAGGTCAACTGGTTTGAACCGGGGACAACGGTGACTCAGGTGGTGGAATTTTCAGAAGCCAACAGCCGCGTTTCGCAGGACGGTGAGTTGGTGACCGATGTGTTGTACTACGTGAAATCGCGTGGCCAGAGGACATTCAAAATCAAACTGCCCGGTGACCCCGTGCGTTTGTGGTCGGTTTCGGTCAACGGTGAGTCGGTGACTGCACGCCAGGCGGAAGACGCCACACTGATTCCATTGCCCGGCGGCACCGATCCCAATATTCCGATTGAGGTCCGCCTTCGGTTGGGAAAACCGACAGTCAAAGGATCGCAACCTGAACTCACTTTGCCAGTCGTAGATGCGCCGATCCTGAAGACTCAATGGAATGTCACTGGCGACGAACATCATGTTCTGGTGCCAACCGGCGGAACAGTCACGCCGCCCGTGTCTGTGTTGCGTCCGTCCGGATTCGAATGGGTTGCCAAACGAGGAATCATCTCGCTATTGATCATTGGACTGTTCACCGGCATCGGAATCTGGACGCGCGAAAGATCGAGATACTGGCAAGTACTGGGACTGTTGAGTTTGGCTGCTGCCGTCTGCGTCTCGTTTCGAACCGCAGAGACTGCATTTGCACAAACAGGATCTCCGGTGCCGCTGCAACTCAGTCTGCCTATCCTGGCGGCTGGAGAAACCATTCATTTACAAGTGGAAAACATGCAGCTTTGGCGAGTCAATGTGTCCTGGCTGGGGCTGGCTGCCGCGTTACTTGGCCTCGGATTGATGGTGCGGTCGTTCCTCACAAACGAGACGCGGCGAAAAATGCTCATTCGTTTTGGCGGCATGCTGTTGATTGCTCTGGGTGTGCTGCTTCAGGGCGACGGAGCTCCGTGGTTTTTCGGTCTGCTGGCTCTCACGATTCTGCTTCTGCTGTTTGTTCGCTCGGCGATCGACGAGTTGCGCAACATCGGTCGTTGGATGCGTCATATTGCGGAGCAGCGTCGGGCGCAGAATCTGGCGAAGCAGAATAGTGCGGGCTCCGAAGCGGGGACACAGGCCATGCCGTCAGTTTAGAAAATAGTAGCCGTCACTCTCCGAGTGACGAATGCCGCAGCCCGCGTTTTGCGGGCTGCCCACGGGTTTGTTTCAATGGAAAGACAAATGTGTATGAGAGATGAGAATGCGATTCAGGCCCGGAGGGTCGATACATCCTCTGCCGGTGGCGTAAGCCACCGGAGCTATCAATTCCCTTCCCAAAAGGCCCGAAGGGCCGACAGAGATTCGGCAAACAATCATTGCTGTGTCGGCCCTCCGGGCCTTTCAGTTCCCTTCGAAAATCACCGGGGCCTCACGGCCCCGGCAGAGGCTGTATCGGCCCATTCGGGCCTGAGAACAAAGTCGAAACAAAATGCGATTCAGGCCCAGAGGGCCGACACGAAAAGGACTCACGCTACTTACTGTTGCGACTGCTCTTTGACGCGCACTTCCAGATCCAGCCGGCAGCAGGATTTGACGAATAACGGGTTCAACTTTTCCAAAGGCGCCAAGTATGCGATTTCTTCAACCTAGAATCCTGCACGCAATGACCACAACCAGCGCAATGACCGCCATGATCACATTCATCATTTTGGCATTTGCTTCAACAGAAGTTTGCTTCGCGGGAGTGCCGGATGGTTTTGAAGCGGCCGATTCCATGACCCAGCAGTGGCAGGTCACGCATCAGGACACGCGACTCACGGCGAGCGGTGTGATTACACTGTCCGGGCGACCGGGCGACCGATTCTTGTTACTGAAAGCCCCGGCAGTGCTGACAGGATTTTCAGGAGAGGGCCTGCGACTCAGTAAACATGAAGTACCAGGAGAAGGTCTAAGTTATGTCATCAGCATTCCCCTGATCGACGAAGCAGTCGATACCGATAAAGCTTCCGAAGCAGCAGCGGCGAAAACTTTCACTGCCAAATTTGAATATCAGTTAGAGGCGATCGCCTTGGCGAACCTGCCGGTCCTTTCCGGAACGGCCTCGGTTCAGCAAATCGATCTCAGTTATGACGAAGCGGGATGGGACGTGTCTTCAACGACCGCCGTCAGAGTCGAACAGATTAAAGCCGACGGAGAAACGACGAAAGCCCGAGTGTTGCTGGGACCGGGGGCTGCAATCCTTGTCCTCACACCAAAGGTCCGCGATGTCACTGCCGAAAAAACGCAGTTCTTCGTCGAAGCTTCAAACTTGTTTTTGCCAAGTCCCGGAGTCGTCGACGGTTGGCATCGTCTCAACATTCGCACGTCGCAGGGGCAGGTGAATGAACTGAATGTTGTCGTTCCCAAGGGCCTGACCGTGAGCGCGGTCAGCGGCCCTGTCGGTGCCTGGCAGTTCGACGCAGACAGCGGCGGCTTGAAGCTGGAGATCGAACCCGCTCAGTCGCAGGCGTGTACCGTCATGATTGAAACACAGCGCGGCCTCGACCCGTTGCCTGCGGACGTCACCCTGGCTCCGCTGCGAGTCGTCGGTGCAAACGGCGAAGTCGGCCTTGTGGCCATCGCGTTCGGGGCGGAAGCTCAGCCCGAGACGTTGGAGCCGAAGGTAATGTCCGCGGTTAATCTTGGAGACTTTGACGCAAGTCTGATGCCCAGTCCGCAAGCGGTTTTGCATCAAGTTTATCGCTATGGTTCCGAAGGCGGTGAGCTGTCTGTGCGTGTCGCCCCCGTCGCTTCGGAAGTTCGTGTCATCAGCAAACAAGTGTTGTCACTGGGTGATGAACGAGTTGTTCTGGCGATCAACTTTGCCGCCGATATTTCGCGAGCCGGTTTGTTTCAACTGCGCTTTCCATTACCGGATGGCCTCGAAATCGAGTCGCTGACAGGCCCGTCTCTCCACCATTGGGCGGAACTCAGTGAAAACGGCAAGCGACAGATTATTCTCCATCTGAATGGCAAGACTATCGGCACGCAGAGTTTCTCACTATCGCTGTCGGGCCCAGCACCGACCGATGTTGCCGAGTGGGAGATTCCTCGTTTCGAACTCAATGAGGCAACACGCCAGAGCGGCGAACTGGTCGTTCGGCCGACCACGGGCATTCGACTCAGAAGTGTGTCGCGGCAAAACGTGTCCGAAACCGATCCGCGAACGATGGGCGGCAATGCTCAGGGTGCCCTGGCATTTCGACTCCTGCAACGAGACTGGAATCTGGTACTCGGCATCGAAAAACTTGATCCGTGGGTGACCGGCCAAGTCCTGCACGAAATCACCCTGCGAGAGGGCCAAACGCGACAGGCTTTGATTGCAGATTTCACTGTTCAAAACGCATCGATTGATGCTCTGCGGGTCATGCTGCCGATTACGAACGAGGACGAAATCAAGACTCTCCGCGCCAGTGGTCTTACGATCAGCGATTTGGTGAGAACATCGCCGGATTCGAACATTTGGGAAGTTCGACTCAAACGCCGAGTGGTTGGTAAACTGCAATTCCGAATCGAATACGAACGCCGCGGCGATCGAGCGAACGAAGATGAAACCCTGAGCCCGGCCGAATTCCCTCAAGCTCGCCAGCTCACTTATTACTTTGGTGTGCGTGCCGGCGGTCGGCTGGAATTGGAACACGATGCTCTCACTCAGGGATGGCAGCGGATCGACTGGAATACCGTGCCGCAGCCATTGCGGGAAGCGGAAAACCGAAGTGCTCCAGCGCTGGCGTTCCGCGCTGTTGCTCCTGGCAGCGTTCTAAAGGTTCACAGCAAACGGCACTCGCTGGCAGATTCTCTTAAGCTCCGCGTGTCCGAGGGCTCGTTGACAACCGTGCTGTCGCCAACCGGGGATCAACTGACCTCGGTCGACGTCATCATGGAAGTCATTCAACGCAGCAGCCTGAGTGTCGGTCTGCCGGAGGGTGGCGAACTATTCAGCATTTTCGTCAACGGTGAAAGCGTGAATTCCATTCGTCTCGGCGGCACGACGAATGCCTGGCAATTCTACATTCTGCCAGGCATCGACGATCACACGGCTCAGGTTCGCTTTGTCTATGCAGTGCCGGGTGATCAGTTAAGTCATCTGAAACTCAGTAGTCCTCAACTGAATGTGCCCCTTGAGAACATCCAGTGGAACGTCATTGCTCCGAAGGGCTTCGAGCTGAGCGACAACGATGGCAATCTGGAATTGATCGGGCAGACGAATCAAAAGAATTACGACCGCGACTCGTACCTCTCAAGGGCAAGCGGAAAACGACAGGTCCAGGCACAACAAGCAGCTCAACTCCTGGAGCAGGCCAATCAACTTCTGCAGGCCGGCGAACAATCCAAAGCCAGCTGGGCACTCAACAGTGTCGCGAATCAATATGCACTCGACGCCGCTTCCAATGAAGATGCACGAGTTCAGTTGGAAAACCTGCAAACACAACAGGCGATTGTCGGTCTGAATACGCGTCGTCAGCGTCTGTTTCTGGACAACAGCAGAGACGAAACTGACGTGGTTGACAACGAGCAACTTCGACAGGCAGCGGCCGACAACCCGATTTTACAACAGGATCAGCTAAATTTCCGCCCCCAGCAACTCAGCCAGTTACTTCGAGGGAATACGACGGAGGACAACGCAATCCTGCAGCAGATTGCGGCTCGGCTAGTGCAGCATCAACGCACCACTGAACCTGCTCCTCAGGCGATCATCATCAGTCTGCCAGAAGAAGGTGATGTTTATACCTTCGGTCGCACTGTTCAAGTTGCCGAGAATGCGCTGCTGGAACTGGACCTCGAATTCGGATCAAAGCTCAGGCTCCATGTCTGGCAAATCGCGACGGTCCTGACCCTGCTTGCAGGCATCGGGGCTGCCCTGGCGTTTGCTGCAACGAGTCGAGAAGCAAACAAATGAAGTACTCGATCAGGCCCAATTGCGTCAGAGCGAAGCGTTTGCACAATTCTGTCAGGCACGCACAATTAAGTTGGCCTTGCTGCGGCTGCTTTTCTGCCAAACGAACTGCATTTGACGGGTCGGACCAATGCTTTCGAGAGAGTGAACGATAGTTCGGTTCGGTCCTTGTTCAGGCCAAAGCCGTTCAGACAGAGAAATTAAGTCTGTCCTCAGTCTGCAATGCCTGATTCAGAGATTCATTTCCGAATCTGTCGCTGGATGCTGTCTCTTGCTTCCCGAAGGTTTGCCAACTGCTCGAACACAGCAAGTTCCTGCGAGGCCGGATCGTCGAAGACGCGGACCTGATTGCGCGGCAGCGCGAAGATATGGATGTCTGTGAAGAAGTGCTGCTGAACAAACTGCTGCATGAAATGGACGGACTTCGGTCAGACGCAGAGATCATCTTTATTCTGACGACAAACTGTCCCGAGTCACTGGAAGCTGCCCTGAAACTCGACCGGGACGAATTGATCAGGCCATTGAATACCCGCTGCCAAACCGCGACGGACGGGCTCGCCTGGCTCGACTTTATGCTGGCACGCAATCGGTGCAGGACGATGTGATCGACACCATTGTCAGTAGAACCGAAGGAATCATCGCTGCATTTATCAAGGAACTCATGCGACGCGCGACTCAGTACGCTATCACACGCGACGAAACAGCTTTCATATCCTGTCAGGATGTCGAAACTGCGGTTGATGAGCTACTCTTCAGTGGCGGCGTATTCAACAGGCGAATATTGGGTGCTGCGGAGCAAGTAACGGAAGACTGAGTGCATGGGAAACAGTGCTGGTGCCATGCACCTGAAGAGACACCAGGACCATGAACCTGACATTTCGCGTCCATTAGAATCATCGTTTGCCGAATTCTGTTGCCAACCGCATGATGCAGAACGCGACGAATCATTTTGCAGCCTTCCGTCGCTGCCCTGCCCGTCTTGGATATCAATCACGCTGGAGTTTCAAACAATGAGCAACGATAAAAACACACCGGACACAGCAAAAACAGAGGAGCCTGGATCCAACACGCCTCCAGACACTTCCGGCCGAGATGTCTACAATATTGTTTCTGACACGGTCGTTGGACTGAACGTACGAAAGAGCGACAATATTTTCCAGGCGAAGTTTATTGGAATCACCGTTCTTGTGCTGGCCACAATTGGCGGTGCTTCCGCAGCGTTGAACTCCGAATGGAATCTGCCGTGGTTCGGAGGCGCATTGGCTGGCGCGTTTGCGGGTTTAATCATCGGCGTTTTTGCCAGCGGAATCTTCCTGATGATCTACCGCGCTGTAAAGCATGTGAAAGGCGATCATAAATAGGCTGGCCACGCACCTTTGTTACAGTATTAATTTTTGGAGTGCACTCGTCGTCTCAGGGTCAGCGGTAAGCCCTTGGCTTTGCCCGACGGCGTGAGTGTGGTGGGGAACGCCAGCCATATAAAGACGAAGACGTTTTGCATGTGCCGCCAAACGATCCAGTGCCATCAAGGCAAACCATCTCGTTCAGATCCCGATCGCGAACAGTTTTTCCGAATTCGTTGGTTTCCTGCGGCTTCCGGATTTCTCGCAGGTGACGAATCCTTCGGTCTATGTTGCCGGGATTATGATTGCAGTTGTGGCATCGCTGGAAACACTGCTGAACCTTGAGGCTGTTGACAAGCTTGACCCGGCCAAACGCAATTCACCGCCGAGTCGCGAGTTGATTGCTCAGGGCTGTGGCAACCTGATTTGTGGATTGGTGGGCGGACTGCCGGTGACGTCGGTTGTTGTTCGCGGGTCAGTGAACGTGGGTGCGGGTGCAAGAACTAAAATGTCCGCAATCTTTCATGGTCTGTTGATTCTGTCGAGCGTCGCTTTGTTGCCAGGCTACATGAACATGATTCCGCTGTCGGCCCTGGCTGCGATACTGTTGGTTACCGGGTTCAAACTGGCCAGTCCCGAGACGTTCAGGCAGATGTGGAACGAAGGACGCTACCAATTCCTTCCGTTCATCATCACGGTTGTTTCAATTATCCTGACCGACCTGCTGATCGGCATTTTGATTGGTCTGGGTGTCAGCATTCTGTTTGTGCTCAACAGCAACCTGCGACGTCCGATTCGGCGTATTGTCGAAACGCACTTATTAGGCGACGTGACGCGCATTGAACTGGCCAATCAGGTCAGCTTTCTCAACCGGGCCGCATTGGATCGCGTGCTGAACGAGGCCGGGGCCGGGAGCAACCTTATGATTGATGCGTCGAATTCCGACTACATCGACCCGGACGTTTTGAGTCTGATTCGTGACTTCAAAGACAATGTTGCTCCATCGCGCGACATCTCAGTCAATTTGCAGGGATTCAAACCAAGGTACCAATTGCAGGATGAAGTGCAATTGGCCGACTACACAACTCGTGAATTGCAGCATCAGGCAACCGCAGAGCAAGTGCTCGAAGTTCTGCGGGCCGGCAACCAACGTTTTACGACAGGAACACGACTCAATCGTGATTTGGGACGTCAGGTTGGTGCCACGGCAGCAGCCCAGAGTCCGCTAGCGGCGGTGCTCAGTTGCATTGACTCGCGAGTGCCGACGGAGTTGGTATTCGACGTGGGTGTGGGTGACATTTTTAGCGTTCGCGTCGCGGGCAACGTGATCGGAACCAAATCGCTGGGCAGCCTCGAATACGCTGTCGGCGTCTCAGGAGTGAAGCTGGTCATCGTGCTCGGACACACACGTTGTGGCGCTGTGACTTCGTCTGTCAGGCTGATTGCCACGGATCAAGACGCAAGGTCGGCCACCGGTTGTCAGCATCTGCAGGCGATCGTCGATGAGATCGCTCCCAGCGCGACTGGAATTTCATCCGATGAGCTCGACCGCCTGACTGCCGACGAACTGGAATCTCTTGTGGATGACGTCGCGGCGCGCAACGCTGTTCGCACAACAGAGCAAATTCTGAGTCGCAGCGACGTAATTCGAGATGCAGTCGATGAAGGCCGTGTCAAAGTCATTTCGGCGTTGTACGACGTAAAAACGGGCGGCATTAGGTTTCTGGATCCAGCCAGCGTGGACAGCCAACTTTTATTTGCTCAATGATTGGATGGAGTCCCGGTGTCGCTCCAGGTTGACGCCGTCGCTCCCATATGACTGATCGTTCTGCGTGTCATCCTGATGGCCGTATTCCAGCAGACGATGTGAGAGCTTCGTTTGCTGGAATGAGAAGAATGGCAGGCAAATTGAAAGACAGAAATTCAACGGCGGACACATTGATCAGTCTCACCATCGCGTCACTCAGCGGGGACAAATGCGAGACACGGCTGAAGCAGACCCAAGGAAATTCGTTCCATTTCGCTGCCGTTGTCGTGGCGGCTGGTGTTGGGAATGAGACTTCGGGGACGGCGACCGTCAGTGTCGCGGAGTAGTTAGTGCTGTCGTAGCCTTCGCCGGAACGTTCGGGTTCCTGATGATGCACAACTACAAGGATCAGGTTGGCTTCCGTTTGTGTAAACTCAGCGACGCCCTTGTCGTCGGTGCGGCGTTCGAACTTGTCGTCAAAGCCTTCGGCCAGAGTCTGACCTCGCGGGATGAACGTGACTCTTGCGTTGGCCAGAGGTTTTCCTTCGAACACTACGCGGACTCGGATCGGCTTGTTCGGGCCACTTTCTGTGACGGGATTGGTAAGCGGCACAAGTTCCAAAGGATGACCAGGCGCGCGGTCGCATTTCATCAACGGACCTTTTGTGGCTGCCGGATCTGGACCAACAACGAAGTAAGTCTTGGCACTCTTGATGGCTCGGATCTTGCCATGCAGAATGTCCAGTTCATGAGACACCACATGCAGTCCGGGCTTGGTGGTAGTATAGCGAGTCGTCCAATATCCCTGCTTGGGTTCGCTGGCAGTTGGGATCAGTGTGGGTTTGATGTCGTTTGTACAACCGCAAGGCATCTTGACGGCCAGATTGACGTGATCGAGCGTAATCAGGCTGTTCATTTTGAAGTCGCGATGATCGTTTCCATGATTCCCAAGTTTCAGGTCAACATGGACGACATTGCCTTCACGTACTTCCGGAGAGTTCACTTCCACCCACGTGTCGTGAGCTGAAGCTTTGCCGCTGACGATGGCGGCAGTGAACACGAGAAAAATGCTGGTTCTTAATCTGGTCATGTGAAGATCCCTAATGTGAAGAAATTGAAAAGCAAATAACTGAAATTCCCAAACCGAACGCTAATCTGCCATCAACGCAAACGATTCTGTTTCGACCGGTCGGAAGTCTGAGTCCCTGAGAATGAAAGTTCCGGCCGACGTGTGCAGCGGATCATTTTGAGCATCACCGCACACGACAATCAGCAAGGGCACGAATCGTTGAACGGAGATTCAGAGTTGCACTGCTTGCGTCAGTGACGTCGAAATTAATCGGCGCAAGATCAGTTGGACATAGGTAGCCTGAAATCGTCTTGCCCTGAATTGCGAACAGGTTTGCTGCGGCAGCAGCAGCCAGATTCGTGTTGAAGTATTTGAAAACACAAGTGGTGCGATTTGGCAGTTGTCAGAACTCACCCAAAACTTCACCATTTCCACGAGTGGCGAGTCCCTGCCAAAGACTGATGTCAACGCTGTCGCTGACAAATCTCACTCCCCCATCACAAAGCAGGACGGAAACACCACCAGTATGCCGACTTCTGGCGGCGGTGTAGCCGGCATTGTGGCTGTTATTGCCACAGTCAAATTGTTTAGAGTTGGGAGTCAAGCCGTGGTTATACAACGTGTCCCCATAGTGACCGTTGAGCCATTTTGCGCCGCGAATTCCGGCCCAGGAACCCGGCGTACCAGTCACACAATTCGGTGGGCCAGGATCAGTGCCTGTGATGGTGTCGTTCTGAGCTGCAGTGAGATTCATAACTTGTCGAGTCGGGTCTGCTGGCGGAGAGGAAGATGGTATCGAGCCCCTTCCGTCACCACCCACTGAGTATCCATTGCCCAGGGTCTGCTCACTGACTGCTACGGTATTCGACAATCCGTCAGTGACGTCACGGAAACGCACGATGCCGCGCAACTTGACATCCATCATGACTCCATCGCCCGATCGAATGTATCGAGCCGTGGGATTTGCTCCGCTCCCGGTACACGCGACATAGTTTGTGCATCCATATGAGTTTCCTTGAACCACCTCAAAGTCGCTTGGACACAGATAAGTCGAGATTTTGGTCATTGCTGCAACGACGTTTTGCGAAAACGGGGCAACGGGTGGCTCCGCAAAAGTGGGAGCCTTATTGAAGTCAATGAGATTGTACAGATTGACTCCTTCGAGGCAGGGCAATAGGGATGCATGCATTGAGAAGACCATTGGGTAGCCGATTCGCCCAGGAGGAAAGCTTCCAAATGTTGACTCATAGTTGTGAATCGCTAACCCAATTTGTTTGAGATTGTTGCGACACATTGTTCGTCGCGCGGCCTCGCGTGCCTGCTGCACTGCGGGCAGAAGCAGTGCAATCAGGATCGCAATAATCGCGATCACGACCAGAAGCTCGATAAGAGTGAACCCGCGGTTTCGAAAACGAGTATGCATACAGGAAGACTCCAAATTAGAAATGAAGGAATGACAAATTTTCAATTTGAATGACCAACATCGCAGCGCCGCCCTGGCTCCAAACGACATTGGTCATTGGGATTTAGTCATTGGGATTTCACCGATCACGCAGCCCATGCTGGCACGCTCACCACGAGCGCAACGGTATCACACTTGTGGAGAGCGAACCGAAAACCCGGATGAGCGTGCGAACGCAGACAGCGCGACCCTTCAGCGACTTGTCGCAAAGGAAAAGCGGCGAAATACCTGCTATGTTTTCAGTGGGACAAAGCAATGCCCGCTGAAGATCAAACGCGAAAGATGTGAGTTGATTCAAACAAT
>JBBQSE010000242.1:0-12027 GCA_038214195.1 Planctomycetales bacterium
GTTACGAAGCCGTTTTTCAACAGACCTAAGGATTGCTCTAAAAATAACTGTCCGATATGCGGTGAGTGGCAAGGCGCTAGCCGCCGGTAATTCACATTGCCGATTACCGGCGGCTAGCGCCTTGCCGCTCACTGATTTTCCGCTCGACTCTGAACAGGAAGAATGTCATGGCAACCATCGCTATTGAAAACCGACTGACGCGACGGTCTGCGTTGCGGAACACCGCCGTCAGTTGCGGCGCTCTGCTTGCCGGGATTGGCGTGATCGGAACCGCCTGTTCAGGCGATGACGCTTCGTCTCAAGCTGCTGAGCTGACCCCGACAAAATCGTTTCAGCTCAACTACATGCTCGCGTCGTGCATGTACGGCTACATGTATCTGGGCGAGATTCTGCCGGAGGTTGGCAAGTGCGGAGCGACTCACCTCGACATCTGGCCGAAGAAGCACGGCGATCAGCGAGAACAGTTGACGGATCTTGGCGAAGTCCGATTTGCTCAACTTCTGAGGAAACACAATGTTCAGCTCGGCTGCATCACGCAGTATGCGCTAGGACCGTTTGGTCTGACCGAAGAATTTCAACTGGCGAATCGTCTCGGCTGTCGTCTGATTGTCACCGGAGGAGAAGGACCGAAAGGACTTGTCGGACCAGATTTGAAGACCGCAGTGGCAGCTTTCGTGGAACGCATGAAACCACATCTGGAACTTGCTGCCGCCAGCGAGGTCACCGTCGCCATCGAAAATCACGCCAACAATCTGTTTGATTCCGCAGACTCTCTGAAATACCTGCGTGACCTGTCGCCATCGAAGCATCTGGCCGTCGCACTGGCACCGTACCATTTGCCCCAGGATGCCGCTCAGCTGGCGACGCTGATCCGTGATCTGGGAGACAGCATCGCGATGTTCTACGCGTGGCAACACGGCGATGGCTGCATGACAAAACTCCCGAAAGAACAGGAACTGCTGCAATTGCCGGGACGTGGGCCGCTTGATTTCGCTCCGCTGCTGCAGGCTCTTTCCGAAATCAATTATCAGGGCTGGACCGAGGTTTTCATGCACCCGGTCCCGCGCGGGATTCCGATCCTCGAAACAGCCGACGAGGTCACTCAGGAGATCAATCGGTCACGGGAATATCTTACGAAACGCCTGCAGGTTTCTACACAGGAATAAAAAATGACGTCCAGTAAAGTCCTCATCATCGTCGGTGACGCCACCGAAACGCTCGACACAATGTACCCGTATTATCGACTCATCGAATCCGGATTTCAGCCCGTTGTGGCAGCCCCGGAGAAGCGACGCTATCAAATGGTCCTGCATGAAGTGAAACCGGGCTGGACCATCACGAAGGAATGGGAAGGCTATACGATCGACGCTGAGATTGCGTTTTGTGAAATCGACGAAGCGGACTATGCGGGGATCTTTTTTTCCGGTGGCCGGGCACCTGAATACATTCGTTACGACGAAGATCTCGTCCGTATCACTCGGCATTTTTTCGAGACCGGAAAGCCAGTTGCCAGTGTGTGCCACGGAGTGGAGATTCCCGCTTATGCCGATTGTGTGAAGGGCCGGCGGATGGCGACGGTTCCGAAATGTCGCTTTGATCTGGAAGTCTGCGGCGGCATCTTTGTCAATGAACCGTGCGTCATTGATGGCAACCTGGTCAGCGGTCGCACCTTTCACGACAACGGGCACTACATTGGCCCCTGGATCAAGCTGCTCGAAGCGGCTCGTGCGAAATAGATTTCGCTACCACCACGATCGTTTCTTGACCGGGGCGGCAGCGGGCGCGGGCCCAGCGAAAGATGACTGCAGCACGACGTTTTCCGGAAGCAGGACACAGCTAAGTGCTCCGCCAAAGCCACCGGTCGTGTCGATCGCAATCGTGCCATTTCCAAACTGTACTTTGGGAATGGCCACATGTCCGATCACCACCGGAACCGGGCAATCCGGCGGCGGGCCCATCAGGATGAAATCCTTCGAGTACAACCAGGGCGGATGACTGAGCGTAAAATCACGCTCGCGGAGAATGCGAATCTGGGTATCAAACGGAATATTTCGATCCAGGCCAGCATGCACAAACAAGTAATCGCGATGCTCGATGGCCCATGGCAAGTCGGACAGAAGCCGCACATGCTCTTCCGGCAACGCGGCCCTCAGTCCTTCCAAATCATTGTGTTGAACACCGTAAGATTCGAAGGTTGAGTGGGAATTGTAATGACTCGTCCAGCGGCTGCGAAAATCAATGTAGTCCGGCACATCAAACAGGCCCAGTGAGCCGGCCATCGCCAGTTCATGATTTCCACACACCCACGTAACTTTGTCGTGCTGTTTCGCCAAATCACAATACAAATTGACAGCGCCGGCGGGATCCGGACCACGATCGACCAGGTCACCAATAAAAACAATCCATCGCCGATGGATATCAGGAAGTTTCGCCAGCTGCGCAATGATTTCGCGAAGCATGGATGTCTGGCCGTGCACGTCTCCAATTACGGCGACGGGACCATCAATTCGTGTCGGGACGGAAGCCATGTTTGCTGAGGATACACTGGCGAGAGCAAAGAAAGGACGGCGTTGTCTGGTCGCCGCAGAATCATGCACAGCGCGGCATGATAACCACCACTGCCTGGCGACGCCACCCGAACCGTCGTCCGGCTGCTGCGGCTCGAATTGACGAAAACATTCCGAAGCGATTGAGACGGCAGAAGTTCGATTTTCAAAGGCGATCGGCACGAAAAGAACGACCACTGGCGGAACCGGACGCTAGCGCGTTCCGGCTGATTTCAGCAGCCATTGGGCGAGCCCCACGGCTTTCAGTGCCTCGCATTCATCTGCCGCTCGCTTCTTCGCGAATCGGCAGGGCACTCAGGCCGATACCGGAATAATAGAAACCACGAGCGGCCATTTTTGTGCGGTCGTACAGGTTGCGTCCGTCGAAGATGACTGGTGCCTTCATCTTCAGCTTGATGTAGTCGAAATCCGGATTTCGGAATTCATTCCATTCGGTCACGATCGCAATCGCATCAGCCCCGTCACACGCATCGTAGTGATGGTCGCAGTAAGTCACTCTTTCGCCGAGTTCCTTTTTGACATTTTCCAGAGCGACCGGATCGTGAATCTTCACATGGGCACCTGCATCCAGCAGGCTTTTGATAAGCACCAGCGATGGGGCTTCACGGATATCGTCCGTTCTCGGCTTAAAGCTCAATCCCCAAACAGCGATTGTGCGGCCGGACAGATCACCTTCAAAATAGTCCGACAGTTTACGAAACAGAACATGCTTCTGAAGGTTGTTCGTTTCATCGACAGTGCGAAGAATTCCGGCCGCGACTCCATGTTCAGCCGCCAGCGCGGCAAGGGCACGAACGTCTTTCGGAAAACATGATCCGCCATATCCCACACCGGGAAACAGGAATGAAAATCCAATTCTGGAGTCGTGTCCGATACCTTTGCGTACTTCGTTGATATCCGCACCGACGCGTTCGCAGATATTCGCCATTTCATTGATAAAACTGATCTTAGTGGCCAGCATGCAATTAGCCGCGTATTTGATCATTTCCGCGCTTTCAATGCCGACGGAAAGAAATGGTTTTTCGGTCCGCAGAAAGGGCTTATAGAGTTCCATCAGGACGTCAGCGGCCTCGGGGTCATCGACGCCGACGACGACACGATCCGGCTTGGTAAAGTCGTCAATGGCCGCGCCTTCCTTCAGAAATTCCGGATTTGACGCGATGCGAAACGGCGTGTCGGTCCTGGCTTTGATCCAGCTCGCTACGCGACGATTGGTACCCACCGGGACGGTACTTTTACAGACGACAACTGCGGACTTCCGCAGAAATGGGGCCATCTGCTCCGCAGCGCTTTTCACGTACTTCAGATCCGCCGCGCCGGATTCATCCTGCGGGGTTCCGACGCAGATAAAAACACACTTTGCGGATGAAATCGCGTTTTCATAGCTGGTGGTGAATGTCAAACGCCCCGCCGCGGCGTTGCGTTTCACAAGCTCTTCCAGTCCCGGTTCGTAAATTGGCACGCCGCCGCTGTTGAGTAAATCAACTTTCCTCTGATCGACGTCCAGACACGTTACATCGTTGCCACTCTCCGCGAAACATGTTCCCGTGACCAATCCAACGTAACCGGTCCCGATCATCGTAATCTTCATGACGTGGCGTGTTCCTTCTGCAGTGCGGAAAGCAGTTCTTCGATGCGATTAAGGCCATCAATCGGTGAATGAGAATCCTGGGGACTGTGAGTTCGTCGGTATGAGGCGGCGTTGAGCAATTCTGACTTCACATAAACCGGGCGAGCTCGCACCTGATCATAGATTCGAATGACATATTCGCCAAGGATCGAAATGCCCAGAGCGTTGAGTGAACCAAAGAACGAAGCAGTGATGATGACCGACGCCCAGCCCGGAATCGCCAGTCCCGTGAACATCTTATGCCATAATACAAATGCGATCGTTCCGAGGCACACCGCAGCCGAGATGCTGGCGATGACGTAAAAGAATTTTAGCGGGAACGATGAGAATGAAAAGATGGCGGTCTTTGCGAGTCGAAACAATCCCCGGAGTGACACTCGGGGTGTATCGTCGTGTCGAGCGGCTCGCTCGACGGGAATCCCGGTTTGACGAAATCCAGCCCAGCTGCGCAAGCCAGGGAAGAATCGTTCCCGTTCCGGCAGTGACAAAACAGCGTCCACGACCGACCGGTCGAGCAGTCCAAAGTTTCCCGCGTCTGCGGGAATTGGACTGTCGGCGATCGCGTTCAGAACACGGTAGAAACTGTAGAACAAAGCCCGTTTGACGAGAGATTCCTTACGGTTTGTGCGTTGTGCGTAGACGACATCGAATCCGCTTTCCCATTGGTCGAGGAATGCGGGAATTGCGTTCGGATCGTCCTGCAAATCAGAATCCATCACGATCACAACATCGCCGTTCGCATGCTCCAGGCCAGCATGCACCGCCGGCTGATGCCCGAAGTTTCGAGACAGATGCACAACAACAATTCGGCGATCCTTAGACGCAAGATCACTCAGGCATTCCCGCGATCCGTCGGACGAGCCATCGTTGACGTAAACGACTTCGAAATGCGTCGCGGTTTCTTCAAGGACTTTGACGACGCGTCGATTGAGTTCGTGCAGAATGGCCGTTTCATTGAACACCGGCAGAACGACGGAGATTTTTGCAGCGTGGCGATCACGAGTCGGATTAAAAGTGTGGAGCTTCATTTCTGCAACACTCCCGCCAACGACAGTCCGGTTGGCAATCCAAAACTCGTCAGACACCAGCGTTCCGCCGCAGCGGCTGTCAGAAGAGCGCGATTGGTAAACGCGGAGACTGCGGGGAAATCGGGTTGTGTACGTTTCGGAAAGAGTTTCTCCCAGCCACGCACGGCGACGGCCGCAGGCATCGTGAAACTGTTCCAGTAGTTCAAGAAGGAAACACGAAAGCCAGCTTCGTTGGCGTGTCGTCGGAATTCGCTGGTCGTGTAACGGCGGAAGTGTCCGAGTTGTTCATCCCAGCGACTGTAAAGCCAGGGATGAGCGGGAACTGTAACGATCACCGCGCCGCCGTCTTCCAGAGACCTGCGGGCGTGGCTGAGTACTCTGACAGGATCTTCGACATGCTCCAAAACATCCAGCAGAACGACGGCTCGCAGCGACCCCGAATCGACCGGCCACGGCTGACCAAGATCGTGAACTCGAACATCTTCGATTCCACGATTACGCACGTGCTGCACAGATTCCGGCATCAAGTCGAATCCCGTGACGTCGTAGCCCATCTCAGAGAATTCAACCAGGTTGCGACCTGACCCAATGCCGCCTTCGACAAGTCGTCCCGGTGGCGGACAATAGCGTTTCATCAATCGCGTGACCAACTGGCGTTTGGCGACATGCCACCAGTAATTGTCTTCGAGTGTCACGAGTTCCTGAAGATGACTGGGATCCATATTGAGGCCTCTTGCGCGTGGGAACGTACGGAGTTCGGCAATGAGAACCTAGCACATGGAATCGATTGGTGACTTTTGGAAACATGGGCGGGGACCATTCGCCTCACAATTCCGTAACCTGTATCACATGGCGCAGATCAGCGCGATCGACTGTTTCCACAGCGTGTATCGATCGTGCAGATTGCTCCGGCCTCAATTATACCTCGCGTGGGCATGAATGAGAGGTTTGCCATTTTAACCCCAACGCCATCGGCGTGGGCTCGCACACCGATGGCGCGGCGGTTAAACATCTCAAGCGAGACCGTGCGAGGTAGAGCATCGCGGCGGCTCGAAAGGTTTTCGCGTAGAATTGCGAGGAACACCGGAGGAACGTTACCTTGCGCGGGGCGATTCAAATCGCCGCAGGCAAACCGAAACGGACGGACGTTTCACGGACGAAGAAATCCAGGTGCGGCCAACGGCTGTTATCCGCTGTTGCTGGGCTTCATCGAGATTTAGAAAACTGATGGCTTCTGTCCGAATGTCGCTGGCCTGTTCGACCGCGCGAGTCCATGCAGTCTGAGATGGCGTCGTCGCCCAGACGGTGATTTCAATCGCGCGATCAGGTTTGCTCAATGCGGAACGCACCTGTGAAAGTGTTTCTCTTAGCTCAGGCGACATCAGCGTGCCTTCTGACGGCAGAGGCGCGAGGACATCAAGTGAGACTTCTGACTGAATATCGGGCATTTTCTGCAGTGAAGACACTCTTCGAACTTCCTCCAGAAATCGACTGAACTGTTCCTGCTCCCGATCAATAATTCGACCGCCGTTATCGTTTTCATCGGGGCCAACACCGTTTCCAATTTCTTCCTGATCAGGATCTCCCACCATGTACATCGGTGCGACGTCGTTCTGCTGCATGACTTGTTTTGAGTGTTCGCCGGAAAACAGTCCAGGCAATCCATGTGAGTTGAGAGCCGCGTTGAATGACCCTGTACCGGCGTACAAGGCGGCCCCTGACTGTTCTTCCGCCATGGAATTCAACACGATAAAGAACGCCAGCAACGCAGTCATGCAGTCGCCAAACGACAGAAGGTAGGACTGATTCGCTCCATACGAAGGACATTTGCAGCGTGCCATTTCAATTTACTCGTGCTAAACAAAATAAGGGGGTAAGCAGAGGGTCGGGAGTCTTTTTAGGACGGAAACGTCAGCGTTTGTGACCACGTAGCTCTCCGAAAAAGACTCCCGACCCTTTCCTTCGTCCGGCCAGACGAACTAATCTTTTGTACGCATCAGAGTTGTCTTCATCGTGGCACCAGAAGGTGACGACGTTCCGACGCTGATCGATACGCGTCCGAGAGGCACTTTCAATTCGTCCTGCATGTAACGCGCCATTCCGACCGCGAAACCGATATCCTCGGCCTCGGAAATCTGCAGGTCGGCATTGAGTGGAAGACTTTTCATTTGCACGGCAATCAGTCGCAGTTGCTGAACGGCCCGCGACGTCATTTTTCCATTTTCGTCGCGTAGTCCGTCAATGAGGGACTCTGTGCTGACCCGTTCCGCCGTCGCCAGATCATCCGGATTCTCCAGAGCCTCAAGTCCCTTCGACGCAGATTCTCCGATGGGTGTGATTTCTGATGGTGCCGCCTCTGTTCCTCGTGCGGTTCGACGCGAGGCGGGTGGGCGATAGCGAACTGTCATGGAGTTTTTTTCCTGCCCCTTCGGTTTGGCACCTGCCAGGCCACTGCCACCGGAGCCACCAAACGTGGCCACCTGCATTTGCTCAAATTTTTCAGGCTCGCTGGACGCGAAGGTGAGCAGCAGAATAAAAAATGTCATCAACAGCGTAATCACATCGCTGTACGTGACGAACCATTTTGGAATTTCCATCGGAGCGGGAGGACACCTGCATTTGCTTTTACCCATGACATGCCTTCATTTCGCTTCATGATGTTTCAGTTTAACTAAATGTCACGTGGTCAGAAATGAGGTGCGAAGGGCCTCGCGATTGTCCCCTCTCCCCCAGCAATCAGTTTTCCAACTTCACAGGTTTTCTTCGGGGGGAGAGGGCCAGGGTGAGGGGGAAAGAAGTGATGCTGAATTTTCGTCCAAACCGTCCATACCTCGTCAAAACCCCTCATCCGCCCTGCGGGCACCTTCTCCCCCCGATCTCAGGGGAGAAGGGACATGCGAAACGTTTACTTGCAGTGTTCGTCAATTCAAGTCACGCGATGTACAACAGCCCTCAGTTGCTGGCGGCAGACATCATGCAGCTTTGGACTCTGCGGCTTCATAGGTCTCCCGGAGCTTCGGTGACACAAATGAAAGCAGTCGCTGCTCCAGCGCCCGAGGGGCATTCCCGTCAATCAGGGAGACCAGCCCGGAGAGCATCAGCTGCCGGATCATCATCTCTTCCTGACTGCGACTTTCGAGTTTACCTGCGAGAGGAATGCAGAACATGTTCGCGATAACGGCACCGTAAAGAGTCGTCAAGAGCGCGACAGCCATCCCGCCGCCGATCTGACTGGGATCGTCGAGTGATCGCAGCATCTGCACCAGACCAATCAGAGTACCGATCATCCCGAACGCCGGCGCCGCCGCAGCGATTCCGTCGATAAGTTTCTTTCCCGTCTGATGACGTTGTTCAACGAACGCCATTTCCGTTTCCATACTGGACGATAAGTCCTCTTTCGAAACACCTCCAATGACCTGTTCCAGTCCTCGTTTTAGAAACGAATCGTCGATCGATTCAATTTGACTTTCCAGGGCGAGCAGACCATCCCGGCGGCCGATGGTGGCGAGTGATTTGAATTGCTCAATGACTTCATTCGGCGATGGCAACGAAGACATAAAACATTTTCTGACGACACCAAACACGCTGATGACCTTCGCCATGGGAAAATTGATCAGCGTCGCGGCAATGGATCCTCCGACCGTGATCATCAGCGATGGCACATCGATAAACGGTGTCAGTTCACCGCCAATCATGATGGAACCAACGACCAGCACGATGCCGAGCACCAGACCAATAAGTGTTGCTTTGTCCATGATGACGTCTTCCGGCTCCTTCCGGTGGGTAAGTTCGATGACTCAATCTGATGCACGTGTCCAGCAGATGTTTCACCGACTGGAATCATTCCAACGGTAAGACCCGAGCCTCGCTGAGGTTACAGTCTGGCACGTTTTGATGCCGCGCCAGCTTCAAACCATCCTGTGGCTGTCTGGTTTCCGCACCAATGCCATGTCACCGGATTCTGGCCCACGTCGAACTCGGAAAATTGGCAGTGACGCTGAATTCAGGCACATTTAAGGACCGTTAAAACGGTGAAATCTCGGGCAATGACTGTGATCCAGATTCCTTCGCGCTGCGAGGGTTTCCACTCACCATCGAAGATTTTACCTCACAATTGAGTCCCAGCCGTATGCATCGGATAGTATGTGCCTGTGACATGCCGCCGCAAAGTTGACGGTTGGCCTGAAGGGGGCATGAGTCACGGTCTTGCGACTTACGGGGTTTCGATGGAAAGTGGAGATGAAATGGAACTGGAAGTGTCCGGCAAGCCGGAGGAGCAAACGTCAGCATTTGGTGTTCAGCAGAAGTTCGAACTTGCGTGGCTGCAGGTGCGGATGTGCTGGCAGTCTGGCGGAAAAACAAGGCTCGATCAGGAAAAGAAGGATGCAATCGCAACGCTGATCCGGCACTACAGTGAAACGGGAAAGACCGACCGACCGCAGCTGGAGTTTGAACAGGTTCTGCTCCGACTGGAGGAAGAGCACGCGCTGCGGGTGAAGGAACTCGGTCGAGATGAACGTCGCGCGATAAAGGTTCAAAACAACCCGATCCAGGTCGTCCGCGACAATAATTCCGCCGCGTTGCAGGTGAGTCGAGTCCGAACCGAGGAAACGCCGCCAATCATTGCGGAGTGGAAGCAGCTAATGGAGCTGCTTTTCGGCTGATCCGGAAATACGACTGAATCTGAGATTCGAACGGACTGCGGCTCTGCAGAATGATTGCGTTGTCGCTTGACAGCATCTTTAGGCTCCCGCATCGTACTTCGTCCAAAAACGGCTGACGATCAAATAAGCAAACTAGGGACTTGTGGTGAACGCAATCGAAGTCAGTTGCAAATGCGGGCAAACGTACCGATTGTCGGTTTCACATGCCGGGAAAATGGGGCGATGCAAATCCTGCGGTGAATCCTTCAGGATTCCAGCAGTTCCGTCAGCTCCTTTGGAAAAGTTTCGCGAGCCCGTGCCGCGAAAGTCCCAGGCTCATCAATTCGACAGATCCGAATCGATCGATGTTCGTGCCGACGCTGTGGAGGCATTTTTCAATGCAGGCGGAAAAACCTCCCTTGAGCAGTTTCGGCTCGGAGTTGAAGCATACCTGTTGGGCGATCAACAAACATTTCAAGCGGCGAAACTGGACATCCGGATCAGTGACCTTCGCGGCAATACGAACGAACTAAGGATGCTGGTCCGGGTCGATGGGCAGGTCAACGGCATCCCTTTCGCTTTTCAGGATCTGCATCGAATTGACCTGATTCAGGAAAAGAAGGATGCGGCATTTGCGGCTGGTGCCGCAGCACCTCTTACAGGATGGTTCATGCATGCAGCTGCGGATCGCGCGTCAAAGAAGCCTCCCGAGGAAGCGTCACGATGGTTGAAGAAGCGTCTATTTCCGCTGCTTCGCGAATCGTTGCGAAGGCTGGAGCCGCAACTTTATTCTGCTTGTGGAGTAAAAGAATCGGTCAGCACTCATCGCTGGCGCAGCGTCTTTATCGCCAGCTTGATCACTCCGGTTGTTGCAGGTCTGGGCACTCTCATTACAGTTCTGCTGACTCGTCCGGCCGATATCGTCTTACTGACAATTCCTCCCTTTTTTGTTGCGGTGACATCGTTCTTCTTCGTCCAAAGTTTCGCATTACTGTTCATGCCCGATACATTTTTTCTTCACGAGCCAGCTGGAAGAAATGCGTTGAAGTTCTCCGGCGCATCCAGCCCAATGGGTGCCCGCGTCATTGCCTCAATAGTGGCGGTGATATGCACGGGAATTATCGTCGCCACAGTTGTTGCACTCCTCGTCATTGAGTAGCGATTCACTGGCCGAAATGGATTGCAGTGTCTTTGGGCCCTGGCGCGGCTGCGTTCCTTCCGTGGAGAGGTGAAGTCGGAATTTAATTTGAATGCCGGTGTTAAAGACCATGTCCTCATCTCACAATGTTCCTCTCGCCGAGTTGATCGAAACGGCGTGCGTGATGGAAGTAATGAGCCCCAAGCCGGGCAATGTCGCGCCGGGACGGGACTTCGCTGACGCTTCGATCGCTGATTTTCTCACGTCAGCGAAGGCCATCGCACCGGTGCTTGCTTCTGCGGTAGGGCGGACTTTGGGGGAGACTATTCTCCAGGCCGTCAAGGCGACGCGGGCCGTTGTCGATCACAACACGAACCTGGGAATCATTCTTTTGCTCGCGCCGCTGGCGAAGGTTCCTCCGGATCGGTCACTAATGGACGGCGTCGGGGACGTACTGGATGCGACGACGGTTGAGGACAGTCGATTGGTCTATGAAGCCATTCGTCTGGCTCAGCCAGCGGGCCTGGGAGAAGCCAGCGAACAGGATCTGAACGATGAGCCGTCGCTCAGCCTGACAGAGTGCATGGCGCTGGCGAAGGATCGTGACATGGTTGCAGCTCAGTATGCCAATGGCTTTCGTGAGGTATTGACGTCTGGCGTGGACTGGCTGCGTGAGGCGGCTGCAATCACTCCTTCACAGCCGCAACAGATTTCGCTGCTGGCAGTTCGATTGCTGGCGGAATTCGGTGACAGTCTGATCGCACGAAAGTGTGGACAATCGATCTCGGACATCGTTCGTGAGAAGGCTCAGCGGCTGCTCGACAGCAGCTGGCCCGTGGAGGAAGATACACAGCGGAAATTTGACGCATTCGATGCCTTTCTGCGGGAGGACGGAAATCGCCGCAATCCGGGAACCACGGCGGATCTGGTTGCCGCGATCCTGTTCGTATCCCTTCGGGAAGGATTGCTGATCCCGGAAGGTGACTGGTTTCGGGGAATTCCAGTATCGTAGACCCGCCGC
>JBBQSE010000243.1:0-11985 GCA_038214195.1 Planctomycetales bacterium
ATTCTCGCAGGAGGCAGGAGCCTCCAGTGCGTTGCGTTCCAGGGCTGGAGCCCTGGAACGAGGATTGACAGCCTCATTCCTGACCGCGCGCGGTATAAGGCAAGAGGCAGAGACATTCATCACACCGGCTGCGTTTCAGTACTCAATTCCGGCCTCGGAATATATTGGAAGGTCAGTTCCGCCAGGGCATCCCCCACTTGTTGTTCGTCACCCACAACAAAGTCGGCACCAGCATTCTGGAACTCGGAAGCATGCAGTTGGTGTCGCGAGCGAACAATGGTTCTGGCCTGCGGTACGAGAGTGCGAATCGTCTGCAGAATGGTCATGGCATCCTGGCGAGACGGAAGCGTAATCACGACAAGCCTGACGTGTTTCAGATGCAGATGCTCCAGCACTTCCGCGTTTGTCGCGTCGCCGATGACACCCCGAAATCCCGCCGACTCGGCGCTCATGATTCCCGCAGGACTTAAATCAACCACCAGCACGCGGTCACGGTTCTCCAGAATCCGGCTTACGGCACCTCGACCCGCTGGACCGAATCCAATCACCAGCACCTCACACGAAGGCAGCGCATCTTCATTCGGATTTTCGATGCCCGCCCCTGTTGCCTGTTGTCGATTCAGCCAGGCCGCAAGTTGTGGCGCTCGACTGATGAGCCACGGTGTGACCAGCAGGGTGACAATGGATGCCGAGACCAACGCTGAATAGGCCGTGTCCGTCAGAATTTTGCCCTCTCTCGCTTGTCCGCCAAGGACAAACGCAAACTCACCGACCTGACAGAGACAAAGTCCCGTGGCCAGTGACGCCCCTGACGAGCGACCACAACTTCGAAACAAGGCCCAAATTATTGCGGCCTTTCCGACCAGAATCAGGGCGGCGATCATCAGAACTGTTGGTAGATTCCAAAACATCCAGACTGGATCGGCAATCATACCGACTGCTCCAAAAAAGAGCGTCAACAGGACAGTTTTGATCGAACCAACATCGGCACGAATCTGAACAGCGAATTGTGAATTTCCCAAAAACATGCCAGCCACAAACGCACCCATGGCGGGCGACAGATTTGCGGCATGCGCGGCCCAGGTAGCTCCGAGTCCGATGATAATACTGAGCAGCACAGTCAGTTCCCGATTTCGTCCAAATGATGCCGACTGCAGAGCCCGCACGACAACGTAATTCAGCAGAAAATATAGGCCAGTGACGACCAGGAACGCCGCGACAAAAATCCCGGCCACTCGTCCCGCAATTGCCGCCGGTGTTCCCCCTTCAGCCAGCAGAGGAATGAGGATTGCGAGCGGGACGATTGCCATGTCCTGCACCAGCAGCACTGCCAGCGAATTTCGTCCGGAATGCGAATCCAGTTCGCCTCGATCTGTCAGCACTCTCAACACGGTTGCAGTGCTGCTGAGGCAGAGCATTGCGCCAATTGCAATCGAACTTTTGGGTTCGATCCCAAACAGATAGCAGCAAAACGAAACCAAAATCAACGTCAAAATGACCTGCGCTACTCCGCACAGAAGCGTGATTTTGCCAAGGCTGATGACTCGTTTCCAGGAGAACTCTAAACCAAGGCTGAACAGCAAGAGCGCCACACCCAGCTCCGCAATGGATTCGATATGCGCCTCACTCTTGACGATCGAGAAACTGCCGGGCCCGCCCATGACCATGCCAGCCAGCAGATATCCAACGAGTGGGCTTTGCTTCAGAGAGGCCATCACCCCGCCAGCCAGCAGACATCCGCTGAGCAACAGAATGATTTCCAGCAACATGTCCCATGATTCCATCATCTATCTCCCTGGGGACTAAGAAACAGTCCCGAAATAACATCCCGAAGAGCACGTCAGGCTTTCCAGCCTGACCGCCAGAAGAACGAGTCAGCCCGGAAATTCCTTAGTGTCGCCTTTCGCTCCGGCGAAAGTAGCGTGTTTTTTGAGACTTTTGTGGAGCAACCGGAGACACTGACAAATCACGGGCTCTTCCGGTCAACAAAGACGACCGAACCGTTTGTCGGTCAGTCATTTTCTCCGACGCCGGAAACGTTCGCTCGCCTGATTGAGGAGTTCAAGCTCTTCTTCCGAAAGATTCTCCCGGCCTTCGCGGCTGATTTTGATGAGCAGTTCGTCGAGCTTCTCCTGTTCCTCATCGACTGTCGCACGTGACTCCCGTTCCTCGGTATGCAGCTTCAATCCAGGATTGCGTCGAAACTTTTTTCTCAGGTCAAATCTCTGGATTGCGTCCACCATTGGTTCCAGTCGCAGCCGCTGATTCCAGTAGACAAAACCAAACGCCAGCCCGCCCAGATGCGCCGCGTGGGCGGTGCCCGTGTAGACCTGCTCGCCTGCCAGTTTGAGTAGCAGAGGATGCAAATCAAAGGCGATATACAGCAGGACGATCCATCTCATCTCGATCGGAAACAGGAAATAGATGCGAATCGTGCGATACGGAAAATGGCAGGTATAAAACATCAGAACGGCCATCACGGCACCTGACGCTCCGATGGCCGGTGTTGATTCGCCGGTGTACAGATCCAGTCCAACAAAGGCGAGTCCTGACAGAATGGCGGACGCCAGGTAGAACAGCAGAAACTCACGCGAACCGTACATGTACTCCAGTGCAATCCCAAACCAGATCAGACCCAGCATGTTGAACAAGATGTGCCAGATGCCAGTAGCGACTCATCTCATCAACGGTCGGCGGACGCGTGATCAGGATCTGAGCGATAAACACGCCGATGTTGATGAAGACAATCGCTTTGCAAACCGGTGGCCAGCTGTTTGGGCCCGAACCCCAGCCTCCGGCCCCCTCGCGGAAGTAGTTGCGATCATAAACGCCCACTTAAAATCTCCGGATAATCCACGGATACAAGGTACAGTCCATTGGGCATCGCCGTCATGCCCGCTTTCGAACGGTCCATGCTGCAGATCGCGTCGGCCATTGATTCGGGCGACTGTTTATCTCGCCCGATTTCCATCAATGTCCCCACGATCGCCCGGACCATGTTATACAGAAATCCGTCAGCCATCACTTCGAATACAATGAATGGATGCTCCGGATTTTCGTGTGACCGGCCGGGAATTGGAACCCACAAATGAGGAGTTGTCCACGGCAACCAGCACGACAGACGTTGCAGACTGACATCCATGATCGTGCGCACGCTGGTCGATTTGTTTGGAAACTTCGATTCGAAGCAGCGAAAATCATGAGTCCCCAGCAGATACTCCGCAGCTTTCACCATCCGATTGACGTCCAATTGACCAAGCGATCGATGCACGAAATTCTTCAGGAATGGTGGACACACATCGCCATCATGAATCACGTAACGATAACGCTTACGGATCGCTGAGTACGTCGCATGAAAGGATTTCGAGACTTCCTGCGCCGTCACGATCACGATGTCGTTGGGCAGAAACGTCTGCAGTCCCCGCCGGACATTTGCGATCGGGATGCTGCTGTTGGTCGGAAAATTGGCGACTTGTCCCAACGCATGAACTCCGGCGTCCGTGCGGCCCGCGCAATAGACGCGCTGCCGTTCCCCGGTCAGCCGTTCAACGGCCGATTCAACACAGGACTGCACCGACAAACCATTCGGCTGCACCTGCCAGCCCTTGTAGTTGGTCCCGTCGTAGGCGATCGTCAACATGATGTTCCGCTGAGCCCACCCGAACCGCTCGCCACCATTCGTCGCGTGTTCGGTCGGATCGTCATTCGAATCCTCATTGTTGAAATCTGAATGGTCTGTACTGGTCATTTTATTCAAAGGCTACCGCATGACGCGGAGATTACAAAAAGGGCCCGGCATGTGAATGCCGGGCCGCGATTCTATTAGCGATGCCGATTCCCCTTAAGTCCCGTTGACCAGCACTAACCAAGTTCGCTGCGTACACGTTCCAGCAACGCCTTGGTTGCCCTCACGCCCGCGTACTCGTCCAGCTTGCTGCCTTCGTACTCGATCCCAACGAATCCTGAGTAGCCAGCGTCCAGGACGATCTTGATCATCTTGAAATAGTCGGTATGTGTTTCATTTCCCTTGTCATCGAAGTCATGTGACTTCGCACTCACCGCTTTCGCAAATGGCATCAATTCTTTAACACCCTTGTAACGGTCATATTCCTCATCGCCACTAATACGGAAGTTGCCAAAATCCGGCAGTGTTCCGCAGTTTGGCAGATCAACCAGCTTCATGACGCCAGTCAGCCATTGGCCATTGGATGACAATCCTCCGTGGTTTTCCACAATGACGTTCAGCCCGTGCTGAGCACCAAATTCTGACAACTTGCGCAATCCGTCGGCGGCCTGTTTCATTTGATCATCGTAGCTCCCGCTGCTGCCAGCATTGACGCGAATCGAGTGACATCCCAGCTCTTTTGCGGCTTCAACCCATTTGAAATGGTTCTCGACAGCTTGCTTGCGCTTTTCCGCATCGGCATCGCCAAGGTGACCTTCTCCGTCGATCATAATCAACAGCTGTTTGACACCAAGGTCATGGGCACGCTTGTTGAGTTCTGCGAGATACTCTTTGTCCTTCGCCTTGTCCTTGAAGAACTGATTGACATACTCGACAGCTTCGATTCCAAATTCTTCTTTGGCAATCTTCGAAAAATCCAGATGGTTGACCTTCTTGTCGAACAACGATTTGTGAAGCGACCATTCAGCAATTGAAATCTCAAACTTCGCAGCGGGCCGAAACACGTTCGCCGCACCCCTTGAACCAACAGCCGCAACGGCTGCCGCAGCAGCTGAAGTCGAGAGAAATGTCCGTCGTGACATGAAACTATTCATACCGGTTCGTTCTCCAAAGAGTATTTTGTAAAAAACCATTTGTCAGGCACCGCGATTGTAGTGCCAGCCGCCACAGTTCTCAATGTAGTCATGATTCTCCACTGCCCTCTGTCGCTACTCCGGCAAACTACCATTCCGAATTTCTGAATTCGGTTCGCGAGCTGGAGGTTCGTCAAACGTCACTACAGCGTAGGGATCAACCGGCAGGCCTCGACGAATCCAGTACAAATGTGTCACCGTCGGTTGCCATTCGTGTCCGAGAAAGTCCTCGTCGGACCTCAACATCTCAGTGACCTGCTGCAGTTGCACCGCTGTCAGTGGAGACGCGTTGGACGCTTCGACGCCGAAGAATTTCATTGCTTTCACGTTATTCTGACTGAGCCGGATAATGATCCTGCCGTTTGGAAAGTCTGTGGCCCATTTTTCCAGTTGATCGAAATGGCGGACTTCCTGAACGTAGCGCACGCCGCCCAGGTAGTTCAGTTCTCCATGGTAGTGGCCGTACCAGGCGAAGTCGTTGTCCGAATTCGCCACCATTTCCGCCAGCGGTTTCAGTTCACACCCCTTCCAGACGGTCGATGCCAGAGACATACAAACGATGGCAAAGAACACGACCGATGATGTCCCCACTGCGAACGCAGCCAATTCGACCCGACGGTTTGCGAATGGCACCAGGAAAACTCCGCAGGCAATCAGGGGAATAGAATACCAGTCCGGGATCAGGCCTCGCAATGCTGTCGCTGAAACCGACGGAATGTGATTGGCGATGAGCGGCAAACTACCCAGCCCGATTGTCCCGGCGATAACGAAGTACAGATCTCGCTTTGGCACGAGTCCCTCGACCGACGTCACCAGTCGCGCAAGAATCATGGCAAACGCCGGCATTGCGGGCAGCAGATAATAGATCTGTTTGCCGCTGACCAGACTGTGGATCAGCAGCGACCCACCAGCCCAGCACAACAGGAATTTCAATGGCGAATCCAGCTTGATAACCCGCAGCCCGCGCCAGGGCGTCCCCATCAGAATCCACGGCATCAGACACAATGGCAGCAATGGCAGATACCACCAAAATGGTTGTCGATGGGCAAACGAATTGACCATACGGCCCTGCGTCTGCCCGAACAGCAATTCTTCTCCGTATTCAGCACCGCCAGCTGCGGCAGACGGGAGCGCCCACGACAATCCCACTGCGGCGGCAACACAGATCGCGAACAGACACCCCGGATACCAGCGCAGCGATTTTGATCGGACTCGCACGGACCACCATGGCGCGGTCAATGCGGCCGGCAACACATGGACCAGGATCACGGGACCTTTTGATAAAATTCCAAGGCCAAGCGCTAACCCCGTGATCAGCCATCCACTGACGGCAGCTCCCGATTCCGCCCGCAACACGCCAAGCAGCGCCAGCAGTGTGAAACAGGTCAGCAGCATGTCGAACATCGTCAGCGGGCAGAAAAAGACCCACAGGGTCAGCGAGGAGTGTACCAACGGCGCGCAACGCTGAAACGCAACGGAGTCCGGCCACAGGCGACGGGCCATCAGTGAAGTGAGCACTATGCAGAGGATTGCCGCAACGGGAGAAACGAGTCGAGCTGCGTATTCGTTAAGACCAGTCACCGCCCAGACCATGTTGATAAGCCAAAACAGCAGCGGCGGCTTATGAGCGTAGGTCTCCGTATTTAGATGCGAGACCAGAAAGTCCCCTCGAACGTGCGCTTCCCAGGCCACGGACATGTAACGTGTCTCATCGACCGGCAACAGCGGGCGACTCACAAGAGCGGTGGCCACAAGCAGCGTCGAAAGACCAATCGTCCACAGCAGGTATCGCATCGAATTGACTGTCTATTCCCCCGAAAAAATGGTAACGGCACTTGTATGCTCAGGCCGCCTTCCGCCCGCTCATTGTTGCAGAAACATGCACGATTTCAGACTTCGGTGCCGGTACCTCAGCGGCAGCACGCACTCGCCGTTTTTCATTGCGAATCAACTGCAGATTGCGGGCGTAGATAAACATTCCGGACGCCTGCCCAATCGTAAAGACGATATCGCCCTGGCGAATCGCGTACGTGAGCAGAACCAGAGCCCCGCCGATGCTGAAGTACCAGAACATCGGCGGAACCACGCTTTTTTTCTCACGCTCACTACTAAGCCACTGCACGACGAATCGGGCTGTGAACAGGAGCTGTCCTGCCAAACCGAATGCTATCCAGATTTGGTCGTTCGTCATAAATCGGATCCATCCTGTCAACCACCGGAAGCCTGTTGCGGCGCAGCAGCCATGCGACGCCCATCAAATCGACGATTCCCACCATCAGTCGCCGCAGTGTATCATAATGCGACTTCCCGTGAATTCGCGGTCGATGATTCACCGGATACGAAACGACTTTCCCACCGCCTCGAACAATTAGCGCGGGCAGGAATCGGTGCATGTGATTGAATCGCGGCATGTTGCCGAACGCCTGCTTCAGGAACACCTTGATGCCGCAACCGCTGTCGGGTGTTTCGTCGCGCAGAATGCGGCTCCGCACGGCGTTAGCAATCCGTGAACTGATCAGTCGCCAGCGCGAGTCGCGGCGCTTGTTGCGAAAACCGGCAATCATCCGAACGTCTTCAGTCTGTCGAGCCTGCAGCAGCAGTTCGACCATGCCTGGAATGTCCGCCGGATCGTTCTGGCCATCGCCGTCGAGTGTCGCAATGATGTCGCCTGTGGCCGCATCGACTCCGGTCATCAGAGCGGTACTTTGGCCGCAGCTGGACGCATGTCGCACGATACGCAGTTCCGAAAAATCCACTCGGATGTCATCGAGCACCTTCAGCGTATCATCAGAGCTGCCGTCATCGACCACGATCACTTCGTAGGTAGCCTGACGCGACAGAGCGGCGTGAATTTCCTGCAGCAGTTGAGGCAGATTGGCGGCTTCATTGTGAGCCGGGATGACAACTGAGAGCATCATGACGCTCCTTCACTCATATGCACGCTATGGGAGGCTGAATGAGCCTTAAGCCCTAAATATCTCGATAGTTTGTGAAAGTTTCTCTGGCATTCAAAACTTTGTCAATCTGGCTTTGCGAAGGCCCTGAGCGGCAGGAAGCCACTTTTTCTCATCGCAGTTCCCCATACCAACGTTCTTCGGCAACTTTGGCCGGTAAGGCGATCGGCAGAGTTCAGACCAGAAGTCTCACAACTTCAACCACGCCCACTTGGTTGCTGATTCTCCTCGCCGGGATAAACTCCGGGCTGAATCAACTGTCACGGATGACGACTCACTGGCAGGAATACTGAAGCTCACAACGCCAACCCGGAGTAACGACCGTGCGACTGATCACAGCTCTCATCGCCGCATTCACCTTCGCCAATTCGGCAACCGCCGCTGAGGTGGAATCACCTAATTTCGTCATCATCAACATCGACGATCTGGGGTACGCCGATATTGGTCCGTTCGGTTCCACGCTGAACCGAACCCCAAACCTCGACCGCATGGCGAAAGAGGGCCGACGTCTGACCTCACACTATGCCGCGCCCGTTTGCTCACCGTCGCGAGCCGCGCTGATGACGGCATGCTATCCGAAACGCGTGCTCCCAATTCCCAGCGTACTGTTCCCGGCGGCGTCTTTGGGCCTGAATCCTCAGGAAGTCACAGTCGCCGAAGTCCTCAAGAGTAAGAACTATGCGACCGGCTGCATCGGAAAATGGCATCTGGGAGATCAGCCCGAATTCCTGCCCACCGTCCAGGGCTTCGACTACTACTTTGGAATTCCTTACTCAAACGATATGGGTACGGCGGAGCAGGGATCAAAAACCAACCTCGGCGACCCGCTTCCCAAACGAAACCCCGAGGCTGAAAAGAAAAATCCAGCGCCGGATGCGATCGATCCAACTGGACTCAAGGGAAACAACCAGCCTCCACTTCCGCTGTTGAAGAACAACACGCTGCTGGAAAACGTCGGTGCCGCCGAACAGCAAACGATCACTCAGCGGTACACCGAAGAAGCCGTGCACTTTCTGCAGCAGCATAAGGAGGAAAGATTCTTCCTCTATCTGCCGCACACGGCTATCCATTTCCCGCTGTACCCCGGCAAAGATTTTCATCAGCAATCTGCTAACGGACTTATCGGTGACTGGATCGAAGAAGTCGACTGGAGCGTTGGTCGAGTTCTCGACACGCTCCGCGAGCTTGAACTCGACAGCAACACGCTTGTCATTTTCACATCCGATAATGGCGGCACGCCGCGATCGGTCAACAAGCCGCTGCGGGGATTCAAGGGCAGTACATGGGAAGGCGGCATGCGCGTTCCCACAATCGCGTGGTGGCCCGGAAAGATTCCCGCCGGGACTTCGACGGATGCGATCACCGGTATGATCGACGTCCTGCCGACATTTGCTTCGCTGGCCGGAGCCGAGCTGCCATCAAACCGAATTGATGGTGCCGACATCTGGCCCGTCATGTCCGGGGCTGCTGATGCAGAATCGCCGCACAAGTTATTCTACTACTTCAAGGGACTTAAGCTGGAGGCCGTGCGGCAAGGCCCCTGGAAACTTCATCTGGCAGTCGTCGAACCCGGAAATGCAAAGGGTGGCAGGAAAGGTAGCAAGCAGCCGGGAACAAAGTCCATTCCCGTGCAACAGCTGTACAATCTCGACGACGACGTCAGTGAATCGAAAAATCTGGCCGAACAGCATCCGGACATCGTCACTCAATTGGTAAAGATCGCCGCCGACATGGACAACGACCTCGGCACAGAAAAAATCGGCCCCGGCTGCCGCGCTCCCGGCAGCGTTGAAAATGCCGCACCGATCATTAACCCCGACGGAAGCATTCGCACAGAATTTCAATAGTTTTTTTGACGCCGCTCAATCGGAAAAGCCCCTGCCGGCAATAACGGGTTGGCAGTTGAAAGTGGGGTACAAGGAGCACATCGGCGATTCCTTCGCTTAGCTCCATCCAACTGCAACCACACGATCTCTCAAATCTCCGCTGATAGATCGCTAGCGATTGAGCGAAATTTCATGAGGACGGCTTTCAACGTTGCCCGCTGAATCCGATGCGACCGCGACGATCGCTGCGTTCACGGGGACACGAGCTTCCCACTCGGCGAAGTTGGGCTCCAGTGGTTTGGCCGCCTGACCGTTGACCAGCACCGAAGTCACTTCGCCATTGTCGATTGCGGTCCCCTGTACCAGGAGTTGGTCGCCCAACATTGTCACGCGCGTGATGATCGTCGTCGGAGGCCGATCATCGACCGGAGTCAGTGGGCTCGGGAAACTTGCTTCATCATTGCCAGGCGAACCGCTGGTGAATGCGTATTGCTGCTTCTCGGGCACCTGATCCATCCGAACGTCGCGATAAGCGTGGCGATCGTAGACCGGACGCCACACGCCATAGTCCGCGTCATGAATTTCGACATGGTCCAGCAGCACCGACGGTGCCACCGGGTGAATCGCCCAGTGCGAATTCCACAGCCGCAGGTTTCGGATCACAAATGGGTGACTTCCGTCCGGGCCGACGCCGCCAACACTTGGCTCTCCGAACGGAACTCCTCCACCCAGATTGAACGCATGCCGCCGCTGACAGTGGGCTTCGTTGTTCTCGAAACGGATGAACGGCAGTGTGCGAATATCGATGTTTTTAGAGCTGCCGTCAGGTTGCTGGACACTCAGTGTCGGATCAAAGTCGGGCGTTTTTGCGGCCTGGAAAAAATAACCGTATTCGTCGCATTCGCACGCGACGTTGCGACTAAACGCGTTATGACAGTTGGCCCACCAGAAGCCGGAGCCATCGTTTTTGTCGATGGGAATGACCTGCTTCGGGAGCCGCTGGCCGATGTAAGCCTGCACGGCCAGGTTGCGATCCAGCACGTTGTACACTTCAGTGCCGTCTTCCATGAAGAACCCATGCCCCACGCTCTGATAACCCACACAGTCGCGGACGACGAGATAGTTTGTCCCGTGAATAGCCAGCCAGCGGTTATGGCTGTCCCAAATCGAGGCACCGATGACGGAACTGCCTCGCATCGTGTCACCAGCGAGGTGGAAATGCAGGCTGTATCGACCCAGCACATTTCGTTTTCCCAGGTGGCGAAACTCGGCGTAGCTGATACTACCGGAGGAGTGACGATGATACATCGTGTGGCCACGGACATCATCGGGACTGGCGGACTCAACGACAACATTCCGGCTCAGATTGGCGACGTCCGCGCGATAGACGCCCTCCGCCACATGCTCGAACTCGAACGGTCGGTCGAGCGTGAGTTGCGTGCCGTCGATCGCTGTGATCGTGCGATGTTCAGTCTGAGTACTATCGTGCGTGCTGGGACGAAACGTCTTTTTGACTTTGTTCTGCCGCGTTGTTGCCGTGACGATGACCTGATCCCCAATGCGCCATCCGGAGACGGGCTCAAAGAGTGTTATCCGGGCGTCACGAGCGGCGACGGGCAGTCCCAGTTTTACCCAGGTACGGTTGAGCACTGCGCCGTGGAAATCCATGCGTCCCGCGCAGCACACGATTGCGGGACACGACTCTTTATCCATCCCTTCGAAGTAAACCAATCGAATCAATGCCGAATGATCCGCATCCACAGGTTTCTCTGAAGTTCCGACCTCCAGCGCCGGACGCAGCTGGCCTGCTGCGGGCGGTTCGAGGTGTGCTTCGCAATCAAACCCCGTTTCGCTGTAGGCATCACCCGCCTGAATCTTTATCAAGCCCACGTCGAGTCGCGTGTACCTGTCGGTTGCGAAAGTCAGCACACCGGCAACATTGATGCCGCGAATCGCCTGATCAGAAGCACTATCCCATCCCCATTTTCGCCATCGCGTCCTGCAGTCCCGGAACATCCATACCCTCGGCAATCTCCGCCATGATGGCTGCTGCGGCGGTTTTGGATTTTTGCAGAGCATCGTTCGCGGCGGCGTTGACGAGTTGTTCAATCATCTGACGATTGCCGGATGCGATCAGGTTCTGTTCAATCGAAACGCTCAGCACAGTCATTTCGCCAGTGACGACAATTCGCACCAGATCCGGCCCGGCACTGCCTTCAGATCGCAGCTTGCTGACACGTTCCTTTGGGCGGATTCGCGACTTGTTGGGATTATAGAGCGAGGGTTGGTGTGACGTAAGTTGTTTGTAGGAAGAGTTCTTCGGCTCTTCCTGCTTTGATCCAGGCTCGGAAGCGGATGATGGTTTCGGCGTTTTCGCGAAGCCAGTA
>JBBQSE010000244.1:0-11927 GCA_038214195.1 Planctomycetales bacterium
ACAACACAAAAGCCATCGTTCTTTCTACCCGCGGTTTGCCTTTTTTTTTAACAATGGCGCCCGTCCCGTGCCCCCCCCCGCCCGGGGGGGGGTAATGGGTTTTCCCCCCCTCGGTAGCGGCGGGTTTCCAGTACCACCGCCGGGGAATATGTCTGAATGACCTCAACTGATCCGCGATTAACGCAGATTCCGGTTGCCTATCGACTGCGGGCAATGGCAGGAGCATTCTTCCGCCGCAGCATTACTCACGCGCGAAATCAGTTTCTCAGCCTCGCGGAGAATTCCTGCCGTCAAACACAACGAGCGTTGCTCACGGACCTGCTGCGACTGAACCAGTCGTCCAGGTTTTCGCATGATCAGGGACTGTCAGAAAAGACCAGTTTGCAAGAATTTCGGCGTCGAGTGCCCATCGCTGATTATGAACTCATCCGAAGCTACGTTGATCAGGTTGCAAAGGGGGATCATTCTGCGTTGCTGGGCGACGGCAACAAGCTGATGATGTTTGCGACGACGAGTGGAACAACTGCGGCGTCAAAACTGATTCCTGTCACGCAGCGATTCCTTGATGACTATCGACGCGGCTGGCAAACGTGGGGTATTGGAACCTATACCGATCATCCGATTCTGCAGAAGCTGAATATCGTTCAGGTTTCGAGCAGCCATCAGAAATCCAGGACCACCGGCGGGACTCCGTGCGGCAACATTAGCGGTCTGGTCGCGGCCATGCAAAAACGCGTCGTGCGATCAATGTATACAATTCCGGCGGCCGTGGCGGAGGTGGCTGACGCCGAGACCAAACGCTACGTCATTCTTCGTCTGGCACTGGCCGATCCCTGGGTCGGAATGCAGATTACGGCAAACCCCAGCACCTTGCTGCAGTTGCATGAGTTTGCGAATGCCAACGCGGAGCAGCTGATTCGCGATATTCGCGACGGCGGTATCAGTGGTGCCGACCTGCCTGCGGATCAGAGACGTGAACTGAAACGAAGATTTCGCCCCGATCCGCGGCGCGCCGCACAGTTGCAGCATGTTGTTGATCGTAACGGATTTCTGCGGCCTCGTGAGTGCTGGCCGATGATGCAGGCGGTTGGCGTTTGGTGCGGCGGCAGTGCGGCTGCCTACATTCCGAAACTCAGGCAGGTGTTCGAGGGACTTCCAGTTCGTGATCACGGACTGCATGCCAGCGAAGGACGTATGACGCTTCCGCTGCGCGATGACAGCGCTTCTGGTGTGTTGGAAATTCAAACACACTTTTTTGAGTTCCTGCCGATTTCGGAATCCACTTCGTCGCAGCCCGTTGTGCTGGAGGCCCATGAACTGCAGGAAGGTGCGGAATACTTTATTCTGCTAACGACAAGTTCGGGGCTGTATCGCTACAACATCCGCGACGTCGTGCGCTGCACAGGGTTCTTCGGGACGACGCCGGTGCTTGAGTTTCGCCACAAGGGGGCGCACATGTCGAGCATCACCGGAGAAAAGCTGGCGGAGTCGCAGGTCGTCGAGGCTGTCAACGAGGCGGCGCTGAAACTGGGCATTTGCCTGAGCTTGTTTACTCTGACTCCCGAATGGGGAGCACCGCCCGGATACGTCCTGTTTGTGCTTTGCGAGTCAGCGTCGGACGCTCAGGATGCCGCTCGTCTTGACCAGCTTGCGATCGGCGTTGAAGATTGCCTTGTTCGCGACAATCAGGAATATCGGGACAAGCGAGAATCTGGCAGACTGGTCGCGATTCGAATTCATCCGTTGTCCGCCGACCGATGGGCCGTGTTCACGACGGCTCGCCAGTCTCGGAGTGGCGGCAGTGTGGAGCAGTACAAGCACCCGTGCCTGCTGCCCGACCCCGAGTTTCAGGGCCTTTTTCTGCGGTCGATCGAAAAATAGGGCAGCGGTCCCAATCGTTCAGCCCACCGCAGGACGGGCACTCTTGCCCGTCCATTGCGACGACGTGTAGAAATGCTCGTCACGCATTGAGCCAGCTTTTTCGCCACTCGACCTAACAGCCTTCGCCCGTCAAACTTCGGGGTAGCCGTCAAACTTCGGGGTAGCCGTCGAATTCGGGGTGTGCCAGAATATGGCCCAGCAGTTAGTTTTTCGCTTCAAAGGGATTTTGAGACAGGCCGAACATGGAACCGTTCGCAACAAAGCCGAAGCGGCAATTCCAGCTTCATTGGTGGATCGTCGGCGGCGTGGCCGCGGCGTTTGTCGTCTGGCAGCTGGATCTCATTCCACGAGTCCGCAAGGCGGCGACGGGATCAGTCGCCCGAACTGATCAGAAATCGTCACCGGAAGTCGATACATTCCTTGACGGCGACTGGAGCGACATTCACGATACATCGACAGACTCCGAAGACACTCTGTCTGGCATGGACCACTCCGATCCGCTGTCACATGCTCTCGCACGCGATCGAAAGGACATTCGGCCCGCCAGTGATGGCGTCACAAACTCGCCGCAACGGCAAATGCCGAATTCCAGTCGTCGTGATTCTCAGGTGACGCGAGCGTCGTATGAGCCAGACGCGCCGCTCGAAGAAAATGGGCTGGAATTGAGGGCGGACTTGTATGAGCCCGAAGATCCTGCCCTTCGCCAAAAGCCGCCCGCTGTTCTCTCCGCTGAAGTCGCCCAACGGCTAAGGGAGATTGAGGAGGATCTCAACGCGGATCAGATTCTGGAAGCTCATCAGGCCATGTCAGATATTTACTGGAAGCATCCGGAATATCGATCCCTGATTCAAAAACAGATCGATCAAACGGCGGCACTCATCTTCACGACAGCAGAGCGACAATTTGCCGACCCGCACTTTGTTGACTATGGTGAAACCCTCGGCTCGATCGCAAAGAAATATGATGTCCCCTGGCAGTATCTCGCGCGGCTAAATCAAGTGAATCCGGAAGATTTACAGGCGGGGCAGCAATTGAAAGTGGTCCGAGGTCCGTTTGGTGCTGTCATTGATCTGGACGACTTCTGTCTGACGGTCCACGCACATGGCTGGTATGTCCATCGGTATCCGGTCGGAATTGGTGCAGACAACGGCACACCAGTTGGAAAATTCAAGGTCGAAGAAAAATTGGAAAATCCAACATGGTACAACCCGGATGGAGGCGTCGTTGACGGCGATGATCCAGAAAACCCACTCGGAGAATACTGGCTCGGCCTGGGAAATCACATCGGTATCCACGGGACCATCAACCCGGAGTCAATCGGAAAGGCTGTTTCCCGTGGCTGTATTCACTTGGACGATCAGGACATCGAAGAAGTTTTCGGCCTGCTCACGGTTGGCTCTCAGATCACGATCCGAAAATAAACTCCACGCATATTCATGTCCCTTGTCCCGCGAGATTTGGTGAGGCATGGCACCGGTAGTCAATCGTTTGTTTTCTGTGATTTGAATGTAGCTTGAGAATCGTCATGCGGGTAAACTTTCGATATTCGATGAAGCAGACGGAAACGCTGCGGAGACGCAACTTTCTAAGGGATAATCGAGTCGTCGGTGCTTGTAAAACGCATGGATTACCGAGTTGTGTCGCGTGCCCACCAGCGCCGCCATTTAGAGAACACGTCGCACGGAACTGCGGCCGCCGAAGATCGAGCGGGGGTTTGAGGTTTGCTCGACTGATGGACGATCGGAGCCACTCCCGCGAGCTTCTCGATCTGACCGCGATTAAGTGTTCCCAAGCTGCGTAATCAGGAGCAAATCCATGAAACCACCTGCAGACAAAAAGACAACACCAACTCTGGATCGTCGCCAGTTGCTCGCCTACGCCGGATTTGGCGCGGCGGCGCTGACCACAGCGTCAAGCGTTTCTGCAGAGCAAGCCCCGGCGACGAGTAATCGACCTCGATACAACATGAAGAAGTCGATCAATCTGTGGGCGTTTCCGTATCCCGACAAGATGTCGCTGAAGCAATGTCTGCAGCTGGCAAAAGATGCGGGATTCGATGGCATTGAATTGAACTACGATCTGGACAGTGATCTGTCTCCGAAATCGGGCACGAAGGAGTTCACCGCAATTCGCAAAATGGCGGAGGATATCGGCATTGCGATCAGCGGAGTCTGCTCATTCCTGTTCTGGCCGTATCCACTCACAAGCAATGATCCCGCTGAGCGGGCTCGCGGGCTGGAACTTGCGGGCTTGATGACTCAGGCCGCCCACGACCTTGGCACAAAGAATCTGCTCGTCGTTCCCGGAGCTGTCCATATGCCGTGGCGAAAAGAACACGATCCGACTCCGAACGACATCTGCGACCAGCGTGCAAAAGAATCGATCGGCAAACTGCTGCCCGGTGCGGAAAAGCTGGGAGTCTCGCTGAACATCGAGAACATTTTCTTCAATGGCTACCTGATGTCGCCGTTCGAAATGAACGCCTTCGTGGATCATTTTTCCAGCGAATACATCAACGTCCATTTCGACACGGGAAACATCATGGAGTATCAGTTCCCCGAACACTGGATCCCAATCCTTGGCAAGCGCACACGCAACGTGCATCTGAAGGAGTATTCCAAAAAGAGCACCGACCATTCTCTCGAATCCTTCCGTCCGCTCCTCGATGGCACCACCAACTGGCCCGCCGTGATGGACGCCTTCGCCAATGTTGGGTACGACTCCTATCTGACGTTCGAGTATTTCCATCCGTACATGCATCATCCTGAGGCGTTGATTTACCAGACCTCAGATTCGCTGGATCGGCTGCTGGGGATTAAGTGAACTGGGCTGACATTGCTATTTCCGGATGCAGTACAAATGCTGCTGACCTCGCAGCACAAGCTGGTCTCCGCTGATCGCCGCTGAGGACCAGAAGATTTCGTCGTCGAGTCGATTGGTTGCAATCAGTTCGAACTTCGGACCAGGAGCGATCACGTGTGTGATCCCGGAATCGTCCAGCAGGTAGATTTTCCCGTCACTAACCCAGGGCGATGCCGCGAAGCCAGTGGATTGTTGTAACCGCTGCTGATACAGAAGTTTTCCTGTTTTCGGATCAAAACAACGCATCAGCCCGGCCGATTGCTCCAGCATATACAGGCTGCCGCCGTATACCAAAGGCGATGAGTTGCGATACGAATTGTAGATATTGCACCATGCCACATATTTACTGGATGATGTTTTATCGTCTGGCAGTGAGATGTCGCCCTAGGCTCCCACGCGAATGGCGGCAAACCGCCCAGGGCTCCCCTGAAATCCATCCACGGAATCGATATACAGCATTTCCTCATCACCGGTCGGCGACACGGACGTGCGACCGCTTCCGGCCATTTCCCACAGAACCTTTCGTGTCACCGGATCATAGGAACGCATCTTATTGCCGCCGGCAACCACAAGTTCCGTGCGCAGTTTGTTCTTCCAGAGATAAGGCGTAGACCAGTTGGATTTTTCGTCCCGCGCGATGCGCCAAAGTTCGTCGCCGGTTTTCTTGTCCAGCCCGGCCAGAAATGAGGACTGGTCGTTGTCGCATTGAATGATCACAACATCGTCGAGAAGAATTGGGGAACTGCCGCTTCCCCAGCCAGCCTGATATGGAAACGGGCCGAGGCTTTTTGTCCACTGCAACTCGCCCGCCAGGTTGTAACAGACAAGCCCCCTGGCCCCGAACCAGGCAATCACTCGTTCGCCATCGGTGACCGGCGTTTCGGATGCGTACGAATTGCCGCGATGCTTTGGAATCCCTGGAGTGCCTTCAAAGGGTGTCTGTTCCCATAGGATTTTCCCACTCTTCAACGACACACACAGAACCTTCCATTGATAATCGTCTTTAGTCGCATCTTTTGCACCAGCAGGTAAACCGCCATCATAGCGTTTTGGTTTCTCCTCATTCTCCGTGACAGCCGTTGTGACGAAAACATTGTCTCCTGTCACGACTGGCTGCGACCAGCCTCGTCCCGGGATCTTCACTTTCCATGCCACGTTGGAATCTTCGCTCCATTCGACCGGATGTTTTGATTCGCTCGCGATGCTGTTCCCGTTTGGTCCGCGAAATCGCGACCAGTCATCCGCTGTGACCGAGGATGTAACGGCAGAACTTATTCCCAGGACGGCGGCAAAGTATCGAAAGGATCTCATGAAGTAGCTCTGTCTGACAGGATTGAAGACGGAAATCATTGCAGTGTCGTGACCAACGGTCTGGCTCACGCAATATTTTTCATATGAATTCTACGGAATGATGAAACCCATGAAGTCAACGGGAAGAGGATTCGATTGTTTGATGCGTGCGAGCGAGAACAGGTCCTTATCCTCGTCAGCCTTGCCGTCAGAACTTAGCGACTGGTCAAAATGAAGTTGTTCTTCCCCGCCTTGATCCGGAAATCTGACTTCATACCTTGGCGCTCAACTTGCAGGTCAAAGTCACCATCGGATTCAACGGTCAGCGTGATTTTTCCTGGTTGGGCTTCGTCGGGTGTAGCAACCAGGGAGACGACATGTCCGCCGAATCGGTACTGTTCGCAGCCACAGCGCTTGTCCGATTTAAGTACCCACATTAAGCGGTTGTTGGGAGCATCGGGCTTCAATCCGATCGCGTATTCAAGGAAACAGACGATTGGTGGAATTCCCGTCCATCCGACAAGGTCCGGCTTGGAAGGATTACCAGGCGTGGCTGCATCGGGAGAATAATTCTCCCACACTGTGCCAGTTGATTGAAACACTTCCGCGACACGTGCCAGGTGTTCGAGGGCGATTTCGTTGGCAAGGTCCTGTTTGCCGTAGCGTTCCAGGCCGCGAATGATCATTGTATTGGTCGGAGACCATACGGATCCACGCCAATAGAAGCCCACAGAATCAAATCCCTTCTGGTCGGCAGGGACTGTCGGGACACGATGCCTTCGCCCAAACGATTCCGGGTTACTCAGTTCGGCGGCCAGCGCGTTGGCTTGATCTTCCGAAGCGACTCCCGCGATCAATGTCCAGTAAGCTGCAATCGTCTTGACGCCGCCTTGCTTTCCATCGACGGTGAGATCGAAATAGAACTTTCGTTCAGCATTCCACATTTTCTGATTGATCACTCGGGCTAATTCTTCCGCATCGCTGCGAAAAATCGTGGCATCCTCTGCCTTGCCCAGAAGTGTCGCAATCTCTGCCATGTGTTGCGCGAACATTGCCATTTCCGACGAGGTATCGATGGCTGTGCCGCCACCGAAGAGCGTCGGAATTCTGGGCGAGTTGTCCATGCTCGCCCAATCGGTCATGTAAAGTCCGTTCCCCTGACGAAGGTATTTCTTCAGAGCGCCGTAATACTTCACCAGGGGTTGATAAACCATAGCGAGGCGCGACGTGTCGCCGGTGATGCGTACACTCTCCAATTCCGCCCAGGCAAAAATCGGGTGATTGAGGGCATCCAGAGTCAGCTGCGGCGCTGGCTTCGGTACATCACGACCAATGTACTTGACATCAAATCGGCTGCCCCAGTTGAAGGGGTCAAGGCTATACAGATCTTTGCCTTTGCGATTGACCCATTGCGCGTAGTCCTTACCAGTCGCGCGGTTGATCTCGCGACAGATCTCGCCATCGTCGTGCTGCTTCGCGTAGAAGTTGTCCAACGTTTCAATTCCGGGCACCAGCGGATGTGCGTAGTTGCAGAACATCGTCAGAAAACAGGAATCCCACAGGAAGATGTTCTCGTTAAACGCGGCATCAATGAACTGCGACACAAAACCGCTCCCTGGCTGCGGCTCGTGAAAGTTGCGAAACGCCAGTTCCCAGGTCTTCCAGTACATCTCGACGTACAGGGGATTCTCGTCATAGATGGGTTTAGGCAGCTTGTCCCGCGTGTCCGCAAATGATGGCAGCGGGTGCGGAACGTACGTTTTCTTTGAAAAGTAGCTTCCTTTTGGCTGAATTTCTCGTTCGTCGCTCCGAACTGCTTCGGCCCGAAATGAGACCAACAAACAACTAACGATCAAGATTTTCGCGAACATCGATATCGCCTTGCGATTGCGGCAAAACACTGGATACATAAAATCATACGCGCTCCATGCGCTTATGAAACAGAGTCCGACTCAACCTCCTTCGCTGAATCTTGACGGCATCTTGCGTTTCATTGTTTCGGCAGCAGCGCTCGGAAAGTTTCCTCACCAGGATCGCGGCTGTAGGACGACGCGTAGAACGCGGACGCTGGGTCTCCGAAGATAATGGCTTCCGGCTTTGTCCAGACAGTTTTGCCATCGAGTTTGGCGTCCAGCGAGTAAATCGTCATTGGGAGCACGATGTATTCCCACGACGTGACGTCACCTTTCCGATGAATCTCAATCAGAAGGCAAGCTTCAGGATCTGTCGCGACGACAAAGGTAAAGATTGCTCCATCAATGATTTCGCCATCCGGTTTACCGTACCGGTGTGTTGGCCGCGACATCATTCGCAGCACATGAGGACTTGGTTCCGAATTTGGTTCACGAAATCCATCAATGATCTCAAACCGAGCGGCCATATTCTTTATCTGGCTCAGCCGCAAAGCTGGATTTTTTGAGGGCTCTGGTCCGTCGGGCAGTGGAGCAAACTTGCTGAATCGCGTCGCGGGTGACCAGACTTTTCGTTCGCCACGGATCAGCTCCACTTTGCCTGGATGAATGTCGGCGAAACACTGCATCGCAAGTCCGTTTAAGACGGGCCCATGAACATACATGTTGGCCAGAGCGGCGGGGCGTTCGCCTGGCCCTGTTGAGTACACAGACAGCAATCCGTCGGCGACGTCCCCCAATGGGTTGGAATATCTGAGCATTGTCGAGGATTCCAGAGTTGCCGGCTTGTCCGCGTTGCCATCCAGAATCACGGAGTACTTCTCCATCGCCTGCACCATGAGATCCCTTCTGGCTTTGGAATGTTCATCCTTTGGCGTCGAATCGTCCGAGTCTTCAGCCTCTTTTGACGTTCCATCCTGTGCAATGAGCTGCGGTGCGACGGTGGCACAGGCAACCAGAATGAAGCAGAGCGTCCGGATGTTTTTCCATGCGAAATTCAACATAAAGGTGACTCATTGAAAGTGATAGTTGTGGCCCGACGAGGCGCGTCAGCCAGTCTCAGGTGGCAAGTGTAGACGGTTCGTCTATATTTTCAAGACATTGTGCATTTAGTCTTGAACGAATTTCAGAACGACGCAAAACTCTGCGGTCGTGAATTTATGATAGTCGCCTTTCGCTCTGCGAAAGTAGCTAACATAACCGCTACTTTTACGGAGCAACGGGAGACTCTGATTGTCCTCGTGATGTTTCGATTTATTCACGAGTTTCTTGCAAAATAGACAAACTGACTATAAACTCAAGTGAGCCTGATGAAAACTCCGTTACAGGTGTCGTTGGTGGATGGCAACGCTTACACTGTGCCCTGTATCGTTCGTGTTGTGACCGAGCACTTTGATGGCAAGTCCTGATGAGGTGAAAGAATGAACCACAGAAATCAATTTGACGTTCGTCGCTTACTGGGGTGGACGATCAGTCTTGCGGTTGCCGCTGGCGTTCATGCAGATCTGGTTGTCGTTCAGGCTGATGACGACGTGGATGCGACATCGAGTATTGAAAGCAAGGAAGCCGCGAACCGCCGAGCTGCATTCGTGCAGACGATGCAAACTGTGGCAAAGTCGTTTCGTGTTTCGCGGCAAGGCACGGATGGCAAAGTCGAGTGCGAATTGCGGCCCGAATCGGTCCTTAATTGGGGCGACGCTGCACGCCATCCTGACCTGATGGTTCCTGGCACAACCTGGATCTGGCACGATAAAGGACGCCCTCAGATCATTGGAGAGATCTTCAGTCACGTGAAGGCTCCCGATAAATGGAACATTTATGCGTGTACGGTCTCAGGCGACATTGTGACGTTTGCAGACGAACAGGGAGAATGGGTCGCCACAAAGAATTACGATCCTAAGGATATCCCAAACGCGCCCGATGTAGCGGAAACCCGGCTGGCAAGATCCCTGCAGATGAAAAACCTGGCTGCTCGATTTTCCTCGCATCAATTCTGGAACGGCCGCCACGAGTTACGTTTGTTACCTCGATCAATTTATCGCTACGAACCGGTGGAAGGAATGATCCTGGATGGCGAGGTCTACGCACTTGTGAATGGTACGAATCCGGAAATTCTGCTTCTGATCGAAGCTCATCAAACGGCGCAGGGCCCTGCGCAATGGAAGGTCAGTTTCGGAACGCTGGCCGGAGCAAAATGTGTGGTACTGCTCGACGAACAGGAAATCTGGACGTGCGAGCAAGACACAGGGACGTCGACCGATCCTCGAAAGTTTCTCGTGCGGGAGGTGCCGATCCCGGAACATCCCGTCAGTGACGATTCCAACGGGCGGTAACGGAAAACTGCAAAGGGATGGAGCAGCCTTCACTATTTCCCCTGGCCTTCTGCTCATCGCTTGTCAGGATTGTTCGATCGGCAAAGAAGAACATCCAGTTGTCGAAGACGTTTGTATTCTGAGACGGGACAGTCTCCACCGAATGCACCTCTGTCTCATCCAGTTTGATTTTTGCTCCTGTGTCCGTCATTCGATTGATTCCGGCTTGGGGTGCAAAACGGCGACTGTTTCCTTGCCATTCCAACGGGGAAGGCAATAAGGGGGAAGGCAATAAGGGGACATTCTACTTATTGACTAAAGTACAATGTCCCCCTTTGTGTTTTCCAATGTCCCCCTTTGTGTTTTCAATGTCCCCCTTTGTGTTTTCGGAAACGGTTCAGGAAAACCGCTTTCAGTCGGGTAGCTACTCCCGATCCTACCCGCGTTCGATGGTCGATTCTATACTTGGCGGGTCAGTTCCTTCCACTCTGCAGTCGATCAACTACCCGCAATATAAGGTCAGGCAATGAGAATTGATCTTCGTAACGCGAAGCCAGGTCATCGATCTGCCCTGATTCTTGTCGGTGCGGTAGCCAGTTTCAGTGTGTTGGTGGCGGCTCTATCGCAATTCCATTGGGCTTCGGGTATCCAACTTACTCCTGTGGGCGCTGTCTTTGGACGAATTGATCACAGAGGAATCATCGCGGGCTGCGGATTTTCCCAAAGTGATGTTTTCTGGAACGGGGGTTCTTCTGGCCAATACGGTGAACCATTCGAATATCCACGAGACTGGCGGGATTTCTTGACGGGAGCCGGATACGACCGAGCTGAGTATCATAGGCGTCTTTTGATTTCACTTCCCGGTTTGGAGTTTTGGCATGTGCCGGGACCTAACGATTTTCCAAAAGAGTATGTCACTTTCATAAGTCATTGGTGGGTCATGGCTTCAACTGCCGTCGCGTATCTCGCAACTCGCTGGTACATTTCCAGGAGAGTCCGCCTTACTGGCCCTCAAGAACGTCACGTCGCAATGTGAATCAAAGTTCGCGGATCGAGATGTTCCAATGGAAACTTCATACCCAACTCCGATGCAGCGTGTGACGCTGATTCTTCTTAGGCTCAGGCTGGGAACAGCAGGTTCGTCGCCGCCAAATTCATCAGGAAGGTAATAAGGGAGGAAGGTAATAAGGGAGGAAGGTAATAAGGGGGCATTCTACTTGTTGACTAGAAGGGAATGCAATAAGGGGAATGCAATAAGGGGACATTCTACTTATTTACTAAAGTACAATGTCCCCTTTTGTGTTCTCCAATGTCCCCTTTTGTGTTCTCTCCCCTTTTGTGTTCTCTCCCCTTTTGTGTTCTCTCGCTTTGCAAGGTGATCTTCGATAATCTTTTCAGTGCGGTCGAAGTCTTCTGGTGGATGCTGAGTAAATGTGTTGTTCGTTTTGGAACTCCGAGCCATAGCAGTCGCGCCGTTTGCTTCTGCACCGGCTTCCATCAGCACGTCAGCAACATCAGGAGTGCCCCACCAGCAACACCATCGCAACGGAGTGTTTCCCCAGTTTGGATCTTTGGCTTCAATGTCGGCACCCAGTTTTACCAGCATCGCCGCTACTTTGGGAGCTCCATCCCATGCTGCACGGATCAATGGTGTTCCGTTGTCGCATTGCCC
>JBBQSE010000245.1:0-11884 GCA_038214195.1 Planctomycetales bacterium
ATTAAATCGACAGCCTGCAAGGGGGAGAAGGTGGCCGGAGGCCGGATGAGGGGGTGAACGAAGCGCAGCGAAGGAAGCCCCGGACGATTCAGTATGCAACATTGCCGAATGCCGGGGTTTCGCTGCGCTCCAACCCCGGCCACCCTGGATTCTAAATTTGGCGTGAAGCGACAGTGTCGCGATGTTATCATGCCTTAGTCTGCCAAGACGTCGATTTGAACCCGTGCAAGGAAATCGTGATGAGTTCCGTCCCCCAATACCTGCCAGATTACACGGTTGCCGACTATAATTTATGGCAAGGCAATTGGCAGTTGATTGATGGTGTAGCCGTTGCGATGTCGCCGTCTCCCTTCGGGCCGCACGAACGGATTATTTCGCGATTGTCGCGTATGATTGGCAACGCGATTGACGCAAAGCATTGCCCCTGCGAGGTCTACACGGCTCTCGACTGGATTATGAATGAGAAAACCGTTGTCCGTCCTGATCTGATGGTAGTCTGCGGCGAGCAACCTGAGCGGCATCTGGAACGGCCGCCGGTTCTTGTGGTTGAGGTTCTGTCAGAATCGACCCGACGTCTGGATCTGATCGCGAAACGTGAGCATTACAGCCAGCAAAAAGTACCGCATTATCTGATCATCGATCCGAATGAACGTTCGATAGAACACGTCACCGCCGAAGGAAGCAGCCGACACACCGCTGAAGAGACAATTGAATTCGAACTTCAAGCAGACTGTTTGGTCTCGATCGAATGTTCTCGGTTGTTTGATTGAAAAAGCGGTTGATGCGTTCTGTTCCGGACCAAGGGCAGCGCCATTCCGGCAAAGTGAATTTTCGGGTTTGGCACTAATTTGCCGGTCCCGCGTTTGCGTCAAAGACCCCATCCGGCTTGCCCGGATTGGTGAATGTGATGGAGAGCTAGAACTCAGCGCCGATCATCCTCTCCCATTCTTGCTGTCCTGCCGCCAAAGGTGGCAGGACAGCAAGAATGGGGCTGCGAGTGTGTCCGTTTTCTAGCTCACCATCATCTTCACCAATGGAACGAGGCCATTGGGGTCGAATTTGGGACAGTCGAATTAGCCCACGGTGTCGCCCTCAGGTTGAGGTTGAGGTTGAGGTTGCAGGCGCAGCCCCCAATCATCACAAACCGTACGTTGGCGGATATCATCAACTCGATAAACTCTTTGAAATCCGGGGGGAAGCTGCATAAAAAGGAGCCATCAGTTGCATGAATGCGGCAAATCGCTGCTCACATGTTAACGCATCGTCGTCTTCACGCGCGGCACCGTCCGCTTCTTCAAGATTAAAATACTCGCGAAGTACTTTTTCCATTTTCATCACTGATTCATCCCCACAGTTTGGCGATTTTCTTCCTGATCTCGGACGTGTCGGCCTGAATCAAACCGCTCTGCCCTGCGCCGCCGAAACCGGAGCCGTACGTCATTCCCTGCGACTGGCGTTCGAACAGTGCCTGAATGTGCGGCGGCAGGAAGCGGGTGATTTTGCTCAGCGAATGCTGATCACTTTTGCGGCGGTTGTGGAAGTAGTATCGCTCTGGACGCACGACGCTAAGGTGATTTTTGGCGCGGGTCATGGCGACGTAGAACAGACGGCGCTCTTCTTCGATTTCCTCAGGGCTGCCTGTCGCCATATCGGATGGAATATTACCGTCCGCCGCATGGATCACGAAGACGGAATCCCATTCGAGCCCCTTTGCCGAATGAATGGTGCTCAGGATCAAATAATCTTCATCCAGGAACGGATCGGCCGGAAGTTCCTGTGTGGAACTTGGCGGATCGAGTGTCATTTCCGCGAGGAATTCCGTGCGGCTTTGATAGCGGGCGGCGATGGCTTCCAGCTGAATCAGGTCGTTGAGTCGTGCTTTGACGTTGTCGTATTTGGTTTCCAGCAGCGGAGCGTAAAACAATCGCGTCGCATGAATGTCGGTGGCGACTCCAGCATCGGATTCGGCGCGTTCTTCCATGTCGCGCAGGAGGCGGATGAGTTTCGGCCAGTCATCGCGAAGAGCCGACGGCGGTGTCCATGAATTCCAAGTTTCGAAGTGCCCTCCGGCGTCTCGCAGTGATTCGAGCAGCGACGCGGCTTTCACGTGGCCGATGCCGGGCAGCAGCACGAGGACTCGAAATCCTGCAACGGAGTCGAGTGGGTTTTCCGCTAACCGCAAAAACGACATCAGGTCGCGGATGTGGGCGGTCTCGAGAAATCGCAGACCTCCATATTTGACAAACGGGACGTTGCGGCGACCGAGTTCGGCTTCGAGCGCCATGCTGTGATGCGAAGCTCGAAACAACACGGACTGTTGTTTCAGCGGCACACCTTTTTCTCGCCGGTCGAGAATTTGATCGATCACATAAGTCGTCTGAGCGTCCTCATCGCTGCACGTGACAAGTACCGGTTCGGCACCATCGCCCCGTGATGACCAGAGTTCTTTGGTGTGCCGTTCTTCCGATTCGCCGATCACGCGATTGGTGGCGTCGAGAATCTTCTGCGTGCTGCGGTAGTTTTGTTCGAGCGGAATCAGAACCGTGCCTGGATATTCGTCCGGAAAATCCAGAATGTTGCGAACGGTCGCGGCGCGGAAAGAATAAATGGATTGAGCATCATCGCCGACAGCCGTCAGTCCCTTGCCGTCAGGGCAGATGTTCTTCAGGATCTGAGCCTGCAGGATGTTCGTGTCCTGGTATTCATCAACCATGACGGTTTGGAACTGCTGCCGCAGCATCTGTCCGCCGTCGGGGTTTTCTGCGAGTGCGTTCCAGAACAGCAGCAGGTCGTCGAAGTCGAGGACACGTTGCTGTTCCTTCGTGCTCGTGTAGCCGGTGAAAAGTTCGCCGAGTCGCTCCTGATGTTCCAGACACCACGGGAAGTATTTCTTGAGGACGATCTCCAGCGACTTCTGAGTGTTCACGCAGCGGCTGTAGATATCGAGACATGTCGATTTGAGCGGAAAACGATTCTCGGTCTTCGGCAAGTTCAGTTTTGACCGCACGACGTTCATCAGGTCTTCGGAATCGCTGCGATCAAGAATTGTGAAGTCCGGGTGCAATCCGATCAAGTGTCCATAGCGTCGCAGCACGTTCGTGGCGACTGAATGAAACGTGCCGCCCGCGATGCGTCGAATCGATGACCGCTGGCAGACGGATGGATTCTTTACCGTTGACGGATCAAGCTGCACCAGGATCTGTTCGACTCGCCGGAGCATTTCAGCGGCGGCTCGACGAGTAAACGTCAGCAGGAGGATTCGCGCCGGATCCGTGCCCGATACGATCTGCCATGCGACTCGATGAGCGAGCGTTGTTGTCTTCCCTGTTCCAGCTCCTGCGATAATCAGTAATGGCGCATCCCCATGCATCACCGCCGCCCGTTGTTGAAGGTTCAGTCTTTGCAGGAATTCGGGGATTTCGGTCGTGGAGTCAGTCATACAGATTTGAGTCAATCAGCGTGTATCCTCGTTCCATGGCTCCAGCCCTGGAACGAGAATGCTCGTCGCGGAGGATACGTTGATCGGTGCCAGAGAACAAATCAGGCTTCACCGTTTCAAACCACGCGGGACGCTCTGCGCTTTCGAGAAAGTGGGCATGTGCGTAACAGGTTCCAGTGAAGATACGGAAATGTCCAGGATCAAAAAGATGGGGCGGACCATGAAATGGATACCGCCGTTTCCGTCGATCTTCCAAATCGGCGGCCTGTCAGCGCGTAAAAAAACGGGCGAGTCTTCCGAAGAAATACCCGACCGTTCGTGTTTGAGTCGCCAAGCAGTCTGATGACTACTTCTTTGCCTTGGCAGCTGGCTTCTTTGCTGTCGTCTTTGCAGACTTGGCAGCTCCAGTCTTTGCCTTGGTGGACTTGGCGGCACCAGCCTTCGCCTTAGTCGACTTCGGTGCAGGTGTAGCGATTGCAGGTGCAGCGGTTGCTGCCTTTGCCTTGGTAGACTTTGCTGCTGTTGCTTTTGCTGCGGTGCTCTTTGCGGCCATTCCCAATTTCCTCCGTGGGGAGTTCGTAGTACCGATAAGGATGCAGGATGTTCGTCGGTACCAATCACGAACAACCGCGAATACAGACTGTGGCAGAGCTAAGTAGACCTGCCCGTTCCAGTCTGATGCGGGTTATAGGTCAGCACAACAGAATACGTCAAGCGCAAAGTTTACTGAGATTCAGTTGTGGCATCAAAGAGTCACACATGAGTTCCTGCAGGATGAATGATCAGGCGACGATCCAGACGTATCGAGTGCGAGCGTCGCAATCACTTTAGCTTGATGACTGGTGGCAGCGGCTTGCCCTCGCCGATGAACTTCATCGAGATTGAGTTCACACAGTGCCGAGTATCCTTGTCGGTAAATCCCTCACCGACGAACACGTGGCCCAGATGACCACCGCAGTTCTTGCAGGTGATTTCGGTTCGATAGCCATCTTCATCCACGTGCTTTTCAACCGCGCCTTCAATTTCGTCATCGAAACTTGGCCAGCCGCAGTGACTGCTGAACTTGTGTTTTGCCAGGTACAGTTGTGCGTTGCAGCGACGACAGATGTACGTTCCGGGATCTTTGAGGTCCGTGTACTCTCCGACAAACGGCCGCTCAGTTCCTTTATCAAGAATTACGTATGACTCCAGTTTCGTGAGGGCATTGTATTCCGTGGGAGCATTTTCTGAGGATTCAGCCATATCCGGTTCTCCATCCTGAGTTGATGCGGACTTTGCTGGCTCATCAGCCACCGATTGTTCCGTCGAGGGAGGATCAACTTGTACGTTTTCGAACACGTCCGGGTCCGCAGTGCATCCGATCGTGAAAAGTACTGTTGTGAGCAGAATCCGCCTTGATCGCATCATCAATTCTCCTGGCCGGGGCTGATCTGAACGAAGTGAAGGGAGCCCCGGGACATCGGGCGATCGCCCAAAGGTACTCACTTTGCGAAGTAGGCGTCACTCCCCGAGTGACGCAGGCCGCACAACGCGGCCTGTGGCATGGGGCGTTCAGAGGCTGTGAAAGAATTGCCGTGGGGCAAGGATTGCAACCTGCCAGTTCCTTGAAAATCCGGCAGGTTGCAAGCCTGCCCCACGATAAACTCACAGCCCCTCAGAGAGTCTCGACGACGTTCGCTGCCAATTGCGGCACAGAGCCTAGTGTTTCAGTGGCGTGAGCAGAACGGACATCATTTTTCCGCTTTCCATCCGAGGTGCCTGTTCCACTGTCGCCACATCCTGGAGGCTCTTCACCACTTCGTCCAGCATTTCAATGCCGCGTTCGTGGTGAGCGTTTTCGCGTCCCTTGAACATTACGTTGATTTTGACTTTGTCGCGTCGCACAAGAAAATCTCGCGCCTGGCGGACCTTAGTTTCAATGTCGTGCTGACCCGTCTTCGCGCGCAGACGCAGTTGTTTCAACTGAGTCTTATGCTGCTTGGGGCCGCTTGTTTTCTTTTGACGTTCGTAAATGACCTTGCCGTAATTCATGATGCGACAAACCGGGGGCCGCGCCTCCGGGCTGACTTCGACAAGATCAAGGCCTTCATCCTGAGCAATTCGGAGGGCTGCTGCGGTTTCCATTTCCCCGAGCATCTCCCCGGTTGCGCTGACAACTCGAATTGGAGAAATACGAATCCGCTCATTCATACGAGGCAGATTGCTTTGGGGAACCGTCGTCGGTCGAGATCGTTTAATGGTTACCTCCGGAAAGAACAAATCGATCACACTGTGACACCAGAAATCGGTTAAGTACTGAATGACTCGAAGGACGATTTGGTTCGTTCGAATTGCATGCAGACGGGATTTTATGCCAGAAATCTCCAAAAATTGCCAGTGTTTTTGACGGCTTGATTGCGGATTGACGGTTCCAGGGCCCGTCAGATGCGTCTCAACGGCGAAACACTGACAAAAAACCCCGTAAAAACGGACCCTAATCTCCTGAATGACGATCTCGATTTACTTTGGCTGAATTCTGCGAATGTCGAATCGTCTGAATGCGGTCCACGGCCATCGCGAGGAAACTCAGTCCCAGCACGGCCACGAATTCTGCGATCAGCAGTCTGGAACCGTGCTGATTCAGGAATTGCGCGACAGGGGCGCGTTGGTCGCTGAACACGGCAGCGATCAGGGACATTACTGTCACGATGAACACGGCTGTTGCCGGGACGATGAGCTTGAACAGCAAACTGGTCGGTGCTCCGGGGCCTCTCATGGATTTCGTTTCCAATTCCGTAGTTGAATCGTGCAGTCTGCCGGTCATCTGCGGCGACGCTTTATAGACAGGAATGTCTGTGAACACCATCAAGGAATGAGCGAGGACTCAATGTACGTCAGCCTTTCCAGGCTGACACGGAAACTCGGCAGGTCAGGCTGGAAAGCCTAACGTACTTCCGACTGCAATTTTTCTCGCAGTGTTGAAAGCACTTGCGCGACGGACGTAATCATGGCTATTCGCTGCTTGCAATACGTCAGACTTTCTGTCATGTTGGCTGTCCGAAACGACTCCCGCGAGACCGTGGTCGAATTTGACTGCGGGTAATTTCAATCCGACGACGAATCCGTCTTTCCATGAGTCAATTGCAAAAACTGAAAGTTGACACGCGAGTCGTCGTTGAAACACCGGAAGGTGCCGATTTCCAGTTTGTCATCGCCGGTGCCGGAACGCGCGCGATCGCGTGGCTGATTGACATGCTGATCAAGATCGGAGTGACATTTGCCGTCTTGATGCTTTCAGCCTTTCTCGTGCCGTTCGGTGAAGCAGGCGAAGGACTGTGGCAAGGCGGCTACCTGATCGTTTTGTTCCTCCTGGACTGGTTCTACGGAAGCTTGTTTGAAGCCTATTGGAATGGTCAAACACCCGGTAAGCGTTCACAGGGACTGCGGGTTGTGCGAACCAACGGGACACCAATTGATCCCACCAGCGCCATTGGCCGAAACTTTCTCCGCGCGGTCGATATGCTGCCGCTGTTTTACACCGTGGGCATGATCTCCATGCTCATGACGCGGCGATTGCAGCGGCTGGGAGACGTGTTTTTTGACACCATGGTGATTGACGAACGACGGGAGTGGATCAGTCGCGCCGGTGGACTGACAGCCAACATTGAACCGCTGCCACGTGCGGAATGTCCTCGTCGCTACAGCGTGCCGGAACGAACGCTGGCGGTGATCGAGCGTCTGTTTGAATCGGATCGCATTATTTCCGAAGCGCGACGCGAGGAAATTGCGCGACCGTTGAGCGAATCGCTGCGAAAGCGACTGGGCTACCTGGATCCGCAGCCGGATCCCCGGAATCCGCATACGTTTTTTCGCACGCAGGGATTTCGGCACACTTTGTTTCTGCTGCGAGTCCTGAAGACGTTCACTGAGAATCCCACCGGCGCGAAGTCCACTCCCGCCGCGACTGGTAACGGATCGGACACATCCGCTGCCGCCTATCGAAAGAATCGTTTTGCCGCGCGGACTGCCGACGATCTCGTTTCGTCGGAGCTGGCGACATTTTTGGCAGACGATCCTGCTGCCAGGCGAGGAGGCCGACCGTGAATCGCGAACGATTTATTCGACAGCGACGCGTTGACTGGCAGCAGTTTGAGTCTCTGATTGCCAAACTCCGCAGCCGACGTCAACGCTCGTGGGCAAGCCATGACATTTCAGACCTGTCGCGACTGTATCGCTCCATCTGTTATGACCTGTCACTGGTGCAGTCACGCGAATGGGGTGCTCGACTGGAACAGTATCTCAACGACCTTGTCGCTCAGGGACACAACGCGCTGTATCGGTCACCGCCGATGTCAGTGTCCGTGATCTGGGATTTCTTCGCCTACGAGTTCCCGCGTGTCTTTCGCCGCCGGATTGGAGCCTTCTCGCTGGCACTGGCGTTGTTCCTGATTCCTTTTCTGGTCTCGACCTATGTGGGCTGGCAACATCCGGACGTCGCTGAAATGATTGCCGGCAAGGAATCCCTGGACCAGGCTCGCGAAAACTTTGGGCGGGAACTTTATACGGAAATGGATTCCTCCTATGCCGGCGAGCGATCCAAAATGGCCGGTTTCTACGTCAGGAATAATGTCGGCATTGCATTCCAGGCGTACGCATTGGGAGCAATTGTTGGTCTGGGCACCTGCTTCGTGCTGCTGTCGAATGGAATCTCGCTGGGGATGGTGACCGGATTCATTTTGTCCGCCGGACATCCCACCACGGAAAACTTTTTCAGTTTCGCTATTTCGCACGGAGCGTTCGAGCTGACCGCGATCGTTATTTCCGGCGGTGGCGGTTTTGTTCTGGCGCGGGGAATTCTGTTTCCCGGACAGCGAACCCGCATGGATTCCCTGCGACACCACGGTTTCGAATCTTTGAAACTGGCATTGGGTGCCGGCGCGATGCTGGGGATTGCCGCCATGCTGGAGGGCTATTTCTCGCCATTGCCTATCGCCGCCAACTTTAAATACATTGTCGGTTCAGGCCTGTGGCTGCTTGTGATCGCGTACCTCGCATTGGCAGGCCGGGGAGGCGCAATCAATGAAGGTTGAAGACTGTATCGTTTCCGTCGAACGAAGATCTTTGGGTGGCTGCCTGGATCTGGCATTTGTATTCGCCCGAGAATTTGCGGGACCCTTGTCCCGACTCTGGCTGATCTGCGCCGTGCCGGCCTGTGTCCTGGTCTGGACGATTTCATCGGTGACTGCGGGCAATCTGCTGTGGTCGATCGTCATCTTTCTGGTGTTTAGTTCAATCTTCAGTTCTCTGCTGGTCGCCTGCATGGGACCGCAGGTGTTTGGCGTTCCGATATCTGTGCGGGCTTCGCTGAAAGCCTGGCGAAGTCGGTTCTGGGCGTGGCTGATTCTGAGTTTTGTGATGCGGTTTCTGCCGATTTTTGCCTGCCTCCTGCCGTCACTGTTCGTGACGCCTTTTGCTGGTCATATGGCGGAAGTGCTTTTTCTTGAACAGGCTTCGCTGAATACTGTGACTAAGCGTCTCGGCTGGCTCGCCGGTGGCGGTGGCTACAGTCGCAACCTTGGACGATTGCTGGGGCTGATGATCACGTGGGCGGTGCTGTCGTTTGGACTGTTTTTGATTCTCGATTTTCTGGCAACGGCACTGTTCAATTCTCCGATCTTCTTCGAAAAAGCGTTTGACAGTTACAACAACTTTGGAGACCGGTTTTCTCAACTGATCAACGACGACCCCAAAGTTCTTACCGCCATACAACTGACGCTGTGGCTTCCCTATCCTGTCATTCGACTGGCGTGGTTCTTCTGCTATCTTGATCAGCGTATTCGTAACGAGTGCTGGGACCTGCAACTGCAGTTTCGCGCGGAAGCGGTTCGAATCGAGGAGCTGGCGGGATGAACAAAAATTCGCTTTTCAAACTGCTGGTGATCACGACTGTTGTCGTAACGGCGTCCGCTTCCGCGCGACCGATGCCCCTGGCATCGCAGTCGAACCCGATCGACAATTCTCAAATTGATCAGGTCGGCGAACAGGTGATGAATGGCAACGAGTTTCGTTCAGTGCGTCGCACTGTGCTGGAACAGCTTCCGGAAACAGACATCGACAAGGGGTTTCTCGGAAACGCCCTCAAATGGCTGGGTGACAGGATTGGTGATGCGTTTGGTGCGATCGGAGATTTCTTCCGCTGGTTGTTTAGTGGTTTCCGGAGCCCGGCGCGGGGTGTGCCATCTCCGGCGCCATCAACTTCTCCTTCGGCACCGAGCGGCAGTTTCGATTTAGGACTGGGCGCACTGGCCAACGTGTTTGTGATTGCCGTGATCGCCGTCATTTTACTGGTTCTGGTCGTTATCGCCGTGATGATTGTCAAATCCATTGATGCGAAGAAAAGGAATCGTGAAGGACTACTCTCAGATTCTGAAGACATGCTGTCAGACGTCACTGTGCCCCCTGGCGAGCTGGCTGCGTCCACGTACGAGACCCGGGCGATTCAACTGGCGGCGGCTGGTGACTATCGAGCCGCCATTCGTGAATTGCTGCTGGGAAGTATGAGTTGGATCGAGCGGGCCGGGCTGATCCGATATCGCAAGGGGCTGACAAATCGGGACTATGTTCGCGCTGTCTGGCGGCGACGGGAAAAGCGAGAAGGATTTCTGACGACGGCTTCGCAATTTGAATTTGTATACTTTGGCCGACGGATGCCAACGGCGGAAATGTTTAAAACGTGTCTGGTCAGTTTTCAGGGAGCCTTCCGTGAAGAAGAAGCGCCGTCTGCTGCAGTCTGACACCTTTTGGGGACTGGCCGCCGCTCTGCTTGTCGTCCTGCAATTCTGGTGGCTGCCGGGAGAAGATGGATCCGCATCAGATTCCTACAGCACAACCGTGGACGGAAAGCTGGGGTTGTATCGAACACTCAGTCAGCTCTTCCCGCGTGTCGAACGCGACGCCTTGCAGGTCGTGCCAGAAGAGCGCGGCTGCGTTGTCCTGATCGCGCCTGATCGTTACCCGAACGATAAGGAGCAAAATCAACTCTATGAATTCGTCTACAACGGCGGAACGCTCGTGTTTGCCCCCAATTGGGATGATCCAAATTTCGAAATGCGCTCGCTGGGGATTCAGACGACAAAACGCGTGTGGTCAACCACGTCTGTGGTTACTACTGCGACGGCCACTCCATCGACAATTCCGACACCGGGTACCGTCGAAGTTCCGCCGCAGGCAGAAATGCCCGAGGCCGCTCCTTCGAGCGCCAACGAACCAGCATCTAAGAATGCTCAAGCGGAAGACACTGAAGTGATGCCGTCCGATACGCCCGCACAGTCGAAGGGCAAGCAAACGCCGGGACTGACCGCTCCTCCGGGTCTTGAACCGTCGAAGGAAGATTTCGAATCCGTCAGAACGCCCGGCGAAACAGTGACGGTTTCAAGTGACCTGCTGGACGGCTCCGTGGAATGGCAGTCGAGCGCCGATTTGCAGGTGCCTTCATATCTCTCAACGGAGAGTCTTGTAAAGTCCGCAAGCGATCATGTCGAGGCAGCGACGTGGACCATGGGACAGGGACGCGTCATTGCCTGTTCAAGTCCTGAGATTTTTTCCAATCGCAGCATGCTGTTTCGTGAATCGCGACGTTTGGCCGTTCGCCTCGTGGAACGCGGCTATCTGCATAGCCGTGACAATTCCGGTCAGAATCCCTCGATCGTGCTCAATGAATATTTTAACGCCAGCGATTCGTATCAGCAGACCGGTGTCCTGTTTAGTCCAACGCTCCGGATCGGGACTTTGCAACTGGTGCTGGTCGCCGTGCTGGGAATCTGGCTGGCGTTTTATCGATTTGGTCCGGCGGAAGATGTTTCCACTCTGCAGCGCAGATCTCTGACGGAGAGTGCGCAGGCGGTGGGCAATCTCCAGTACCGTTTGCAGGACGGAGGCGCGGTGATTCGCGGCTATCTGGAGTACATTCGCAGTCAACTGAGACGACGTTACGGAAGCCTCGTTCGTCTGGATCAGCCCGAAGCTCTGGCCAGTCGAGCGGGTATGGATGTCGAAGAAGTTCGCACACGTCTCGCCGAAGCACAGAGTCTGGCGGAATCCGTTTCTCTTTCACCTGAAAAAACCGCTTCCTCAATTCGCTGGCTGGCTTTGTTACAGCAGCGACTGTCCGGCATTCGTGAGAAGAACAAGACATGAGCGACAAGACACAAGTGTTCTGTCACAGGTGGAATGATGGATCGGGTGGCCGGGGTTGGACTGAGCGGAGCGAAGGAAACCCCCGTAGTTTCGAGCTATCGCTCTCCAACCCCGGCCACCCATCAACCCATGAGCGGCAAGGCGCTAGCCCAATGGCACTTATACTTCACGCGGTCAGAAATGGTGCTGTGGATTTTCTTGCGATTGTCCCCTCTCCCCCGCAATTGATTTTCCTCCTTTACGCGTTTTCCACGGAGGGAGAGGGCGAGG
>JBBQSE010000246.1:0-11867 GCA_038214195.1 Planctomycetales bacterium
ACGACAAGTACCTGGTCATCGCGACCCGACAGGGCATCATCAAGAAGACAGCATTGTCGGCCTATGGTCGCCCAATGAAAGGCGGCATCATCGCGATCCGTTTGGATGAAGGCGACGCTTTGGTCGATGTCCGCATCGTGGAAGGCGATAATGATCTGGTGCTGTCCACGTCGGGTGGCATGGCGATCCGATTCAATCATGAAGACGCGCGACCGATGGGCCGAGCGACTCGTGGCGTGAAGGGGATCAAGCTGAAGAAGGACGAAATCGTCGTCGGCATGGTGGTTGCAGAAACAGATCGTACGTTGCTGAGTATCTGCGAATTCGGTTACGGCAAACGGACACCGTTTGGTCCGGGGGAATTGGATTCCGGTGAGGATGTTTCTGGAGAAGAACTCGCCGATGGCACCACGGTCGTGACAGGTCTTCCGTCGTCAGAAGAACTGCCGGATGCCACAGATGACGCCGACGTCGAATTGGAAGAAGAAGTGGAATCCGAAGGCGAAGCTTCGGTAACCAGCAACAACCAATACCGCCGCCAGCGCCGTGGCGGCAAGGGTGTCCGCGACATCAAGACCACTGCCCGCAACGGCAAAGTTGTTGATGTGCTTTCGGTCATCGACTCCGACGAAGTGCTAATGGTCACCTCCCGAGGCAAAATCCAGCGCATCCGCGCATCCGACATCAACACCATCGGCCGCAACACGCAGGGCGTCCGCATCATCCGCCTCGACGAAGGCGACACACTGGTTTCGTGTGCCGTGATTCCGGGCGACACAATTGACGCGGAAGCGGCCCGGGCCGTTGCGACGGCGGCGGCAGCTCAGGCCGCGATTGCGGAGGAAAAGCCAGTGGTACCGAATGTTGAAGTGGATGAGGCAGCCGAAGAGGAGGAACAGTCGTAAACTGGGTCAGTTCATTCCGAGTTTATTTGGATCGGTGGAATTCATGTCGGGGTACTTTGTATGACCTACAGGTGTTACCCCGACATCTTGCGAACGTCTCCTGCGGGCCGGTTGAGGCTTGAGATTTGCTCGCCCGATAACGCGGGTAGCAGTTCTCAACTACGAGTAGACCAGAACAAATTTGCGTATACCGTCCGTGACGCAGAAACCAGAGAATTCATTTGGCAGCATTACCCAGGAATTCAACGTCCGCTCGATCAACCGGAGGATGCGTGGGTAAACGATGACGGTTTTGTCGTCGTCGTCACCAAGTGCACCGCCTCAAGCACAATCGTACTCATTGCTCCGTCTGGGCGAGTGATGCTTGAACTCTGTGTGACACCTCAATTGTTGGGTGGGAACTCGGATGAAATGTGTAAAACGAGCGCCGGCCCGGCTTGGAATTCGCACGGAACAGGCATGTTCTTAAGCGTTGATTCAAAAACGTATTGGTGTTTCAGGACGCAATTTGGTCGGCAGATAGTCATCAATTTGGACAATGCCCGAGTAGACTATGTTCAATCAATTCGAGACGAGTTGCATTGGTTCCAGGTTCAAAACGATGTGGAACTTTTGAAGCGAGCTTCGACAGATACGCGTTTATTTCCAGCGGACGCAAGATCAACAACTGGCAGGTTTAAGAACCAGGACTACGAATTTGCGAGTTCGGTTTGGACGGCGGCGTATTGGTGTGGAAAGAATTGCATCCATGAAGCCGCGAACTACCTGAAAGGTATCGAACAATCCCCACTTCAGGATAGCAGTTCGGCTGGTTGGCCTACTCCGAGTTCTGCGGAGACATGGTGCACGAGTCTTACTCTGACGCGAGTTGCACAAATGGCCCTGCGTTGCCTTGATATCGAGCCCACCGGGATTGCTGGCTATCAGCTATGGAGACGTGACTGGTCTGACGACGAAGGGCCGCTGTTTTTGCAAAGGATCGATGTCCCTGAATGCCTCACCAATAGACCTGCCCGCCTTTCCAAATTGCGCGAAGGAATGTCCAGAGATGAGGTGTCGCAAATCGTCGGCATGCCAGACGTCGAATGGGGATTGTGGGACTACGACGTTTTGAATGATTCCGGACAGTCATACACCGTGAGGTTAGCGTTCGATCGAATGACAATTTTCCCGGCAAAGCTCACAGACATTGTCACATTTGCGCCTGTTTGGAAAACAGTCTCTGAACGCGACAGGGATCTTTGAACGCGGCGGTAGGAATTTCACTGCATGTGATTGACTGGCGGATTCGCCGGTGGGCCAGACCTGGTTACTGGACGTCATTTGACAGAGGCTCATCACGGCGGAGCGTGATGGCTACGTAGCCGTCTCGCTCCGTCGAGACGAGCCTTCATGTGACAACGTCATGAGCCAAAACGCGAATAGCAGTCCTGGCGTGAGATGAATGCGGCAGCGGCGCACGACCAGATTTGGTTGCTGGATGTCATTTGACAGAGGCTCATCACGACGGAGCGTGATGGCTACTCTTGTAATGCAGATATTCCGTGTCCGACAGGCCCGCTTTTGATTCCGTTGTTGGCGATGTAGCGGCGGAAATGTTCGAACTGTTCAACCGAACGCACGAGGTGATCGAATCCGTCCTGTTGCCAGAAACGACCTCTGTTGCCGAGCTTGCGATTTATCGAGCGAGCGGTGAAGTGCTTCCATGATTCGAATTGCTCGAGCATGGCAGTCTTCTCAGGAAATGCTGTGAGGAGGTCATCACTTCGGCTTTGACGCGAATGCGGCTTGAGCATATAGCTGCGGCCTGAAGCCCGCAGCTACGCACCGCAGCCGCATTCGCGGCGAATTATACGGCGAACGCAAAGTTATACTTCACGCGGTGAGAAATGATGCTGTGGATTTTCTCGCGATTGTCCCCTCTCCCCCCGCAATTGATTTTCCAACTTGACACGTTTTCCACGGGGCAGAGGGGGAAGAATTAACTCTTTTTTGGTTCAGAATATCTAATTCGAGGTCGGCCCCCTCATTCGGCCTGTCGGCCACCTTCTCCCCCTTGCCAGGGGGAGAAGGGACATGGATATCGTTGCCTTTGAAAGTACCTCGTACGGATGGTGAGGCTGATCGAAAAGCTTTGATCGAAGCCACGCGACCTGCTGGTCGTCTTACCGCGACACTGTCGCAGCAGTTCCAACAGATGACTTCGTCGCGGCGGGTTTCCAGTCGATCAGTTCCAGTTCGACCTTGTTGTAGCCTCGGAACGTGTTGATCTTGGGCGCGAAAGTGATGGAAATCAGTCCCCCGGTTGCCAGCAGTTCTGCGGCCCAGTCACTGCGACCCCAGGCAACGCCGCGGATGGTGGTGCCCTGTTGACGGACTTTGATCGCCAGATGGCGATCGCCTTCGCCCATCGTCTTTGGGGGCTCCGCCAGTTCGACGCGCGACGCGACGAATCGTGGTTGAGGATTCTCCTGGCCGAAGGGGCCGAGTCGCTCCAATTCGTGGACGGCGGGAAGCGTCACTTCCGACAACAGAACTTCGGCGTCGATTCGCAATTCCGTATCCGACTCCGTCGGGTGAAAATTTTCCGCAGCCCATGCTGCCAGCGTCTCGCGGACATCGGCAACCGACGTGGCTTTAAGTCGCAATCCGGCAGCGGCTTTGTGGCCTCCGAAACTTAGTACGTGGTCTCGACATGAAGCCAGGCCGGTGTACAGATCAAAGCCAGCCCACGATCGTCCGGAGCCCTGTCCTGTGCCGTCGTCACGCAGCGCGATCAGGACGGTGGGCTTACCGAATTCTTCGGTCACCCGGCTGGCGACGATTCCGATGACGCCGGGATGCCAGTCGTGATGCGCGAGAACCAGCGTCTTGTGACTCTCCCACTCGGGATTCTCGGCCACCATTTCTTTGGCCTGCTTCAGAATTCGACGCTCAACGGTTTTCCGATTGTTGTTCAGCGTGTCCAGATACTCTGCCAGTTTTGTCGCGCGTTCGGCGTTCTCTGTAGTCAGCAGTTCGACGGCCAGGCGCGCCTGTCCGAGTCGCCCCGCAGCGTTGATTCGAGGTCCAATGCCGAAGCCGATGTCGTCGGCGCGCAGTTCCGGCTTGTCAAACAATCCGGCAACTCGCAGGAGTGACTTCATCCCCAGTGTGGATTGGTCACGCAGCGTCTGCAGCCCGTAACGCACGATGATTCGATTTTCGCCCTGGAGCGGCACCACGTCCGCGACGGTCCCAAGAGCCGCCAGCCCAACCGCCTGTTTCAGGAACACTTTCATGCGGGGACTGGCTTTCTTGCCGTCGCCGAGTCGCTGGCAAATTGCCCAGGCCAGTTTGAAGGCGACGCCGGCACCGCAGAGTTCTCCGAAGGGATAGGTCGATCCCGGCAGTCGCGGGTGGACCAGGGCCAGGGCGTCCGGAAGTTCGGTGCCGATATGATGATGATCGGTAATGATCAGATCGAGACCGATGGATTTTGCCAGTGCGGCCTCTGCGACGCTCGCAATCCCGCAATCGACGGAAACAACCAGTCGCCGTGGATCTTCTTCGTGCAGTTGCTGCAGCGCGGCTGTATTCAGGCCGTAGCCTTCTTCCATGCGGCAGGGGATGTAGTAGTCCACGGTCGCGTTGCTGAGTTCCAGGCAGTGCCAGAGAATGCTGGTCCCCGTGACGCCGTCAACGTCATAGTCTCCGTAAATCGTGACGCGCCGCTTGTCATGGATTGCCTGCACGATGAGATCGGCGGCGGCATTGATGCCCGGCAATTCGGCCGGATCGTGCAGATCGCTGAGTCTCGCGTCGAGAAACGTTCGGGCCGCGTCTGCCTGAGTAAATCCGCGTGCAATAAGAACCTGTGCCAGCAGCGGAGAAATCTTCAACTGTCCGCTGAGACGACGAATTCCGGCTTCATCGTGTGGGTGAAACGTCCACTTTCTTTCCACGTTGTTCGCTCCCTCTTGTCAAATAGACATTGCAAGGCGAGCGGCAGATGAATGTGAATGACCGAAAACCGTGGGCTAGCGCCCAGCGGCTGATACAATCAGCCGGAACGCGCTAGCGTCCGGTTCAGTCAGTGGTCGTTCTTATTCTGCCGATCACCCAAGAGATGCAGTGTAGTGGCATCCAGAGTGGGCGCGAATCGAGTGCAGTACGGTTGTCTCAACTGTTGCGTTCAGCTCTACGCGGCTCGCGAGGCTGGCTTTGTGCCGGCGATCTCAGCTTCCATCGCAAGGATTTCCTGACCCATCGCGATGTAGTCCGCTGCGCCGGGACAGGCGGGAGCGTAGTCGATGATGGACTGCCCGAAACTCGGCGCTTCGGCCAGCTTGATGTTGCGACGTATGCGAGTTCTGAAGATGCGCGCTGACGCCCACGGAGTATCACCGTCGCTGGCGTTGAGAAACTGTTTCAGGTCTTCGGTCACGTCTGCCGCCAGCCGCGTCCCGGATTCGTACAGGCACATCATGATGCCGGTGACGCGCAGATCACGGTTGAGTCGACGTGTTACAAGCGCAGTCGTTTCAAAGAGCTTTGAAAGGCCCTGCAAAGCAAAGAAATGTGGCTGCAGCGGGATGAATACTTCGCTGGCTGCCGTGAGAGCGTTGATCGTCAGAATGCCCAGCGACGGAGGACAGTCCATCACGACATAATCGAAGCGATTCTGTTCCTTCCAGTGCTGCATGGCGTTTCGCAGGAAGAACTCACGCCCTGGCACGTTGGCAAGTTCGACTTCTGTCGCGGCCAGATCAATGTTCGCCGGAATCAGTGAGAGATTTTCGCCCACAAGTTGCCGCGTTTCGTCAAGCATGGCCTGCTGTGAGAACACGTCATAAACGGTCGGCATGTCCGGTCCTGCTTCGACACCCACATGAAACGAGGCGTGTCCCTGTGGATCCAGATCCATCAGACAAACGCGGCGTCCCTCACGCGCCAGCGCGGCGGCCAGGTTGACACTGGACGTGGTCTTGCCGACGCCACCTTTTTGATTCATGACTGCAATTGTACGCATGGCCAAAATTCCTGTTCCCGATCACGGATTTTGCGTTTCGTTTCCAATGACGTTGCCAGGCAGGGACTATAGATTGAGATCGTCGATTGCGACCAGACCGTGTCGCGACAAATGCAAACGGCGCGCGGACTACTCAGGCAATCGAAACAGCGGGCCGGAGTCCTCACGCGGATTTCGCCGGTACGGTCACGGAGTTGCGGCTGTTTCCGCCGATTTGCCGAATCCAAAAAGGCGAGCGGCAGGGCGTCAGCCCTCCGAGTCCCCGGCATCCCGGAGATGCCATCTTTCAGACGAACAAAATGCCAGAGCTGCAACGCGCGGTGCCTGCCAGGTCAATACGTGGAAAACTCGGTGGACTGACGCCCAGCCGCTCGCCTGAACATTGCACCGACACATTACTATGTCTGTGGCAGCAGACCCAGATTGAATGCCTTCCGGGCACATCCGGCGGCACCGATAAAGCCGGCATCGCTGCCCAGTGAGGCATACTCAATGGTGATCTTATCCGCGATCGTCGAAAACGTCCGTGCGTGAAATTCCTGATGCACACGATGCAGAAATTCTCGACCGACCGCCGTTTCAAGGCGTCCAAACGTCATCGCTCCGCCGAGCAACACCATCGCGGGATCGATCACATGGACGGCAGTCGTAATCGCCGCGCCAAGGTAGCGTCCCATTTCCATGATGAGTTCAGCGGAAAGATGATCGCCATGCTCCGCTTCTTCAGAAATCAGGAGCGGCGTCAATTCCTCACCCTGATTCAATCGATGCCGCACGGAAGTCACGGCAGCGTCATCCATTGCGTCGCGGAAACGTTTGACCAGGGCAGTGGCACTTACGTAGGCTTCCGCCGTTCCGTACTGTCCTGAGGTACACAGGCGACCATCGTTCATTTCAAGGATGACGTGTCCCAGCTCAGATCCGTGGGAATGTTCACCTTCAATAATGTGATCGTCAACGATGACTCCGCCGCCAAGACCGGTACCCAGGGTGTAGAACAGCAAGCTGCGTACATTCTTTGCGGACCCCGCCCAGTATTCGCCGTACGCCGCCGCATTGGCGTCATTCTGCAGAATTGTGGGCTGCTTGAGCTCCGCCGCAACCCGATCGCGGATTGGATAATTCGACCAGCCGGGAAGGTTTGGCGGATCCAGCAGCATTCCGCGAGGAATATCCATTGTGCCAGGTGTCGCCAGTCCCACGGCAACAATCTGCTCCATCGACAGATTCGCGGCGGCGACTGCTTTTTGCCCGGCAATCACGATGTTCTGAACACCAGCATCAGGCCCGTGAGCGGCAGCGGTGGGCACACTGCAGGAGGAAATCACGTTGCCGTTCTCATCGACGACGCCAGCCTTGACGTTTGTGCCGCCCAGATCGAGTCCCAGAAAAATGCGTGATGAAGTAGAGCCTGCCATAATGAATTCGATCGTTCAAGTTTCGGTACAATGGCCTGATAAAGCCGCTGAATTCTCGCAGACACACATGGTCTTTGGAATGCTGTCCGCGAAAACTTCCGTTGACCAGAATTCGCGAATGCGGGACCATCCGCCCATCGCGTTTTCCCGGCTTTTTCATCGAGTGCAATGCGGTTGGTCTGAGTCATGCTGCAATCAGCACTCCGAATTCTCATCGTCTTAGTCTTCTTATTCTTCGCGATGACGGCCCATGGTCAGCAATCGCGCTGGATAGTGGAAGAGACACGCGGCCCGATTGACGTCTATGCGGAATTCGATCCGGGAATGCAGGATCTTTGGACCAACGTCACTGACGTCACGCGTGAACTGGAAGAACTCGTCGGCGTCGAGCCATCTGGTAAATCCATTCAGATTATCCTGTTTCGGGACCAGGTCAGCTATCTTCGCTACCTCGCATCGTCGATCCCGCAGTCACGGCAACGGAAAGCGATCTTCTACCAGAATGGAGATGTCTGTCAGGTCTATGCGTTTCGCAGCCGAACGCTCATCACGGATCTTCGTCATGAAATGACGCACGCGATTCTGCATCAGCACCTGCAATTTCTGCCGCTTTGGGTCGATGAGGGCCTTGCCGAATATCTGGAAGAGCCAGAATCTTTCAGATCCGACTCATCCCGTACGAAATCAGCGCGCTGGAAGGCGAGATTTGGCTGGTCACCATCCATCCAATCGCTCGAAGCAATCGCCACTGCGGAAAGCATGAATAGCGATGAATATCGCGATAGCTGGGCCATGATCTGCTTGTTGCTCAACGAGTCTGACGCCAGTCGCAAGGCTCTGCGCGAGTACCTCGCCGTGATCCATAAAGGCGAGGCTCCCGGACCCTTTAGTAGATTTCAGGAAACCGCGAATTCAGGCGTTTTTCCAAGGGCAAACTCCTATTTGCGGAAAATGTCGATTCGGCTATCTTCGGGCTCAAGTCGTTGACCTCGGATCGATTGTCGTTTGTTTTTCAACATCGGCACCGTACTCCTCCCTTCAAGCCTCCCATACTCCTGCCTGCCTTCCCTCTTTTCCGCCCCTTTCTCCTGTCTTCGCTTCGTCGTGAATCAACTGCCACTGAGTGCGTCACTCAGTTGGTGTTCGCGTCGATCTCCACCGATCACCTGCTTCAGTTGAAGGATCTCACCATGTCATTCCTCAGAACTTCCATAGCTCGTCTGATTACCTGGTCTGTGACATTCGCCCTTGTCGCGCATGGCCCAATGCTCTCGGCGGAGCAACGTATCTCAGGCGATAAGCATGAATCGACAGCACCGAGCAAACCGTCACAAGGCCCAGCGTCCATTGTGCAGGATGTTCAGCTGCGTGCGCAGGGAACTCTCACGGCCCGCATCGTTGACCTGCAGGGAAATCCTGTGGTTGGCGAGCATGTGTCTGTCATGTTTCAGGAAAAAGAAATCGCAGCTCTTGTGAGTGATGACGACGGCTTCGCGTCCGTCAGTGGTCTGCGTCCCGGACTGCACGCCATCGTCACACCAACAGGCACAACCGCCTGTCGATTCTGGAACGCAGATTCCGCTCCACCGTCGGCGACTTCCGTGCCAGCCATCGTTTCGGATGAACAGATTATCCGTGGCCAGATGGGTGGCGGTGGCCTGCTGGGTGTCGTTGGGCTGGCGGCTGGGATTGCAGGCCTGGTTGTGGCACTGGACGCCGAAAATACGGCCAGCGACAACGAAGACAAGATCAAGTCTTTGGAAGCTCGCGTGAAAGCGCTCGAACCGGCCAGTCCATAATTTGAACTCGCAGAACTCGTTCCTGGGTTCCGGCCCAGGAACACCCGGCCTTAGGCGAGCGGAAGAAACAGGATTGCCAGGGATATCGCGTCGCCCAAGGGAATCCGACCTGAGACAGGTCGGACTACGTCGGCAGATCTGTCCTCAGATCTGCTTCCTTTGGCGTGGTTCAGTCGCACGGGTCCGCTCGACCCAATGACTCGCCGATGGTAAATCCTTTCCTGTCGCTCGCCTCAAAGCGTCAGCAACTCAAACCGCACCTCACACCAGCCCGCGTTTCTTTCGCATCGCCCATTCAGTCGCCATCAGCAACACGAGCAGAAGCAGCACGAACCAGTTGTCCCAGAGGCTCCGGCGTTCCTGACGCGTCAACTCGATTCCCGGCAAACCATCTACTGCCCACTGATTGAGACGTTCCAGAAACGCATCCGGCGTGAAGAATTCGCCGCCGCTGGAATGTGAAATTTCCCGCAACAGTGAAAAATCGGCGGATGGATCATCCAGCTCAGGATCCCGTGCGTTGACATGAAAACGCGTTGTCGCAATCCCTGCGATCGGGACGCCGTCTTTGCTGGCCTTCACACGCACCCAATAGTCGCCAGCATCCATCGTCTGCGTAAAATCAGCGAGACTCACGCCTCCGCCCGCTCGGGGAGTCAGAGGAAAACTGGTGCCCGCCGGATCCGTGACGGACAGCTCAAATGTTGCATCAGTGATTGGTCGCCCTTCCGGATCGCGGGCTCCGAATGATAGTTCTGTCGGTTGTCCTGGCGTCAGGTCGCGCGGATTCGCGATGACCCAGACAGGCTGCTCGTCGTCGGTTTCTTTCCGCGTCAGCCAGAAAATCATCTGCCGCCAGAATCGAGTATGTTCCTCGGCATATCCCTGCATCGACCACTGCCATGTTGTATCGCCGGCGAACGCCAATGCTCGTGAGCCGCCGTTCGTTTGACCGATCAGTAACGGATACCCCGAATCAGAAACAGCGAGTACCTGCGCAAGCGATACTTTACGCGGCTTCAGCAGGTTAGCTCCGGCCAGCGGAGGCAGTTGATCCCAGCGACTGCGGTTTTGATCCGGGGCCGCGATTTGCATCACGTAATGCCCCAGCCCGTCACGTGACGGCAGCATCTTCTGAGGGTCAGTTAGCTGTTGATTTTCGGATTCCAGTTCAACAGGAAAAAAGGGTGCCAGAATCGTTTGCCCGTAACCGCCCTCGCCATAGTTTTCACGACCGCCGATCATCATCAGCCCCGCCCCGCGATTGCAACAGATCGCAATTTTCTGAAGTTGTTCAGGCGTGAAGACGCTGGCCGGGACATCGCCAATGATGAACCCGTCATAGTTGTCAGGCTCGAAGAATCGATCGGGAATGTTGTTTCGGTCGCGAAACGCGCCGGATCGAATCCACTGATAGTCCAATTGAATGCGACTGCTGTCGTTGATCTGTCTGAGCCACTTTGCTTCCGGTCGAATGATGTCAAAGTAGGCGACCCGGATTCCTCCTCGCCGCACGCGAATGATGGTCTCGACACGATTGTTTGTTTTGCGAACCTCTCCCGGAAGCGGCTCCGCTTCCACGGCAAGTTTCAAATCTCCGAATTGCTCCGGCGCGATTTGCAGCTGGATGATTGATTCTTCCGACGGTGCCTGTGGTGTGTGCATGGCGATTGGACGAGTTTCATCCGTCACCAGAACCGGGACCATTTCGCCGCTCTCACCGTCCATCTTCCCAGTGCGATTCTCCAGAAACACACGGACCCGCACAGGCTGCCCCTGCGCTCCGCTGGCTCGCAGCTTGACCCGAATCGGCAACACGTTGCCCTGAAAGACTTCGCGAGAAAGGTCGAGTTCATCCAGTGCGAGATCCAGCGACGCGGCTGCGGCTTCCGTGCTTCCAAGTCCTACGGAATAGATCGGACGCTGCAGCTTTCCAAACACTCGCGCGACCTGCGTCGGATCAACATCCAGCGCGCCAGACGCGGCCTGCCGACCATCGCTCAGATCGAGGACTGCCGGAACGCGATCTTTCCCGATTTCTTCCGAAAGCAGTTCCAGCACTTTGCCGTGAGCAGTCATCTTGCCGTCGGCTTCTACGCCGGGAGTTTCGACACGTTGCAGTGACTCAGAAAAATCACGAAATCGGATCTCGGCCTTTTTGCCGATGGCTTTCAAACTGGGACCAGCCGCCTCCAGAATCTTGAGCAGAGCCTGTCGCCGCGTGCCGCCGCCCGGAATATCTTCGGTCTGCATGCTGCGACTGGAATCAAGCAGTATGTACAGAATTGAGTCCGACTGATCCTTGCTTTCGTACACCGCAACCGGACGCAGCAACAGCAGGCACAGCAGGATCACAATCGCCAGTCGCAGGGCGATGAGCCCTCGTCGCCACGCTGGTTGCAGATGCCGGATCCGTCGCGGATACCCAAGCCACAACACAGCCAGCATCGCCACGCAGGCAATGAGCGTCAGCGTCCATGACCAGACTGGCTCGAAGTGAACGGACATAACGACTCGTCAAATCCTCAGGCAACCGTGATAAACAATCCGGGCGGAGCATAGCAGATTCGTTTGACATTGCATTTTGTTCAAAAAACGGGAGCACATCGATCCGGGGCAACGGAAAACCTCAGCTGAGGCGACGAACGGAGCGGTGGCCAGTTCGAGGTCCTCGAACGGTTCGTTTGGGGGCGTTCTTTTTGGCACTCCATCATCTTCACCATCCGGGCAAGCC
>JBBQSE010000247.1:0-11860 GCA_038214195.1 Planctomycetales bacterium
GGTTGGGGTTGGGGTTAAACTTCCGACCCAACGGACCAAAACGCAAGTTCAACAACCGGGTAAATGGCGAAATTCAGATCTTTGGGTAACTTCGAGGCAATGAATCATTGAACGCCCAAGTGGATTTCCAAGTGCTAAAATCCCCGCGTGGTTGCAGGGTGCCCTGCGACAGTGATTCCGATTCACGGAGGTTTGATAATGGTACGGTCCTGGATTTTGGCGGTTCTGTTGATGGGTGTAATTTGTGGCACGATTGAAGCGAGCGGTAGAAATCGCTACGTGCGATATCAGGGGAACTCCTTTAATTCCCAATACTCCCATCGCCCCCAGTATTCCTTTCAGTCACAGTATCCGGTGAGTTACACGACGGGAACAACACAGTTTACATCTTCGCAGAGCTACTCAACCGGCTCGCAGCAGATTCAGCCTGTCAGCTATCAAAGCACCAGCGGAGCGTCATTCTCACAGGGAGATTCGATGCAGGCGTGGGCTGAAGAGGAAGCGCGAATGATGGCCGAGCGAGGAACCTGCGGTCACATTCGACCAGCTCCTTCTGGATGTTTTGTTGGCGTCGGATGCGGCACAACATGCATGGGTTCGGGCACTCTGGTCGCCGAGGCCCATTATCAGGGCAAAACGGTTCGCGTCTGGAGACGCTGAGTTGCATCAGGGCGATCATCAATAAATCCACAAACAAAACCGGGCCGCAAGTCCCGGTTTTGTTTCGTTAATGATGCTTACGTTGTACTTTTCGGCGGATCATCAGCAGGTTGGCATCGTAGGTCAGAATTCCCAGCAACACCGAGCAAATGACACGATCCAGATCGACCACATAAGTGTGGTCAGGCGAAATGGGATTGGGTTGCCATGGATCAGCGACAAGTACACTGCGTTTTTCCTTGTCATAGCCACACAAGACAACAAAATGTCCGGACGGTTCACCCTTCACGTCATCGGCAGCGCAGGTGCTTCCCATCTCCCTGGCTTCGCGGTACAGGTACGTCGCGCTGAGGCCCGTGAGGACCGGGATGTCCTGTTTTAGATAGCGTCTCAGCAGGCTTGCCGTCAGATCTTCCATCCGGACTTTGCCACCCAGCTTCAGAAATTCGATGTAGGCGCTACATGCCATCACCAGCTTCGGACGTTCTTTCGCTTCAGCCTGCTGCTGAAGCTTCAAGATCATTTTGTCGCGGTCATGCATGTCACCGCTGTCATTGAACCATGTCGGGTCAAAGACCTGCAGGTTGAAAGTGTCAATCGACACGTCATATCCTCGCCGCAGGGCATGGCAGCCCAGCATGACTGCGAGTGTACCACCTTCAGACAAAGCCTGAGTCTCCGCGATGACCAGAGGCAGCGGTAACTCGTCTCCCAAATAGCGATAAACGGCATGCAGGCACGTCGGACCGCATGTTGTATTGTTGGGCTGAGACAAAATTTCAAATTGCAGGCGATGGTCCATTTGATTCCAGAGAACGGATGGCCGCGTTTACTTTTGAAGGAAATGCGTCTGCAAGGCGATCTGCAGAAACAAATCTACCGTAGGACGGTCACTTCTGCCCGTCGCGAACCGTGACGGGCAAGAGTGCCCGTCCTACAGCTGGTAAATCGTTTTCTGCCACTCGCCCAATTCGCGTATACAACAACGACAGCATAGCCATGATTTTACAGCTGACAATTCAGACAGAGTCCTCGGCACCTTGACCAAACAGCAAATTTCTGCGATATGACCCGCACCAAAGTCTCGGCTTTCGGACTTTTTGCCGCCATCACCGGATCAATCCATTGTTCCCAGGGATCAATAATCGCGACGATGCCATCCAGTGGTTGTACGATCGCATTGACTACGAACGTATTCGTCCAGCGTCTTCCAACCCATTTCGGCTGGGGCGGATCGAACGACTGCTGAAACGCATCGGTTCCCCGCACGAACGCATTCCGGCAGTCCATATTGCAGGCACAAAGGGCAAAGGCTCGACAGCGGCAATGGTTGACTCCATTTTGCAGGCTTCGGGAATTCGCACGGGGTTGTTTACTTCGCCGCATATTGAGCAATTTGAAGAACGGATGCGCGTCTCAGGGCGTCTGCCGCACCCGGACCAGTTGACTCGCCTGGTTTCACGCCTTGCCGAGATTCTGCATCAGTCAGAAGTAGAAACTGCCGATCGGATTCCAACGTTTTTTGAAATCACGACCTTGCTTGCCTGGATGCTGTTTGACGAGGAAGACGTTGACATCGCCGTCCTGGAAACAGGTCTTGGCGGTAGGCTCGACTGCACGAATGTCTGTCGCCCGCTTGTCAACGTGATCACCAGCATCGGGCTGGACCACACGCATATTCTCGGGGACACCCTGAGTCTGATTGCTGCCGAAAAAGCAGGGATCCTGAAACCCGGCATTCCAATTGTCCAGGGACAATTGCCTGAAGTCGCCGACATCGTGGTCACCGCCCGCGCCAGGGAACTCGGATGCCGTCAGCTCGTGTGCGGGCGCGAATTTGCGTGGCAGTTAGATCAGGTGGACAACCCGACGGGTGTTCACAAAAGATCGCAGCGGATTCAGGTACGGACTCCCACAAATCGATATGACGGACTGACGATTCCGCTGCTTGGCCAGCATCAGGCGCATAACGCCAGTCTGGCCGTGATGACTGCGGAACTCCTTGCGGACGCAGGAGTCGGTCAAATTGACGCTGGTTCAATTTCGCAGGGCTTAGGCGCAACCCATTGGCCACTGCGGTTTGAAGTCTTTGATCAGTTCCCGACGATTGTCCTGGACGCCGCCCATAATCCGGATTCAATGAGAGCCGTGGCCAGCGTGCTGACGGGTTCAGAATGGCAGAACCGTCGTCGAGTTCTAGTGTTCGCTGTCTCCGCAGACAAGGACGCCCGGACGATGGCGGAGATTATTCTTCCGCATTTTGACGATGTCATTCTGACGCGGTTTCTGGGCAATCCTCGCAGCCTTCTGCCGGAAGACTTGTTAACGATTTCACAGGCGCTGACTGAGGCCATGCCAAATACCCGGCGAACTCAGACCGCTCCGGATCCGCGAACGGCGATGGAGAAAGCCCGGGAACTCGCCGGGGCCGAAGGCGTCGTCGTCGTCACCGGTTCGATTTTCCTCGCATCAGAAGTCCGGTCGCTGTTGATGGGCAATCCCCAACGGAACAATTCCTAAGTTACACGCAATTGGCAAAAAGAAGCCCGGCCTTTTTTAAAAGCCGGGCTTCTGCTTTTGGACCTCGTCTTGAGGCTGTTCCTACGTCACATCGAATCTGGGCGCTGAAAAATCGTCATCGTTCGATGCTTCCGCTTCTTCGTCAGAGGGCTTTGGCCGGTCTTCGGGCGAGGATTCTGTTGTTGATTTTGGGGTATAGGAGATCGTCTTTTCCGCTTCGCGTGAGACTTTGTGGATCTCCTCCTGAAATCCAGAAATACCCTTCTTAAATTCCGCGAAGCTCTTACCGGCGTTACGGGCGACACTTGGCAAATTCTTGCCAAACAGCAACAGCGCAATGATGCCGACAATGATCAATTCGGGAGTACCAACGCCAGGCAAAAATCCCATGGAGGTGACTTCCTTTCAAGGCAGTGATCTACGGAAGCTTTTCTTTTGAATCGTCTTTGTCTTTTGAATCGTCTTCGTCGTTGTCACGCATGCCCTTTTTGAACTGCACGAGACTTTGACCGAGCGAACGCATGGTTCCCGGCAGGCGATTGCCAAAAAGCACCATCACGATGACCAGGACGATCACCAATTCCATCGGGCCAGGAGAAAACGCCAGCAACGGCTGTCGCATCGTCTCTAGAAATACATTGACCATGGTGGAACTTCCACAAACAGATGTCAGGAACACAGGAACTGCCACTATCTTACTGAACAGACGCGCCGAGTCACAAAGGTCACACGGGAAATTGCCATTCTGGCTGAGGAATCGCGCGGAAATGCATCACAGTCCCGCAAATGCGAAAAGTGTGCCACACTTTGTAAATTGCCAACACACAGTGGAACATCCTAAAAAATTCTTCACGAATTTCCGCCAGTTCCTACGCCGTTTCAGGTCTGGAATCCTGACAATGCTATGATCGTGAGGTTGTGTCGAGCGGTAAAGAATTCAGGTGGACAGGAAGATGATGATCGAAGAAAAAAAAATGGAACGTGTCATTGGAATTGATGAATTGAAGTCCGGTGAACGTCGCAGCGTGTTTATCGACGACATACCGGCGCTGGTCATTCGAATTGAATCTGACTATTTTGTGATCGAAGACGTTTGCTCACACGACGGACAACCGCTGACTTCCGGGCCTCTGCAGGGATGTTCGATTATTTGCCCCCGGCATGCCGCTCGCTTCGACCTGAAAACAGGAAATGCGCTGTGCATGCCTGCGACAGAACCGATTCGTGTTTATCGTACCGAGATCCGTGACGGTGCGGTTTGGGCGGAATTGCCCTGATCGCTGTTGGCGTTCCTCCAAACAGACTCATTTGACGACTGGATAAACAGCATGGCGACTGCCGAAGAACTGATCGAAACGCTGAAACAGGTAATTGATCCCGAATTGATGGTGAACATCGTGGATCTCGGGCTGATCTATTCTGTCAACGAAGAAGACCGCAAAGTGTCCGTCGAAATGACGCTCACCAGTCCGGCGTGTCCAGCCGGACCGCAGATCGTTCAGCAGGCCAAAATGGCACTTGAGCGTCTGGACGACATCGATGAAGCCAAGGTGACCATCACGTTGTCTCCGCCGTGGACTCCTGATCGAATGACAGACGATGCGAGAGACGTGCTGGGGATTTTTTAGCCAGCCCCGGGATGCAAGATCAGAGCGTCACGACTTGCTTCAGAGCGAGCTGCGGAAAAGGATCTACCAGCACGAAGCGCGAGCGAGTGTCTACGGAACGATCGATCAATAAGTGTCGGAATTGAAGTAGTGGACGAGGCCACGAGTCCGGCCACGGATTGGCGGTTAGGACACGTGGCCTCGTCCACTACGACAGTTATCTCTCGAGCGTTGCTAAGGAACTTACTTGCTGCCGCTGTGTTCGGTGTAGTCGAGTTCCGATGTGCAGCCAGCATTTTTCAAAATATGTCATCGACATTTTTGAAGGCTTGGGGGAGAGGATCGGAAACTTCCAGCAACATCCCAGGCAGAAAAATTTCCGGCAGCTCATCGAGTGATCGATCGTCCAGTTGAACGCATTCAAGGTGCTCTTCACGAGTCCTCAATTGCACTCGGCGGATGGCCGTCACGCAGCCGTAAGCAAGCCACATTCGGCCACCGGGGAGCAATCGCTGCCGGGTGCCTTTTACCAGCGAATCGAGCAACACAAAATCGGGATCATAGAGGGCAAATTCCGCGACGCTTTTCGGCCTGTCGTTTTCCCATGGTGGGTTTGAAATGATGAAGTCGAATCTTTCGTCCGGCTGAATCACTGACCAGGCACTCGGATCTCGGCGAGGCACAAGTCGCGCGTCGAGTTGACAGACGCCATCATAATTTGAAGCATTGAACTGAACGTTTTGGATGGCGTTGGGATTGAGATCCGTTGCCACAACGTATGCTGCTCCGGCCTGCAGGCAGCACAGTGAAATCAGTCCGGAACCAGTACCGATTTCCAGCACTCTGCTGCCCTTGATCTGCGGCGACTCAAAGATCCGGGCGCGCAGGCTGTCTGTGTCGGCAGGTTCCCAGAACACCGATTCCATGATCGCAACTTCGCGCTTGAGTGGGAGTACAGATTCCCATCGTACGATGCCTGGCACTGTCGATGTTGTTGATTGAGGCTGTTCAATAGACGATTTGTCTGGCAACGATAGCTTGGTGGTAGTCCTTTTCGGTTCCGACTGTCCTGAACAACCCGCAAGCAGGATCAGGATGAAGGAAAGTGTCGGGAGTCTTTTTCGGACGGAAACGTCAGCGTTTTTCACCAGGCGACTCTCCGAAAAAGACTCCCGACCCTCTGCTCACACCATGATGGTGCCGAAAGGCTCAACGCGAAGCATCTTGCGTTTCCGGATCTGCGGGGCGACGGTGATGAACCGCAGATTATTTTCCAATGCAGTACAAAACTTCCTGTCGCCGTCCATCAATCTCATGTGCCACGCGCTGATAGATTCGGCTGCCACAGATTGCGGGAGTCGAAAAGACGCTGGTTCCCAATTGGTTTGTTGCAAGCAGATCGAGTTTCACGGTGGACGCCTCAATGACAAACGTCTGCCCCTCTTCGTTCGCCGCGTAGATCGTGTCACCAACCATCACCGGGGAACTACTGAAGGTGCCGCCAAGACGTCCCTTCCAGACTTCCTCACCAGTGTCGCTCTTCCAGCACATCGCAATTCCACCGTCCGTCACGCCGTACAAATAGCCGTTACGGGTCAGCAGCGATGGCACATAGGTCCGCGTGGAGTTTTCCCAGATGACTTTGCCAGATCCATCAATCGACACTGCGGCAACATGGTTCTTGGGGTATCCGCCGCTCGTGAAAATGTGGCGTCCGTCGGTGATTGTTGTCGTCACGCATTCGGTTGTGGCGCCTTCAACTTCCCACAGCGTTTCACCAGTGGCTGGATCCAGGCTGGTCACAAGATCGCATCCGGTGAGAAAGAGCTGCTCCTTCCCCGCGACATTAAAAACCACCGGAGACGCGTAGTTCGGCTTCGCGGGTCGCGTCTTTTGCCAGACGATATCTCCTGTGGCCCGGTTCATCGCCATGATGGCTCCGCCGCCTTTGTTGTCGGATACGCCAATGACCAAATCTTCGTACAGCAACGGCGACGAACCGAATCCCTGGTGATTGATGTATGCCGAGATCTTTCTTTGCCAGAGCTTATTGCCCTCACGATCGAGGGCCGTCATGTACACGGAATCGCCATTCAGGAAATTCACGAAAAAACGATCTCCGTCGCAGGCGGCCGAGGAACTGGCCATCGAGGATTTGCTGTTCTTATCGACGTCCAGTCCGTTTTCATGAACGACAGTCTCCCACAGCCGGGTGCCCGTTTTTCGATCAAAGCATAAGACCGTCTGGACGTTGCGTTCCGGGTCGGCCGCTGTCACGACCACCTGATCACCCGCGACAATTGGGGAACCGTGGCTGCGTCCCGGCAGGTTCGCCTTCCAGAGGATGTTTTTTGAATCACTCCAGCTCACCGGAGGATGCTGATCGGGGTTGGCAATTCCATTATGCGACGGACCTCGCCACCATGGCCAATCCTGGGCCAGATCCACATGGATGGGAGCGAGCTTCGATTCAACGTCACGTGCCTTGTCTTCCGCCTGAATGTTTTGGAGTAACGGGGCAATGGCCATCAGGAAACCGAACAGGAATCTGGACTGAATTCCTGAAAATGAACCAGCGAGTGGAAAAGCAAGCATCGATTTGGCTTTCGAAATTCGAACGGAAAACTGGGAAGTGCGCCAGCAGGGATGTATTTTATCGGGACGGCGTCGAACTGAACAGCAAAGCGACTGTCAGGGATCATGGCGACTCGCTGGAATCCGTGCTACTATCTGGCAACTCTGGTGCTGTTTTCCGCAAATTCACAATTGCCGTTGATCCGTGAACTTATGAAAGTCGCTCTGTTCATTCCGTGCTACGTTGACCAGTTCTATCCGCAGGTCGGAATGGCAACTGTCTCTGTCCTGGAACATTTCGGCGTCACCGTCGAGTTTCCGACGGCTCAGACGTGCTGCGGACAACCGATGGCGAACAGCGGCTGCATGGAAGAGGCCAAACCGCTGGCAAAGAAGTTTGTCGATGTGTTTGACGGCTATGACTACATCGTCGCGCCTTCCGGCAGCTGTGTGTCGATGGTCCGCAATCACTACGATCACCTCGTTGATCACGATGATGAGCGAGCCGCCACCGTTCGCAAACGGACGATGGAACTGAGCGAATTTCTGATGGGTGTCCTGGAAGTCAGCCGGGTTAAGGGCAAATTTGCGAGTCAGGTCGGCGTGCATCAGAGTTGCCACGGGCTCCGGGAATTGCGACTTGGAGCATCTTCCGAAGTAATGACCTCGCGCGACAATCTCATTGTGAGTCTGCTCAACCAATTCGATGGGATCCGTTTCTCCCATTTGTCACGAAAAGACGAATGCTGCGGATTCGGTGGTACATTCGCCGTCGCTGAGGAAGCCGTTTCGTGCATGATGGGCGATGATCGTGTCAACGACCATGTGCAAGCCGGCACGGAAGTACTGACGGCGGGTGACATGTCATGCCTGATGCATCTCGACGGAATTATCCGGCGTCGCAAAATCCCCATCCGCGTGCTTCATTTCGCTGAAATCATGGCAGAAGCAATGAACAAGTCGTGATTGATGAAACGGTCTCCGCGTGTGACCTCTGAACTCTGAAAACCGAACACTGAAAACTCTGCGATGCCTCACCCAGCCCTTGCCCAAAAATTCACTGCCAATCGCACTCGTGCTGAATGGCACGACAAGGCGCTCTGGTTTGTCCGCGAAAAACGTGATCGAATGGCGGCCGCTGTGCCCGAATGGGAAATGCTGCGCGAAACTGCGTCGGCGATCAAATCGCACACGCAGTCGCGACTCGGCGATTATCTGGAACAGTTTGAAACGAACGCCAAAAAGCTGGGTGTGATCGTCCACTGGGCCACTGACGCCGCTGAACACAATCGCATCGTGCTCGAAATCCTGCAGAGTCACAAGGTGCAGCGGCTGGTCAAAAGCAAGTCCATGCTGACCGAAGAATGTCACCTCAATCCGTTTCTGGAAGAGCATGGCATTGAGGTGGTCGATACGGACCTTGGCGAACGGATCGTGCAGCTTCGGCACGAAACTCCCAGCCACATCGTGCTGCCCGCCATTCATATCCGAAAGGAAGAGGTCGGCGAATGTTTCCATGAGCATCTGGGAACCGAAAAAGGAGCTTCCGATCCAGCTTACCTCACCGAAGCCGCTCGGCAGCATCTTCGCGAACATTTTTGCAAAGCCGACGCGGGACTGACGGGCGTGAACTTTGCAATTGCGGAAACCGGCGGCATCGTCATCTGTACCAATGAAGGCAACGCTGATCTCGGTGTGTCTCTGCCAAAACTCCACATTGCCTGCATGGGCATTGAAAAACTGCTGCCTCGGGCCGCGGATCTCGGCGTCTTTCTGAGACTGCTCGCGCGCTCCGCCACCGGTCAGCCGATCACAACGTACTCGTCACATTTCCATGGCCCGCGACCCGGCTGTGAGATGCATATCGTGCTGGTCGATAACGGGCGTACGGAAATTTTGAAGATGCCGGAGTTCCGTCGCAGTCTAAACTGCATCCGCTGTGGTGCCTGCATGAATACGTGTCCCGTGTATCGCCGCAGCGGCGGTCACAGTTACGAAGCCACGGTTCCAGGCCCGATCGGTTCCATTCTCACACCCATCCAGACGCCTGAGAAGCACAGCACGCTGCCATTTGCCTGCACTCTCTGCGGATCATGTACGGATGTGTGTCCCGTGAAAATCGACCTGCACCATCAGCTCTTTGCGATGCGGAGCTTTCTGGATCGCAAACATCTGATCGGCGCGTCGAAGAAGCTGTCGATGAAAATGATGTCGGCGGTTTTGTCCCGAACGTGGCTCTTCAATTTGCTCGGAGGAGTCGCCAGAACTTCGCTGCGGTGGCTGCCTCGATTCGCCATCTACAATCCGCTCAACGCCTGGGGCAAGCAACGAGATCTGCCCGACGCCCCAAAAAAATCTTTCCGCCAGCAGTTCGCGGAACGATCAAAAACTGATTCCAACAGGAATTAGACGCCTGCAGTTAAAGACCGCGCTTGAATCGCAATGCGAGTGATCAGCCGAAACCTGGCCCGCCATTTTAACCTGCATTACCTAAAGGCAGCGTGAAGAACCAAGAGTCTACCGCTTTCTTCGGGGTGCGCTTTGCCGTCAAAATCCCGCTGGTTGGCCCTGTTTTCGGGGATCGCTGCCACCCGTCAGCTTATCAGATTGTCGCGCCGCACCCTGAGTCGCGGCCAGTGACGAAGCTTTTCGAGTCGCGTGGCCTTTGGCTTCCAGTGCGGACGAAGTCGCTTTAAAAAGTTCTGGTTCCAGCAGAAGCTCGTTGGGGGACCACTGGTGGTGAAACCGCGGGGCCGTGACGGCCTGATTGACGGGCAACTCAAAGACAGTGCGATTGAGAAGACTTTGCAGCGTGGCGGTAATGATTTTTGGGCCACCCGATGCGCCGCAGGCGTAGGTCGCTTTGCCGTCTTCGACCACGATTGTTGGCGTCATGCTGCTGAGCGGTCTCTTACCTGGAACAATCGCGTTGGCCGGTCCCTGAATCAGGCCGAACGCATTTGGCTTGCCGGGATTTGCTGCGAAGTCATCCATTTGGTTGTTGAGCAGGATGCCGAATTCAGGCACCACGACGAAGCTGCCGAATGTCAGGTTGATGGTTTCAGTACAGGCGACCGCATTTCCCTGAGCATCGATGATCGAAAAATGGCTCGTGCCGGCATCGTCGTTCAGGAAAAATCGGCCGTACGATTCCAGCGGTTGCGCTGAATTTGGATCAACGTGAGCGGCGATCTGATCGGCATATTGGAGGTCGAGTAGTTTGGTGACCGGCACTTCGGCGAAGTCTGTGTCTCCTAAAAACTCCGCGCGATCAGCAAAGGCGTGTTTCAAAATTTCCGTGACGACATGAACATACTCGGGCGAATTGTGCCCCAGCGATTTCAGCGAAACATGATTTCTGTTTTCCCATGCCTCCAGCGACTGCAACGTCTGCAGAATCGCAATTCCGCCGCTGGAAGGCGGGGGCATACTGATCACCTGCCGACCGCCAAAGCTGGCCTTCAGTGGATCGCGCTCCGTCGGCTGATAGTTCTTTAGATCCGAAGCAACCATTTTGCCGGAATCATCTCCGACGGTCCGGCAGATCGCATCTGCCACATCACCTTCATAGAAACCCGCTGCTCCGTGTTTGGCGATGAGTTCAAGGACCGACAATTGAGGCGAATAGAATCGATCGCCCGGCTTCCACTTGACTCCTCCATTCAGATAACTTTTTATCAACGCCGCGAAACGCTTGTCGTAGCCCTTATGCCTGCGGATCGTCTTCAGAGCGGACGCCTGAGCTTCCATGTCATGTGCATCGACTTCGACTCCACTGCGACACAAATCGATCGCTGGCAGCACTAACTGATCGATTGGAAGAGTACCGTATTTCTTCGCGGCATAGCACAACCCAGCCACGGTGCCTGGCACACCGACAGCCAGTCCACCGCGGACGCTGACGGGCTCTTCTTTTTCCGCGTCGGCAGCATCACCGTACTGCTCTGCAGCAGCGTTCGACGGCGCACGTTCGCGATAGTCGATTGCAACGGATTGATGTTGGTGAGCGTCCCAGATCACCATAAAGCCGCCACCGCCAATGCCGCAGCTGGCAGGTCGCGTGACCGAAAGAGCAAAGGACGTGGCAACGGCCGCGTCAACGACGTTTCCGCCCTTTCGGAGGATCATCGCTCCAGCTTCGCTCGCCGCAGGATGGTCTGCTGCCACAACGCCGTGGTGAAAGACTTGCGGCAATTGCGAAAGATTGTCGCCGGAGGTTTGGGGCGAATTGGCGATTAGAAACAGGATGGCACACACGAGTGGCACGCATGTTGGATGAGTCGTCCATGATGCCCGGTTCCGACATTGCCGAGGAACCAAATTTCGATCGCCCCATTGTTTTGGACAGAAACATTTCGAGACAAAAATATATTGCGCTCTTTGTTTTCGCTCAGCCATTTTTGTTTCCAGAATCATATTTGTCGTCCTGGTATTCTTTGCGTAAGCAGCAAACGGTCGCTTTAGGATCGCTCGATCAATAAGTGAGCGGCAAGGCGCTA
>JBBQSE010000248.1:0-11858 GCA_038214195.1 Planctomycetales bacterium
ATGCTGAAGCGCTCAAGAAATTGCTTGGTTAAGGGGCATACGCCCGGACGGTTCGGAGAATGTTGCAAGTCTTCGCCTCCGACCTTCATTGTAGAACAGTTTTCCCAACTGTTCTGGTTTGGGGCACTAAATGTACTCAAATGTAACTTCGCTGAAAAACCATTGATCCTATGTCGCAAACTCAGTCCCCAACACCCGGCACGCCTGCGACTTCGCTGCCCGCGTCGCCAGAGCTGCTGCCGAAGTTTGGTCAGTCCATTCCCTACGATCGATTTCTCGATTGCGTGCATTGCGGACTCTGCACGTCGGCGTGCCCCACGTACGTTGAGACAGGCGACGAAAACGACAGTCCGCGCGGACGAATTTATCTGATGCGATCCGTTGTCGATGGCAGGCTCCCGCTGACGGACAATGTGCGGCGACATCTGGATTTGTGCCTCGACTGCCGAAGTTGTGAAACGGCTTGTCCCAGTGGCGTGCAATACGGACGGATCATCGAACCCTTTCGCGTCGAGATGCACGAACTCGCAATTCCACCGGCGGCCTCCGAATCGACCGGCGAAGCGACGTCTCCGCGAACACGGTATCGTCCTGATTGGTTTCATCGCTGGATTATGTACGGTCTATTTCCACATCGTCATCGAATGCGATGGGCGCTGTTGCCCGCGCGACTCGCGCAGTTGATGAAGCTGGATGTGCTGGCCGAACGCATCGGACTAACTCGCCTGCTGCCGTCGAAACTGCGTCGCATGCAGGCGCAGTTGCCGAAGCTCAGAGCCGGACTTCCCGAACTGCCTGTGTTCCTGCCAGCAAAGGGAACTCGCCGCGCCCGCGTGGGATTGTTTATTGGCTGCGTGGCGGACGCCATGTTTCGTCACGTCCACTGGGCCACCGCTCGTGTGCTGCAGGAAAACGGCTGCGACGTGGTCATTCCGCGAAGCCAGGGTTGCTGCGGAGCCATTCATTATCACAGCGGTGCTTCGCAGCCAGCGCTGGATCTCATGCAGCAGAACATGACCGCGTTTCAGGGCGAAAATCTGGACGCCATCATTGTCAACGTCGCCGGCTGCGGAGCGATGATGAAGGACTATGGACACATTCAGGAAGAACTCGCGGCGACACACTCGAACACGACGGACGCAGCCCACCAGCACGGTCTGGAAAATCCGACGAAAGAATTCTGCGATCTTGTGAAGGACATCAGTGAATTCCTGATGTCACTTGGCCCCGTCAAGCCGGAAGGACGAATCGACGCGGTCGTGGCGTATCAGGATGCCTGCCATCTGCAGCATGCTCAAAAAATTCGTCAGCAGCCGCGAGACCTGCTCAAACTGATCCCCGGAATTTCTCTGCAGCCAATCGCGGAATCGGAACTCTGCTGCGGTGCTGCTGGAAGCTATAATCTGACGCAACCGGAAATGGCCGATCGACTTGGGCAGCGAAAAGTCGCGTGCCTGATGGATGTCAAGCCGGACATCATTGTGTCAGGCAACGCGGGCTGTTCTCTGCAACTGCAGGCAAAGCTGAAAGAAGCAGGCCACAGCATTGCCGTGCTGCACCCGATGGAGTTGCTGGACATCAGTTACCGTGGCGGACAATTGAGCGAACACTCCTGAGAACACTGGAACCCATGCAGAACCTTCCCGAAATCCGCGCCGTAGTGTTCGATCTCGACGGCTTGATGCTGAATACTGAGGATATTTTCGATCTTGCCGGGAAGCAATTGCTGGAACGTCGCGGTCTGGAAATGACCGACGACATCCGGCACAGCATGCTTGGCCGACGTCCGGTCGATGCCTTCAACGCCCTCAAGTCACGCACCGGGCTGCCGGATCGTATCGAAGACCTGATGCACGAGACAAAGGAACTGTTCGAAGCGATCGCCGAGAACTCACTGGCGACGATGCCAGGACTACACGATGTGCTGGAATTGATCGAATCACGGGACTTGCCGCGCGCTGTGGCAACCTCATCGCCGCGATCCTACATGACACAACTGCTGGAACGATTTGAATTGCTCCACCGGTTCCATTTCACTTTGACTGCGGAAGATGTAACGCACGGAAAGCCGCATCCGGAGATTTACCTGATGGCCGCAAGTATGCTCAACGTGCTCCCATCCCAGATGCTGGTTCTCGAAGACAGCGAAACTGGCACACGCGCCGCAGCCACTGCCGGGGCGTACATCGTCTCCGTCCCCAATCGCCACACCGCCGTCGGCGACTTCAGCATGAGCCGCCTGCGCATCGACAGCCTGCTGGACGAACGATTGCATAATTTGTTGCGGTAGCCGACGAACGAAGGTATCCGTCTCCGTTCGAACAACGTGGACGTACAAATCCGCCCGCAGTCTCTCACGCTTCGCAACGGTCGCATGCGCGCCGCGTGGATGCTGACAGCGGAGAATCTGCTGGCGGCTCATCGCGAAATGTCCCATCACCTTGATTTATCAGCAGCTGATTTGAGCCATAACAGTTGACGATGTCGCAGAATTCATCGCTGTTCAAATCGCCGCTCACGCAACCGTGCGAATAGTCTCCATCGAAATCAATGGCTGCGTCGGCAGTCGCCTCGCGAAAACGAAGTCCCCGACGGAGCGAGCCCTGCATTGTTTTCGACAGACGGACTCGTCAGGGGCTCAGCACTTTTTGTTTTGTCGAATCACATCCGCACGCCACCAGCGTAACGACTGTCCGGAATTCAAAATCCTGACCGGACATCACGACCAGAATGTCATAGTGCGGCTTTTTTTGAGCAAAGTCCTTCTGTTTATCAGCTCGCTCAACGTGAATCCTGATGGCTGTATTAAAGAAATCGCCAGGATTGTTGCTTGTTCAGAACTCGAGAAGTCGCTTAACTGTTCTGCGAACACCGCGATTTCATTTTCGAGTTTTAGATTCCTCCCATGTTGAAAGACTGCCCATGAAACTTCTGAGCGGAGCCGTCCTCCTGGTCGGTGCCGAACAGGCATTTGCACATGCACAGCTCGTCCAGTTTCCCAATGTGGACGCGTCGTCGTCGGTGCTGATCCCCGTCAGCCTGATTTTTCTGGTGCTTGGAACGTTGCTGATGGTGTGGGGACTTCTCACGGAGTGTCGCACTGGACATCTGCAAAAAACGCTTCCGGTCGCAGAAACAGGCGCTCGGCAATGATCCATGCTCAACCGTCGGGAAGGAGGGCTGATTACATCGAACGCGGATTGCAGGCGGGATGTCTTATCGCGATCTTCGTCGGCGTGTTGACAGTTCTGCTTCCGAATATTTTTCCTTCTGCCCGCGTTCGTTCGCAGCGGGATCTGCGCGTTGCGATCGCTGAGCGAAACCCAGACGTCGAGGCAAAGATCGAGAAGCACCTGGCGGGCTTTCAAAACGATCCCGATGTACTCTTCATGGCCGCTGAACTCGCAGCCAAACAACATCACCAGCAACTGGCCGTGGCCTACTATGAAAAACTGCCACAGGATCGAGGAAACTGGCAACTGCAACGTGAACTGGGACTTGCCAAACGCTCTCGCGTCATGGGGCAAATGCTGGATGAAGAAAAACATCTTCGCATCGTTTTAGGCCTGGACCCGACTCACAGAGACGCCAACCATCGGCTGGGCCATATGCTGCAGGTTCAGGGGCGCACCTGGGAATCGGCAATACCGTTCATGATGCAGCTCCGCCGAGGAAAGTGCAGCGGCGACGAACTTATGGGGGCCGCCACGACCGAACGCTTCTATCGTGAAGATAGTGACTTTGAACGTATTGCCATCGAATCAACTCCCGCGCAGCCAGGAATTGCTCTCCTGGGATCCGCACGAAGGATGCTGTTCAAAAATCAGAACGAAGAAGCCGAGCAACTCTTGCGGCAGGTGATTGCGACCGCTCCGTACGTTGGTGAAGCGCAGGGACGGCTGGGCCGCATCATCGTCGAACGCGGCAACCTGGATGAATTCATGTTGTGGCGGGCCAGCCTGCCTGACGCCGCTCGGAATCATCCGGAAGTCTGGTTTGTTCAGGGCGTACAAGCGCGTCGCGTTGGACAGGCTGAGGGTGCCATCCATTGTTTTCTGAAGGCGATTCAGCTGTCTCCGAATCATTTGCCGGCAAACGTGCAGATCGCCGGTTGCCTCGAATCGATTGGAGAGTCCCACGCGGCGCAATTGTTTCAGCGACGGGCTGAACTGCTGTCAGAACTGGAAGCAACTCTGAACCTGCTGCGAGGTAGCGTCGATGAGCAATTGATGCGAAAGGCGGCGGATCGACTGGGGCAATTGGGACGGTATTGGGAAGCCGCTGGCTGGCTTTATGTCATTTCGCAGCTTGATTTCGACGATGATTCGACACGACCGTCGCCGTGGCACTGGTCTCGCCTGGCAGTCCAGTCGCCCGATCAAAACGCGACTTTGATGCGCGAACTGGCATCATTCGACCTGGACCGGTTCAATGAACCGAACTGGGGCATGCTCGTGACTGAGCGAGTTGCCTCAACTCCGCAGAAACAAAAGTCATCTGACAATCCGATCAGTTGGAAGTTTACTGACGAAGCCGCAGCAGCCGGAATCAATTTTACGTACTTCGAAGGAACAACTGAGGAAACTCGCCTGCAGCACATTTTCAACGTCGTCGGAGGTGGTATGGCAGCCCTGGATTTCGATCTGGACGGCTGGCCGGATCTGCATATCGCGCAAGCCAATAACTGGCGAGTAAATGATAACCAGCCTGCTGTACTCGATCGCCTTTATCGCAATCGAAACGGGGTTCGATTTGACGAAGTTGCAACGGTCGCAAATCTCATTGAGCCGGGCTTTTCTCACGGAGTCTGTGTAGGGGATTTCGATCAGGACGGGTTCCCTGACGCGTCTGTTTCAAATCTGGGAGCCAATCGACTGTTTCACAATAACGGCGACGGAACTTTTGAGGATGCGACCAGCGTTGCTGACATCGCGGGAAATGAATGGAGCATCACCAGCGTGTTGGCCGATTTCAGCGGTGACGGTTTGCCGGACTTATACGTCGGCAATTATTCGAAGCGGGATGAAACCGCGAACAAGGATTGTCATCGCTCCACCGGAGAACCGATGGCCTGCACTCCGGACGTTCTGACTGCTGAATCCGACCGGCTGTATCTAAATCTCGGGGATGGTCGTTTCCGCGATGTGACGGATGCGTCGCAAATCCGCGAGACGTCCGGTAGGGCACTGGCATTGATTGCCTGGAACTTCACCGGCAATGGCCGCACCAGCCTGTTCGTTGCCAATGACACTAGTGCCAACTTTCTATTCAATAATCGTGAGAGCGATGAAAACGGAATCCCTCAGTTTACCGAAGAAGGAATTCTCCGGGGTGTTGCTCTTGACTCCGACGGAAATGCCCAGGCGTCGATGGGTGTGGCAGCCGGTGATGCCAACGGTGACGGCAAACTCGACCTGTTTGTGACGAATTTTCAACATGAGTCGAATACGTTTTATGCCCAGGGGGCCGATGGAATGTTTCTGGATCTGACTCGCCAGTTTGGGCTTCGGGACTCCAGCTTCGGAATGCTGGGTTTCGGGACGCAGTTTGCCGACTTCGATGGCGACGGCTGGGATGATCTGATCGCCACAAACGGACATGTCGATAAGAGTCAGGATGCATCGCAGCGGGATCGGATGCGCCCGCAACTCTTTAGAAATTTGCAGGGAAATTCGTTTACCGAGATTCCCGGAGACGAGCTCGGTTCATTTTTTCAGGGGCAATATCTTGGCAGAGGTCTGGCGACAATGGACTGGAACAAAGACGGTAAGAAAGACTTCGCAGTTTCATATCTCCACGCACCATTCTCACTCGTCACAAATCAAACCACATGGAATAGTACCCCACTTGTTCTGCGGCTCGTGTCGAATTCGGGCGTCAGGGATGGCAGCGGTGCGACAATTCGAGCTCGAATTGGGGGCAGGAATTATTTCCGGTTTGCGGCTCCCGGCGGCGGCTATCTGACAACAAATGAAAATTCATTTGTGCTGGCCATCCCTGACCAACAGCAGCTTGAGGAACTTGAAGTGACTTGGAGTAACGGCGACGTTCAGCAGTGGACCGTTCCGATCACCAGTCGAGAACTCTTGCTGGTGCAAGGGCGAGAATTGCCGGTTGAGTGTGCTGATCCGATGCAGAACTGAAAATGGGTTGCGTTCGACCCCATTTCATGGTCTGGTTCTGTCGCCGATCGCCTCGATTTGTGTCGATGTTCCTGATTCCTGTCACTGCCATCTCGTCGCAGTCACATGGTTGAAACGAAATTGCTGTTCATTTTCTTAATTCTCGGACAGCGATTCTCGTTGACAATTCCCTGGTTTGTTGTCACTGTTAACGCTGGCACTTTTCAACTTCGGCCTTACCGACAGCTTGAACGATGCTGGCTGGACGTCACTAGGTTACCCGAAGTAGTAACCCGAGGCGTCAGCGAGGGAACGACTTAGGCACAATCCCTCGCTGACGCATCGGGTTACAAAAACGCTCGGTTTCCAGCTAGTCATGTCATTTTCCTTTCTTATGTGTTTTCTTGTTTCACTTCCGGAGAAATTTCAATGCGCCGTCGTGGATTTACACTCATCGAACTTTTGGTGGTGATTGCGATCATCGCCATTCTCATTGCCTTGCTGTTGCCTGCCGTGCAACAAGCGCGCGAAGCAGCCCGCAGGACGCAGTGCAAGAACAATCTCAAACAAATCGGTTTGGGACTTCACAACTACCATGATATTTACAACACACTGCCACCCGGCGGTCTGGCATCATCAGTTGGCGGTTGGGGCATGTCCTGGTACATGCGCATCCTGCCTCAGATTGATCAGGCACCCCTCTACAGCCAACTCACTTTCAGTGGTGCCCACCATGGTTGGACTGCCTCTGCGGCAGGGGGCGCAGGACCAGAAGGCACAGCAAACGGTGTGGTTCTGGCGCAAACGACTATCAGCTGGGCACTTTGTCCATCAAGCCCGCTGGAAGCGAAGCGAGATACTGGATCAGTTCGTACAACAATCACACAGTATCACGGAATTTCAGGAGCCACGACAGGGAACGGATATACCCTTCCAGCATCTGTAGCGGCAACTTCCAGCGGTGGGATTCTCGCGGGCAACGGAACTATGGTTGTGGGCCGGTCAATTGGCTTCAAGGACATGACGGACGGCACGACAAACGTCATGGTGGTTGGTGAAGCATCAAATTTCGTCTGGACTGCACCACAGGCCGCCGGCGGATCCAAGTCTGTCCCCGTAAACGGTGCCCACGGAATTATGATGGGAACACCTAACTTGACAACCGTTGATGCATCTCCCGGTGGTGGTTTCGAACGCCTTTTCAATTGCACAACTGTGCGGTACGCGCCGAATGCTCCTGCTGTTCCCAGCGACACGGCTTCGTGGCCGGGCACTGGCGACAACTATGGCCCAAATAATCCGCTTAGCTCTGCCCATACAGGTGGAATACAGGTGCTGCTGGGTGACGGATCTTCCAGGTTCATCAGCGAAAATATGGACATGTTAACTTTGCGACGATTAGCCGTAAGAAATGACGGCCAGGTGCTCGGAGACTTCTAGCTCTTCAGTTGGGAAAAATTCGGGCGCTGCTGTTGACTCAGCAGCGCCGTTTAAGAGTCCGCCCTGCTCCAGTATTTCAATATCGATTCTGTTTTTGACGTAGGTGAATTAACCATGCGATTCGTGTTGTTCAGTGTTTGTATTTGTCTGTTCGGATTCATAAATGGCTGCGGCGGTCCCACCGGACCCGTCGGGGCACAGTCACAGGTCAGCGGAAAAGTCACTAACGATGGAAAGCCTGTTACCGTCAACAGCCAGGTTATATTTTTCAACAAAGATAAAGGTTTGACCTTAGTGGGGACTTTGGATTCGTTGGGCAACTATTCGTTGGTGGCTGGGGATCCAAAGCTTGGCGTTCCGGCCGGACGCTACGAAGTGGCTATTGCTCCTCCGGTAGCTCCCATTGTGGAAGCAAGCCAGGCAAGTGCGGAATATCAGAAAATGATGATGTCTGGTGGAGCTGCGGACCCACCGAAGGCTGCAGCGTCTGCGGATATTCCAGAAAAATTCCTTGATCCAAAGACCAGCGGTCTGGTGTTCGAGGTCAAAGAGGGTCCGAACACTTACGACTTTGATCTGTCGAAACTGTAGTAGTAAACTCTGATTTTGCTCTTCTGTCAAAATCACTAGTACCGCAACTCATAGTTGTTGGGACACCAGAGGGGAATTCAGCAGTTGCGATAGCCTTTTTGCCCAGTTTTCTCCATGTGTTTGGCCGTATGATCGACGGTTCTTCAGCGCGGCGACCGGTGTAATTCCATGCGAATGGTTTGGCGAAAGTGTTGTTGAAGTAGGTAATGAAACGGAAAGCCGCATCCGGAGATTTACCTCATGGCTGCGAGTATGCTCGACGTGCTCCCCTCCCAGATGCTGGTCCTCGAAGACAGCGAAACTGGCACACATGCCGCAGCCACTGCCGGGGCGTACATCGTCTCCGTCCCCAATCGCCACACCGCCGTCGGCGACTTCAACACGAGCCGCCTGCGCATCGACAGCCTGCTCGACGAACGATTGCATAATTTGTTGCGGTAGCCGCGTTCACGGCGAGTTGCAAATGTCCCATGTAACCGCTGGCAATGTCACGGTAGATGATTAGATCAAGAATGATTCGACGCTCCGCGCGGGCAGCCAGCCGGTCTGTCCGCGTCGCGTCCTGACCCGGGTCCAGTCGCCTCTGGTCTCGAGAATTTGGACACGATGCCCCTGCGCTGCCTCGACAAGGAGGACGACATCAAACAGATCGCCGTCACCCGCGTACAAATTCAGGGTATCTGACACGATGATTCCATTCGCAGGGTCCTGAGCCTGGGTCGATGCAAGGATCAATGAAGTCAACGACGTCGTCAACAACAGCAGCGGCACTATCGCGAATCGCCACATTGGAAAGCGGTAACCGAGGGCGCGGGCAGTCAGAAAGCTCCAGAACAGCAGAGAAGAAATTACCGCCGTCCAAATGATTACGGACATTCCGGTCATGTTGATCAGAAGGGCATTCATTGTGCCCAGTTTCTGCAGGATCGATTCCAGAGACGTGGCGTCGCCGGACGTCACCTGGGTTGAGGAATTTGGCTTCGAGTCCTGGCCTTTGACCAGTGAGTTCGCAAACTCAAGATTGACTTCCAACTGGCGATCACCCGAATCGAATTGCCGCGCTCGTTCATAGTTCACGATGGCTCGCCCAAGCTGGTTGCACTGCAGACAGGCGTTTCCGAAATTTCTGTAAAGCCGTGCGTTGTGGATGCCTGAATCGACAAGCAATTGGTATTTTGCGGCGGACGACGTAAACAGGTCATTTGCCTCAGCCGCGTCTGTCTTTGCGACATCAATGGCCCGCGAATAAAGGTCGCCCGCCTCCGCGAGCAGCATCTGTTGCTGAACCGGCGACAGCGTGATGGTATCGGGAGCCTGCTGTCTTACATTTGCAACGGTCGCAGCTCCAGATTGAGCTGTTGAAGTTTCCGCAGCCGTGACAGCACTCGCAGAAGTTGCCACGAGCGCCGCAAGAATGAGCATCGACGCTCGCTGGGCTGTGCTGCTGATTGCTCTGGCGGCGAGGTTTTTTGCGGCCTGTCCTGTACGTCGAACCTGAGACTTGCTGACTGAATTGAGTGCGGCTTCGATACGTGAGAGCAGTGCGTTCGCCTCCTCACGAGATTTACTGAGCGATTGCTGCGAAGAACCGCTAAACTGCGATTCTTCACTGCGCTGGAAGAACGCTTCGACGTCATTGGCGACCTGAGCGTTTCCAGCCGTTCGGAGTACGCCAACGGCGACTGCTGGTGAAGAGCACGACTGCTTTGTGCGACTTGCAACATACCGTGTGAGTGCCGCAACAATTTCCGACGACCGCTCGGCAGAATCAATCGCCCTGAGAAATCGAGTCTTTGCGGACCGAAAGCTCGACAGAAGACCGGTTATTCCAGCTCGATGACGAACAATGACCGTGATCATCCAGACCATTGGTGGAACAATCACAAACCACAACCACCATCCACTGGCAGCAGCAGGAGATTGTGATACGAGAACGCTGGCGGAATTTTCGTTCGTGAAATCCGGCTCCATCGTTTTGCTGGCCAGACCCGATTCTGCAGCAGGACCGTCATCGTGTCGCTGCTTTCCAACAATGGCATCCAGTGAAAGAGATTCTGATTTATCGACTGTGATTGCGATCGGCTCGCTCATCACTGTTTCATATTTGCCGGTGTCTGGATCAAAAAAACTAAACGGGATTGAGGGGATTTGAGTGATCCCTTCACGCCGCGGGCGAATGGTTGTGGAAAATAGTTTTGTATTGTCCTGAACAAATCCCGCCAGAGATTGATCGGCAACTTTGAAGTCAACCGTGAGCGACGGCAGCTCGAACAGCGGAGGAGCCTGAACCAGTTCCATGGGGCCGGTACCCGCGATGCCAATGTTCAATGTAATCGGATCGCCCGCGTTGACCATCGTCGGAGTGGCCTGAGTCACGATGTTGTAGCGACCGACAGCTCCGCGATAGTCCGCAGGACGGCCTGCACTGGGAACCGGCAGCACTTCGGTCGCGTCCACTTTGGCTTCCGCCACAATCGGTCGCGAAGCGGATACTGTCAGGCGATTGCTGAACGGTGACGAAAAGAAATCGTCATCCATCATTTGCGAGAGTGGGGATCGACCGCCAAAGAAATCTCCAAACGGATCGCGTGCCTTACCAAGTTCCGTGGGATAATTGACCACGATCTGCACATCATCAGCATCAATCTTTCCTGGGCGTTTGGGGTAAACGGTAGCGGTGATCTCATACAGGTAGTAGCTGCGTTCATTGCCCTGACCATCGTCCCGCAGGATTTCTTTGCCGCCGGGACGCTGGTTGTTAGCCGCCAGTTCCTTCATGCGATCCAGAAGACTGCCCCACGAGGTTTGCTCTGAGATCATTTGCCACATGTTTTCTTCTGACAGTGTGAGATTCCGCTCTGGATCCTGAAATGGTTTGATCCAGATCTTCAGTTTCAACTCCAGTGGCTGGCCGACAAACACTTTGTTCTTCCCGCCTTCGATTTCGACGAAGAGAAGATTTCCGGTTTGGCTTTTTGTGGCGACGAATCGCAGCTTTTGAGTCGTGACGCTGTGACCATCAACTTTTACCGTGATCGGCGGTATTTCATAGGTTCCTTCCCGGCGTGGTGTGATCAGATACTGCATCACAACGCTGCGAGTGTCGTTGCGACGGCCATTGATAATAGTGGTCTGTGTACTCTGAGATGGCGCACCCGCTGAGCGAATATCGCAGCCATCGATCTCCGGCATAGTCGGTTGTTCGTAGTCGCCGGCATTGCTGATCGACAGCTGCAGTACAACCGGCATTCCCACCCAGGCTTCGCGGGTCGAAAGCCTCGCATCGACATCCGCGGCTAGTGCGGAAGTGTTCATGCAGCAGAGGAGAAGTGAAACGATGGCCACGATCGCGGAAATTTTTTTAATGGGTTTCATGGGATTTATGGGAATCATGGAATTTACCTTTACATGATCTGACACTTCAACTTTGAGGGAATAAGAATGTATTTCTATGCGATGCGATGCGATTGTCCCCTCGCCCCCCGCTTGAATTATTCCAACTTCCGCAGCGATCCACGGGGGGGGAGGGTTAGTTGGACAGCGCTAGTCTTGCTAGAAACCGAGCATTTTTGCTGCCCGAAGCGTGAGCGAGGGATTGTGCCTAACTCGGTCCCTAGCTTACGCTTCGGGTTACTATTTCGGAAAAAATGGCGCTGTCCAACAAAGGTAGATGTTCTCGTGCAAATTACTTCAGACGATCTAATA
>JBBQSE010000249.1:0-11785 GCA_038214195.1 Planctomycetales bacterium
AACTGTTGCATGAGAAATCGCGACTCGCTGCGACTGCTTGTCAGTCGGCACCGGTGTGACAAGGATTCGATTCGGCTGCAGCGACGGGTCATCGGGGATCAGGGTCAGGAGTCCCAGATCGCGAAAAGTATTCAGGTCAATCATGCCTGCGGCATCGACCGGAAACGTATTCGTGGTCATGCCGCTGTACACCAGCAGCGGCTGCTCAGTCGTACCAGTCACAGAGAGCGTCGTGACGTCATAAAGGTTCGTATTGATTTCCCGCTGCAGTTCACCAGAAATCGCATTGTAGAACCGAAGTGGTTGTCGGGATTGCAGGCAGACGATAACCGTAACGGACTCGCCATTATCCGAGGCCAGCGCCAGATCCGCTACGCTTGAAGAAACTGGAATAGATTGTATCTCGACCCAGTGCCCGTCTTCGTCCTGATGAAAGATTTCGATAACATTCCCACCGGCTTTGAATGTTGCCCCCGCCAGAATTCTTTGGGAAGCAAGGCCGGCGAAGCAATAACAGGATCGGGGCAACTTCTGAACGGTAAAGTCCGCAGTCATATTGAACTGGGAGATTCTTTTCACATCGCCGGCAGACAATTCGATTTCCAGTAGATGGTCGCCGTGCTGGTGAATGGTGGGAGTCCATTTCAAGACGCCATTTTCCAGCAACATCCCGTCAGGATTTTTGAGCAGTGACAGTTTGCAAGCGGGATCTGTTGGTTCAAACGGGATCTCTTTCAACTCCCCGATTCGAAACGACAAATCCGGAATGGCAATCAACGCCATTGCTGGTGCTGTGAGAAGTCTGCCAATACTGGCAGGCAACTCCTGATTCGATAAAAACCGGCACTCAACGCCGGAAACCAGCAGCAGTCCGCTGCGGTCAGGCATGTCAAAGATATTCCATGCGGGTGGGTTGCTGACGTTCGAGACATCGCTCACAGGATCGATCGAGAGAGTCGAAACCTCCTCTGTTTCCAGATCGACAAACCGAAGCGACGAGCCACCGTCCGATGATTTGTCCGGGGCACCATCGCAGACAGCCAGTGGTGCCGAGCGCAGGAAGGACAGAACTCGGGGTGGATTGAATGTCGTGGAGCCTTCAACAGATGCCCCTCCAGCAGCATCTGTTCGATCGTTCGAGGGCCTGCTACTGCGGGCGGCAGAAGTCTCCAGATTCAGAAGCTGACCATTAGAAACCATCCAACGCCGATCCGGCGAGAACAGGACTCCCGGACGAAGCCGGAATCCTTCAAACAAAGGGTCATTCACCTTGCCGGTCAACTCAGGACTCGGCCCGTCCTTGAAAGAGACGACCGATCTCTCCGCGCCGGGGCCACCATTGGACGTCAACAGGTTGCTGCCGTCGGGAGTGATTACGGCCGCCGAGCTTTCACTGACGACTGTGACGACAGGTTCAGGTTGTAGTGCATTGACTACGGCAAGTCGCCAGCGGCGAATAGAACTCCTTGATCCCGGCGGATTGGCATCAATGATGAGCCAGACAAAAGGATCTTCGCTGGATTCGGATCCGAACAGATCCGAGACAGCAGCAGTGGAGATCGGGATTTCCTGAATGACGTCCAACGATATCCCGTCCAGTTGAATCAGGCTCACGGGATTGATGCACTGAACAAACACAAACGGCTTATCGCCAATCGTACGGACAAGCATTCGTTGTGGCAGGCCGGCCAAAGGTACTGAGGCGACTGGGGTCGATTCACTCTGTCGCAACTGCTGTGCGGCATAACGATGTATTTGTTTTTTGGACGCCGAAGTCGCGTAGATGTCGAAAGTACGCGGATCCTGAACGAACGCTGACAGGACCGTTTCAAACTTTGTATCCGCGCTTTGCACCGCAGGGGCAAAAGTCGCATCGGTCTCGTCCGCAATGGTGCTGCCTGAAGAAGAAACAACAAAGACCAGCAGCCATGCCAGGAGCGGCCAGTGATGACGCTTCAAGTTGTATGTCCCGTTGAAGATCATAGTCATGGCTCGCTCCCGTAGATGCCCGCCCAGGAGATTTCAAGTGACGTTGAGCCCACCTGAGATTGCCCAATCAATATCGCATAGATGCCATACGTTGCCATGAACGAGACGTTCTCGAATTGTAGCATGGGCACACGATCCGGATGATGCTCTTGTTCCGAGGCTCCACCTCGGAACACACTGCTCCGGAGGCTCCTGCCTCCCCCTTCGCTGCAAACGATTTGAGTCTTTTTCGATGAGTGGCGTTGGTGGCACATTGTTTTCGATCAGGTTACAGTCCTCCCGTGGATAAAGCAAAGATCGCCAGCAGGATCATCACCGGAGCGTTATTCTATGCCCCTCAAGATACAATGCTCTGCCTGTAATTCCCGACTTACCGTCAAGGACGATCTCGCAGGAAAACAGGTGAAGTGCCCGAAGTGCAAAACGCTGATTCGAATCTCCGCACCCTCAGCCGCAATTTCACCTGAGGCAACAACTTTGGACATTGCATCAGGTGATGAAGACTACGAAGAGGACGAAGACGATCTGTTTCATGATCCATACGGCGATGTCGGTTCGACTCTGCCACCTCCCAAGCGTTCAACCACACAGCGCCCGGCGAAAACTGCGACACCACCAAAGGCCGCCACATCGGATAGAAAACCACTCCTGCTCGCAGCGCTTGGCAGCCTGGCAGGCGTACTGCTCGGACTGCTCCTGGGTTTCTTGGTGTTTCGATCTTCTTCGGAAGTAACATCCACCAGCAACGGCAGTTCAGCAATCGTGCTGGAGGCAGGTTCCGCTGACGGTGTTGGCCAGCCTCCTGCAAGTCCGCCTGCCAGTGACGCAGCGAACGCGGAAATTGCTAAAGCGGCACCCGCGCCCGTGAAACTTCCTCCACCAAAACCAGAACGCACCGCAGAGCAACTTGCAGAAGCGGCGGACCTCAAACAAGTCCTCGGAAAAATTCAGCAGATGATCGCCGCTGGCGAAGATCGCGAATTTCTGATTCAATATGCTCCTGTTGAAGAGCTTCGAAAGCTCCAGTCAGCGGAATCTCGCAGTCAGCCACTGCCGGAAATCCCGCGTGACGTGATCCTGAACGCCATTCAGGCTGTCTCTACACAAGTCGCTGATGTTGATGGTTCTGCAATCACGGCCACATTTGAGGCCGAAACGAATGCAGGCAGCAATTCTCAGTGGTCGCCTGGCCCCGGTTATGATGGTGATGTCCAGGCCGCGATTCAGAGCAGCCTGGCGGATTTGGAAGCCGGTAAATTCAGAGACTTCATCGTCAACATGTTTCCGCCGGACGCCGTAAAAGTGCTGTTTCGAAACGGGCCCGAACAGACACAGGCGGCAATGATCAACCAGGAATCGGCACTGGTCGTTCGCATGCTCCAGGATCTGAAGGCACTCGCAAAGCAACGACCGCAAGTCACGGGTGATGTGGCGGAGTTCTCTTTGTCACCGGTCGAATATTCGCAGGAACAATTGAGGTTCATTCGCCCGGCTGGAACATTTTATCCGACACCCGATCGGATCATTCGATTCTCCCGGATCGATGGTCATTGGCGATTCTATGACGACGGCTCGCTTCGAAAAACCGGCGCGCTGGACGGAAATATCGTACGACTCGCATTCGAACGAGTCGGTGCGTCATGGCGACTTGTGAGTTACCCTCGGCAATAGCAGTCTCGTTTCGCCTGAAGACAATCCCGTCCGTCTCTGTTTACTGAAGTTACCACAATGGCCCGGATCAGAACTCACCGTCGCCCTGGTTTTACGATCGTGGAATTCCTTGCAGTCGCGGCCTGCGTCACTGTCCTGTCCGGGCTTTTCCTGCCTGCGATTCAGGATGCAAGAAGTGCAGCCCAGCGTTCAAAATGCATGAACAATCTGAAGTACATCGCCCTCAGCCTGCACAATTACCATGATGTCTACAACGGCTTCCCTCCTGGCTGGGTCAATCGGTCACGAGACGGCGAATCTCAGCCCGGCTTTGGCTGGCAGGCACGGCTGTTGCCGTACCTTGAGCAGGCTCCGTTGTATACAAAACTTCAGATTGATCATCCATTGACAGAAGCAGACGGTTTGCTGAAAGAGCCTGTCACAATATTTCTGTGTCCGGCAGACTCTGACGCTCCGCAGCAGAATTCTTTTCGCGATGGCTACGGAATGTCGTCGTATTCAGGTTCCATGGGAACGATCACGCCGCCGCGATGGTCGGATGGCAGAATGGAAACCTTCTGGCCTGGAGCCGTCGCCTCGTTTGCGACGAAGGGGAATTCTTCGTCCGAACCGAGTGCTATCAAACCGCCTGAGCCTGCGAGCTTTCTGGAATCAGTTTCGAACTCTCCCAACGGTATTTTCGGGCTTAATTCAAACTATGCGATGCGAGACATTGTCGATGGAACTTCAAACACTTTAGCAGTAGGCGAACGGTCGCGCGTCAGTGGCTGGGGGATCTGGCCTGGTGTCGGGTCAAATCGTTTCGAAAACGATGTGATGACAGATGTGAGTTACTACTCACCGCTCAACAGATCCCTGAGCGGATACTCCAGCGCGCATCCTGGCGGATTATTTGTTGCGCTCTGTGATGGCTCCGTTCGATTTTTGTCCAATGACGTGAATTCCAGCGCTGAGGGCGGTGTCCTTCAGAATCTTGGAACTCGCGCCGGTGGCGAAGTGATCAGTGGCGATGTCTTTCGCGAATAATCCTTACGCGGTCTTAAGTGCGTTGATTTTCAACCACGGATGACACGAATCGCACGGATTGAATTACGTTACGTTATCCGTGAAATCCGTGGTCAAATTTTGGACTGCGCGGCTGAGTCATGAGCCGGGATCAAGGCCGCTCACGCATTTTCTTGTGCCATCTCTTCCAGAACTTCAGCGATGACCTGCAGACCTTCGTTGAGTTCTTCTGCCGAGACATTGATCGCGGGCAGCAGGCGGACAACAGAGTTACTGGTGGCGTTGATCAACACGCCCCGCTCCATACATTTCGCGACGGCCGGAGTTGCCGCCATATTCAGATCGATGCCAATCATCATGCCGCAGACACGGATTTCGCGAATGATGGGAAGCCGCTGCTGAAGCGTTTCAAGTTGAGAACGGACGTCTTCGGCAAGTTGCTGGACGTGTTCGAGCAGGCCTTCCCGTTCAATGGTCTCACCCGTTGCCAGGCCAGCCGCCATCGCCAGCGAGTTTCCGCCAAAGGTGCTCGCGTGCATTCCCGGTCGCAGGTCACCAGCAAATTCGTCGCGACAGATCATCGCGCCACAGGCCACTCCGGCCGCGAGTCCCTTAGCCATCGTGATCACATCGGGCTGAACACCTGTCTGCTGATAGCCGAACCATGTCCCCGTGCGTCCCATGCCGGTCTGCACTTCATCAAAAATCAACAGCAGTCCATGCTCATCGCACAGATCCCGCAGTCCCTGCAGAAATTCGGGATCGGGAATTCGCACGCCGCCTTCACCCTGAACGGGTTCAATCATAATGCCGCAGGTTTCGTTGTCGATAAGGCTTCGCACTCCGTCGATGTCGTTCATCTTCGAATAGCGAAAGCCCGCAAGCATCGGTCCGAGGCCTTCGTGGTATTTGGGCTGAGCGGTCGCGGTCAGTGCGCCGAAGGTACGACCGTGGAAGCCATTTTCAAATGTAATGATTCGGTAGCGTCCCTGAGCAGATCCGTGCAGCCGGGCCAGCTTGATGGCGGCTTCGTTGGCTTCCGCACCGCTATTACAAAAGAACGCCTTGCCAAAACTTCGGGTGCAGAGAAACTCGGCAAATCGTCCCTGCTGTTCGATGTACCACGTGTTCGGGACATGAATGAGTTTCGCCGCCTGTTCCTGAATGGCTTTCACAACGGCGGGCGGTGAATATCCCAGAATATTGCAGCCCCAGCCGGGAAACAGATCGAGATACCGTCGCCCATCCGCGTCCCAAACATGTGATCCCTCGCCGCGTACAAGAGCGACCGGATAGCGTCGGTAATTGGGAATGACGTACTCATCAAACAGATCGATGGTGGCCTGACTGTTTGAGAGGGCAACCTGTGTCATTGAATGATCTCCGGAGTAACATGAGTTGAGGTGTGGAACACGGACTGTACTCCGCTAAGGCGAGCGGCAGAAGCAAGTCTGCCAAATGTGTCACCCTGCCGAAGGAATCCGACCTGAGACAGGTCGGACTACGTAGGCAGATCTGTCCTCAGATCTGCATCCTTCGACATGGTCAATGGCAATCGGCGGCCTGGCTTACAGACTCGCCGAAGGGAATTCCATTCCTGCCGATCGCCTAAAGCACGATTTCTGTTCCCACGCCGGTGTCAGAATAGATTTCCAGCAGGACGGAATGCAGCATCGAGGCATCAACAATGTGAACCTTGCGAACACCTGCGTCCAGCGATTCCAGGGCGGCTTCGACTTTAGGCACCATCCCCCCCGCGATCGTCCCATTGGCGATCAATTCCCGCACCTGAGCGGCTGTGACGTGCGACAGACGCGTCGATGGATCTTTGATATTGGTCAGAATGCCCGGAATGTCGCTCAGGAAAATCAGCTTCTCCGCCGAAAGTGCCCGAGAGACTGCAGCCGCCGCCGTATCGGCATTGACATTCAGGCGATGACCGACAGGGCTGAGTGCAATGCTGGGAATCACAGGAATGGTGCCCGTCGAGCAGACACGTATGAGTGTATCGACATCAACTTCGGTCACATGCCCAACATGTCCCAGATCGATGGGATTTCCCTGCTCGTCCGACAGTATCAGCTTTTCAGCCGTCAGGACGTTTTCAGTTCCAAAATGCAGCCCCGTCGATCGAGCGCCGTTGCTGATGATGCGATCGACGATCGATTGACAAATGTCATCAATCAGCACGTGCGAAGCAATCTGCAGAGTCTGTCGATCCGTATAACGCCGCCCGGCAACAAAGTTGGGTTTAATGCCCGCAGCGGTCATCGCGGCGCTGATTGCCTTGCCGCCACCGTGAACAATCACAGGTTTCATCCCGACCGTCGCCATAAAGACGACATCCGTGAGCAGGCTATCGACAGCAGCGATGTCATCCAGTGTGCTGCCACCCAGTTTCACCACCACGAACTTACCGCGAAAACGCTGTATCCAGCTGAGCGCTTCAACCAGGACTTTCGCTTTGCGAATGGCTTCATCCATCAGTGTTCCATCGATTTGTCCGAATTCCCACGAATCCGGCTACGAAACAAAGGCTGTAAATTGAGTCTTGAACGCGTGTCCCGAAATTCGGGAAGCAGGAGATTCTACGATCAGGAGAAAGTGATTCAACGAGCGTGGCCCTTCTTGCATTCAGATTGTCGTTCATTAGAGTACCTCGCGTCGATCGTATGTGAGTGCGAACGACGCTGTTAAGGTGCTCGCGGGTGTTGCCAGGTGTCAGATTTTGACAGCAGCAACACGGGTGCGAGTGAAAAGGGAAGACGGTGACTGATGCCCAAAGCTCAGGATTCCGTCGCGGTCCCGCCGCTGTAATCGGGGACCGAAACTGCAATCATCCACTGTGGATGTACGGAATTCTGTTCAAGCAGAGCAGCCCGTGCTTTCTATGGGAAGGAGCAGGTTCGGAACGATCCGAGAGCCAGAAGACCTGCCTTGACAGACTGCAGACGTCCCCTTCGCGGAAAGGTGTTGTCGGCATGAATCCCGCTGGATGGTTCTGCCTTGTGTACTGCTGACCACAGACTTCAGTTTGTGCGGCCCAACGTAAGGCACCAATCCTTCGCATTCAGCCGGTGACTCCGACTGCACTCTTTGCATTTTTCGGAGTTCCTGACATGACTAAAGGCAGCTATCATCGCCCACGCAGCCTGTACGCTTTTGATCGATTGAGCGGCAAGGCGCTAGCCGCCGGTGATTGCTTAAACACGGACAAAAACCCGCGGCTAGCGCCTTGCGGCTCACGGTCTTCAATTAAATCAACATCCAGCTTGCGCGGTTTTACGCTCATTGAGCTGCTGGTGGTCATCGCGATTATCGCCATCCTGATTGCGTTGCTGCTGCCGGCTGTCCAACAGGCACGCGAGGCTGCTCGCAGAACGCAGTGCAGAAACAGCCTCAAACAACTTGTACTCGCAATGCACAACTACGCCGACATTTATCAGGAATCGTTGGTGCCGTATGTGATTGAAGACCAGACGCGGCTGAATTACCTGCAGACTTACGCGGGAAATAAGGGCAAGGCGCGACACTGGTTCGGCACGGTTGACTACAACGAGCCGGATCCTTCAAAGCAGCTGGATTTCGCGTCCGGGGCGTTGAGTCCGTTTATGGAAACAAACTATCAATCGTTCCAGTGTCCGAATTTTGGCGTGAGCCAGGTCGATACGATGCGTTTCGGTCGTCCGGCGACCGGATTTGGCTACAACGGGTACTATTTGTCGAGACCGGAAGGAATCGAATGGCTGCCACCGACCTGGGACGCGCAGCTGAGCACAAAGCCAGTCTGTCGCAAGTTTCGCGATGTGCCCGAAACAGGACGAACAGTTGTCTTTGCGGACAGCGCTGCAGTGAAACTGGTCGGCTTTTCCCCACCCACATTCAGCTTTGAAGAGAACTGGTTGCTCGATCCACCCAGCAAGAACTTCCCGACAGTTCATTTTCGCCATTTGGATTCCGCCAACGTCGCATTCCTTGATGGGCACGTTGAGAGTTTCTCGTACGCTACACATGTCGAGGTGCCTGGCGAGAACTATCTGTCTGATGAGCAGGTGAAGCTGATGGAAAAGAAACGTCTTGGCTTCGTCTCCGCCGGCAACCTGCAGGATCCGTTGAAACGCGACGAACTCTACGACCTGGAGTGAATCGAATTCGTCGGACGATTGCGATCGTCGGCAACGAGAACGACAAATCGAATCGTCAGGTACATCACGACAGCGCTTCGGAGTGCGGTGGTGATCGCACCGAACTGCGAAGGCAGATCTGCACGGGGCACTGCCGACAACAAAAACGCTGCGACGAGAGTGGTTGCCAGAATAATGTGGCGTTTCCTCAAGAGCATCGGAGTCAAAAGTACCAGCGGGAGACAGAACAAGACGTCGGCATATTCAATCCGAATGGGCAGAAAATAGTCGGTCAACAGCATCACTGCGGCACCAAGCAACAGTGCGTATCGTTCGCTGACTGTCTTGAACCAGTGACCTCGACAGCAGTAGACGACGAGCGAGCTGACCACAACCAGCCAGCAGACTTTGATGATTGTCGCCAGCAATTTAGGGTTGAGTCGCTGTTCCGTCGGCAGCATGCCCCGCGCGAAGCTGGCGAGGGAAAGGTTGGGCGTGAAGTCGTCCAGCATCGGCCGACGATATCCATCGATGGTACTCGTGAGATCAAGTTCAGGAACATCGCCGAACGATTGCCCCAGAATTGCCAACTCCCACGAGCGTGACAGCTCAACAAAGTCGCGCCAGTAATCCAGGCCACCCCATAATGTACTCAACAGAATCGCGAGCCCAAGTGTGATCACAGCCGAGTACGATGCCGATCGACTGCGTGTCCACCACAAAGCCGCGATCAGCAGCACGACGGGCGGGCGAAGGCAGGCTGCCAGACCGAAAAAGATCCCGGCGACAATGGGTAACCAGCGACGAAGCGTAAAGTGCGTTCCCAGACTCAGCAGCAGCAATACAAAGACATAGTACTGACCACGCTCGACGTGCAGCCGCCAAAAATGAGAGCCACCGATCAGGCCAATGGAGCCGATCACGAACCAGAAACGAACATCGCGTGAACGAATCGCCAGGCTAAGCAACGTTACGGACAATGCGAGAGCGGTCCACTCCAGCACCATCCACAACGCACGCTGGAGCCGGTAGTCCAAATTCGCGAGCGGGGCGTAAAACAAGAGCAGCGTCGGCGGATACGTGCAGCGATTGAGAATCGTCTGATCCGGATCCTGCAGTTCCTCATCCAGTTCGCGGCTGTTTTTGAGAGAATACGGGTTGATTCCTCGCAACATCGCCCGAGCGCCCACGACCCTGACCCGAAGGTCCGTGCCGCCAAACTGCTGATTGTCGCGCCAGGAATGCCTGACATTATTCAGGCAGGTCGCCAGACACAGAAGGAGCGCAATCCATCGCACGTATTTCATTTCGTCTTCAACTTGCTCGATGCGGCGGTGATCGCCTGACCCATTTACCCTGTAACTCACGGTCATTTCGATGTAAAACATGCTCCACGTCAAGCGTCGAAGGATCGTTCTGTATTTTTGCCGCGACCGCAAGCCTCGCGGCATTTCATGTTGTCTATTATGCAAGCTACCGATACCGCAGAGGAAAACTTGCCATTCTGGAAGGCGACGGAACTGCGGCAGGCGTTGATCGCAAAATGCGCGGCATTCACGATGCTGGCGTGGATGTTTCTGCCAGTGTTGACCGGGCGCGTCTACGTCTGGGACGATTTGCAGAATTATCATCTTCCCATCCGGCAGTTTTACGCACAATGCCTCGCCAGTGGGGATTCTTTCGACTGGATGCCGAGTCTGTTTTGTGGCTTTTTCCTGACAGGCTCCGGACAGGCCGGGACGTATCATCCATTCCACTACTGTTTGTATCGCGCACTGCCGCTGGAGACGGCGTTCGATCTGGAGATTCTGAGCAGCTACCCGTTTATGCTGTTTGGGATGCAACTGTTTCTGCGACGCCATCTGCCAAGAATCGATGCGGCCTGGCTGGGTGCCATCGTATTCACATTCAGCGGATTTTGTACGTTGCATTTCCTGCATCCTAACGCCGTCGCAGTCGTCGCCCACATTCCATGGCTGTTACTGGCTCAGGATGTTCTACTCAGGCCGGACGCAGGTCGCCGCAAATGGCGAATTCCCGCCGAAGTGAGTATTGCTCTGCTGACAGGATCACAACTGTTGCTCGGCTATCCACAGTACGTCTGGTTCTCGTTGCTTGCTGAAGCGGCGTTGTGTCTGGGGCTGGTCGCACGGAACTGGAACGGCATCAAGACGCTGACGCTGATTAGTCTGCTCAAGTGTTTCGGAGTCATGCTGGGTGCCGTTCAGTTGCTGCCGTCGATGGCGGCACTTGCGGAATCAGATCGGTCATTGATGCCGCCCGAGTTTTTCTTTCAGCATCCACTGTCGCTGGCCGACATGCTGCAATGGATCGGCCCGTTCCTTACAAAGAGCCGTGTCTTCGGATCCAACACGCATGAGCTCGGGGTCTACTGCGGAGCAATTCCTGTGTTGCTGGCCCTGTCGCTGATTCGACCGAAACAGTCCAATGCGGGAAATCGACTTCTCATTCCGATGGTCGCACTGGGGCTCCTCGCGCTGTGGTTGTCATTCGGCGGTGCGGGAGGCATTTATACTGTTCAAACATGGTTGCCGCTGATCGGGAAGTTCCGCTATCCGTCGAGGATCGTAGTTCTGCTGCATCTGGTCCTGGCTGTGCTCGCAGCGACGGGTTATGCAAGATTGATGAAGGATATCGAGGCAGGCACGGTTTGCCTTCCGCGTCTGATCATGATTGTGCCGTGGATCAGCGCAGCTGCCGCGTTTGGGGTGTTTTGGCTGGGAGATCCTGGCAACGCCGCGCCACGGCATCTGATCATTCTGGGGCCGGTCTTGTTTTTCCCGGCAGCGTGGATGATGAAGGATCTTTCACATGGTCGCATCAGCGTTGCGTTCATGCTGTTTGTGGCAGGAGATCTGGCGGCATATGGATTTACCTATGAACCACTGCAGAAGACGAATACGTGGTCCGAAGTGATTGCTTCTCTGCATCAGCCACCGGGGTCGCCCTCGGAAGGCCGCATCGTGGCGGAAATA
>JBBQSE010000250.1:0-11779 GCA_038214195.1 Planctomycetales bacterium
GACTCCGTGCTTCGCCGATTTTCCTTCGACGGACATATGTGGGAATCTGACGGCCTTGGCGGAATCCGAATCGCTCTACTTTCTCGTCAGGACCGCGAATGGATCCGTCAGCAGTTCGACGTAGAATCGGTTGTCGGCGAGAGAATTGTCGCGGACAAGTCGCGCGAGGATTCACTCATCAATCAAGGACAACTCAAGCGTCCGGTGGTTGAGTCGCAATTCCAACTCGACGATCAGCAATTTGGCAATCAGTGATTCCAGATATGGTCTTTGGACATGCTTTCCGATGCATGGTCCGAATTCGATGTCTACTCCTCGTTCCTGGGCTGGAGTCTCGGAGCAAGTCAATTTGGCTATAAAAAGACGACGCTGCGTTGTCTCGGTGGGCTGACGCCCAACCGCTCGCCTTATCGGGGCACTCCGCGCGACCACCCGAATCCGGAAAAATCCGGCTACGCACGTTAGTCCCCGCTCATTGGACTCCGGCCGTCTTCCAGCGTACTATCGCCGCCATGGAATGATGGCACTGCTCAATGCGACAGGGATGCGACACCGATGGCGATTACGCGACATTTTCTGGACTGGAACAAGCCCGCTCTCCCGGCGGCTGCTGACTATCTGATCAACCGTTACGCAAATGGTGATCAGCTGGATCTGTCAAACGTGATTTTGGTTTTTCCCGGTCGCCGAGCGGCTCGACGAATGCTGGAATTGCTGGTTCAGCGCGGCGGTTCGAAGTGGCCGACGATGATGCCGCCCAGAATGGTCACGTTTGAGTATTTCCCTGAACTCCTGTATCCACAGCGGCAGAAACTTGCCGACGACCTGACGCAATTGTTGGTATGGCGGAACGCCCTGTACGCCTGCCCGGAACATGAGATTCGGGCCGCATTGCCAAATCGGCCTGACGAGAATTCCGTGTCTTCGTGGCTCGCGCTCTGTGAATCACTTCGCCGCCAACACAACGAACTCGCCGCCGACGGCCTGGAATTTGATGAAGTCCATCTCAAGCTCGTTGAACTTGGCCATTTCGAGGAAGCCGAACGCTGGAAGGCCCTTCGCCGCATTCAGTCAGAATACCTCGTCCAAATGGATGACCTGCAACTCTGGGACCGCCAGGCCGCGCGACTGGTCGCTGCGCAGATGAACGAATGCCGCACAGATCGGGACATTATTCTCATCGGCACAGTGGATATGAACCGCATCATTCGCCAGATGCTTGACCAGATCGCGGATCGCGTCACCGCCATCATCCACGCGCCGGAATCTGAAGCCGACTGTTTCGATGAACACGGCTGTGTGCGTCCTGAACAATGGGAAACCCGGCTGCTCAACATCCCACTGGAATTCACTCGTATTGCCGATTCTCCGACTCAGCAGGCGCAACTGGCGATGGCGGAACTTGCCAGCTTCGACGGACGCTTTCGCGCGGATGACATCACGATCGGAGTGGCCGACGACGCCATGGTGCCAACTCTGACACAGGGCATGGCTGACGCCGGCATCGCCGGGCAGTGGCCGATCGGAATGCAAATCCGCGACTCCAGACCGTTTCAGTTGCTGTCGGCGATGGCCCTGCATGTCGCATCGGCTCACGACGACCTGCCGCCGGACTTTGCCACGCTGACGGACTTTGTACGCCATCCCGACGTGTACGACTGGATCAACCAGCACCTCGCACAAAATCTCACCGACGACGATGCATTCCTGCGTCGCGACAAATGGCTGAACGAACTGGACCAATATCTGGCCGAGCATCTGCAGATCACGCCCGGCGTGTTGCTGGGCAAGTCACCGCGACGCGTCATCGTCGCCGAGATCTGCCGCGCCGTTGAATTCCTGTGTCGATGTCTGATCCCTGACGCGGAGGAAGCGGAAGACGCCCGGTCCGCCGTTGGCCGCCCAGCACCAGTCGTCAAGGGCAGAAAATTTCGACAGCGCTCGTTTGACGATCTCGAAGAAAAAGTGCCGTCGTCACTCACGCAACAGCTTGAGAAACGGCGTTCGTTGTCGGAATGGGCGGAAGGATCCGTCCGAATTCTGGCGACGATTTATCGCGACCGTGACCTCCACAGTGAATCCGAGACCGATCGCGGCATCGTCGCGTGTGTGACCTGGCTGCAGGCATTCAACGAACAGCTGCGTCGCATTCCCTCCAGTGTCCTGCCCAAATGCACGGCCAGTCAGGCGTTGCAACTCTTGTTACGCCAGATTGGCGAAACATCGATTCCTCCTGAAGTCAATGAGCAGGCCGTCGAGCTGCTGGGCTGGCTGGAATTGCCGCTTGATGACAGTCCCGTCCTTGTGCTGACGGGATTCAACGAAGGCAAAATTCCGGAATCGATCAACTCCGATGCCTTCATGCCCAACAGCCTGCGGACGCTGCTGGAACTTACCGACAACCGTCGCCGTTACGCTCGTGATGCCTACGCTCTGACGTCAATCATGCACAGTCGGCGCCGGATAATCCTGATTTCCGGTCGCGCGGATGTGAAAGGGAACCCGCTGGCTCCCAGTCGCCTGTGGTTCGCCGCTGATCCGACGTCGCTGCCGGAACGTGTCCGTCGGTTTTACAGTCCGGAAGATGCCGGTGAAGTGCCACAGGTATTGCCTGTGCCGAAAGAACCGGAAGCCGCGCCGCCCCGCCAAAGTGGCTTTCTGGTGCCGCCGCCATTGTCAGTTCCGCCAGCTCCGGAAGAAATTCCAGTCACCAGCTTTCGCGATTATCTGCACTGCCCGTATCGATACTTCCTCAGTCGTGAGTTGAGGCTGCGGTCGGTCGAAGATAACGTCAGGGAACTTGACGCGCCCGCGTTCGGCAGTCTGATCCATGAGGTCCTTAAACTGTTCGGACAGTCAGAGTTTCGTGACGCACATTCCGACGAAGCAATCGAAACATTTCTGCTGCAGGAACTGCATCGCGAAGCGCTGGGCCGCTTTGGCCGCACGCGATCGGCAACGGTCAGTGTGCAGCTGAAGATGATCGAATCGCGACTGGCGGCGTTTGCCCGGTGGCAGGCGGAAAACTGTCGATCCGGCTGGCGAATTTATCAGACGGAAAAAAAATACGAATGCGCCGACTTCTCCGATATTCACGGACGCCCTGTCAAACTCGTCGGTCGCGTGGACAGGATCGACAAGCATGTGCAAACGGGACAGTTTCGAGTGCTCGATTACAAAACCGGTGAAGCCGCAGACAAGCCGGAAAGGACTCATCGGGCAAAAGATGAATGGATTGATCTGCAGCTTCCGCTGTACCGTTTGCTGGTTCGATCGGAAGGAATCAGCAGCAACGTGGAACTTGGCTACGTGCAGCTTCCCGGTGACCTTTCCAAAATTGGGGTAGCGATTGCTGACTGGAAAGAGGCCGAACTTATCGAGGCCGAAAACCTGGCTCGCATCATCGCTGCGGACATCATCGATCTGAAAATCACCGAAGTCATTCCATCCGGTGATCGCCGCTCCTCAGAATTCTCTCGAATCTGCCAGGACAGCGTGATCGATCGCAACATCCCGTGGTTGAAATCGTGGTCCGGAAGAACCGTTACGGAGTCTGCAACATGCGAAAGCTGATTCGAGCCTCGGCGGGCAGCGGGAAGACGTTTCAGCTGTCCACACACTTTCTGCGACAGTTGTTTCTGGGGCATGAACCCGAATCGATCCTCGCAACCACATTTACGCGAAAAGCGGCCGGGGAAATTCTGGCACGGGTGCTGTTGCGTCTGGCGGAAGCGGCCGACGACGAAGACGCGACAAAGAAGCTGGCTGGATTCCTGAACCAGGATGGGATTACCAGAGACAAGGCGCGTGAATTGCTTGCTCACGTGACTCGTAATCTCCATCGCCTGCGTGTCTCGACTCTGGACAGTTTCTTTCAGCAGGTCGCCAGGAGTTTGACCCTGGAACTTGAACTGCCGCCGGGCTGGAGCATCATCGACGAACATGCCGATGCCGAACTGCGCGAACAGGCTATCGATGCGGTCCTTTCGCAACAAGTGCCACAGGACGCGCAGAATCTGATGCACATGCTGGCCAAGGGCCGATCAAAACGGAGCGTGCGGGATTTGATCGGCGACACTGTGTCGAATTTTCATGAACTCTTTTTACTCACGGACGACGACGCGTGGAACAGACTGCCGACGTACCCGCGTTTGACGGTTGATCAGCGACGCAAGGAGCTTGATAACCTGAATTCCTGTTCGCTGCCGGAAGACAAGCGATTTGCAAAGGCGCGGACCGACGACGTCGAACGATTCCAGGCCGAATTTTGGGAGGAATTTATCGGAAAGGGTCTGGCTGGGAAAATCCTCGCAGGCGAAGACACATTTTATTCCAAAGAGATTGATGACGATTTGGCAGCCGCCTACCAGCCATTGCTCAATCATGCCAAAGCGGAACTGCTGGACCGACTTGCACAACAGATGCGCGCGATTCGCGATCTGATCTCACGCTTTGACGGCGAGTATTCCCGGCTGCGCGCTGATCATGGCTGGATGGGTTTCGGCGATGTGACGCGGGCATTGGCGAGGTCCGTCAATGCGGCGAGCGGCGAACGCATGAGTTTTCGCCTGGACAGTTCGATCCGCAATCTGCTGCTCGACGAGTTTCAGGACACGTCCGCTGATCAGTGGAAGATCCTGAAACGACTGACGCAAAGTCTGGAGCGCCACAAAGACAACGCCAGTTTCTTCTGCGTGGGCGACGGCAAGCAGGCGATCTACGGCTGGCGTGGTGGGGTGGCGGAGATTCTCGACGCCGTTCCCGAAGCAGTGCCGGGCATCGTTGAGGAACCCATGGACAAGAGTCGCCGCTCCGCGCCGGCTATCATGGAGGCTGTGAATCAAATCTTTCAGCACATCGCGCGACATTCCAATCTGGAAGACTATCACGACCCGTGCGCCGAATGGTCCAGCCGCTTTCCGGAACACTCGACGGCAAACGAAATGATGCCAGGCTACGTCTGCTTTCGCACGTCGCCGGTCATGGAAGGCGATACCGCCGATGAACGTCGGGGTCCGTGGCATCGCTGGGTGGCCGAACAGATTCGCGATCTGCACCTGCAGACACCTGGAGCCACCATCGGAGTTTTAACCCGGACCAATAGCGCGGTCGCCAGGATTGTGCATGAACTGACACAACTTAACGTCCCCGCCAGTGAAGAAGGTGGCACGCCGCCGACGGATAGCGCCGCTGTGCTGGCGGTTTTGTCGCTGCTGCAACTGACGTCTCATCCCGGTTGTCAGGTGTCGCGCTACCATGTGGCCAGTTCGCCACTGGGATCAATCATCGGTCTGCACGAATGGAAAAATGACGACCAGGCGGAAGCGGTCGCCGCCGCGTTGCGCGGGCGATTGATGGACGATGGATACGGTCGCACGCTTCAGGTGCTGTCGGAATCCATTCGCGAAGTTTGCACGGCCCGCGATCGCCTGCGACTGCAGCAAATTGTGGCTCAGGGATGGCAGTTTGATCAGACCGGATCACTTAATCCCTGTGACTTCGTGCGGCTGCTGGAAAACAGCAAATTCCAGAAATCCGAACCCGCGCCGGTCCGCGTGATGACGATTCATCAGAGCAAAGGACTGGAATTTGATGTCGTCGTGTTGCCGGATCTCGATACCCCAATTTTCAAAGCCCCCGAGGCTGCGTTCACCGGTCCCGCAGCGGGCGAAGCGCCGGATCGTGTTTGCGTCTGGGGCAACAAAGCGCTCTGGCCCTTGCTGCCGACGGGACTGAGGGACGCGTTTCGGGACACGGTCAAGCGGCAGATCGCAGATAACATGTCCGTGTTCTACGTTGCCGTGACTCGCGCGATCCACAGCCTGCACATGCTGTCAAAACCAATGTCCGGCAGGAATCCACCCAAGACGTACGCCGGACTGCTGCTGGCGTCACTGACCGAACAGCCGACCGCTGAACCGTCGGTGATGCTGTATGAAACCGGAGATCCCGACTGGTTTCAGTCAATTCCCCGGCTCACGAAGACTGATCCCGGTCAGCAGACGAGAAAGGATCTCCTGGTGCCACATGTCCGCCTGGCTCCCATGACCGACGGTCGCCGACGCGGACTAAAGCGGCGAGCCCCGTCACGACATGATGAAACGCGGCTGTATCTTCCTGCGGTGACGTCGCTGATCGCGCGCCGCGAAACGATGCCCGCTTCGACCGACATCGAGACATCCGGCGCGATGCCGATCATCGATCCCAAAACAAGAGGAACCTTGATTCATGCGTGGTTCGAATGTATGGAATGGCTGGACGATCCGGCCGCGATGCCGGATGAATCCCTGTTGCGGCGGAAAGCAATGGATTTGACCGTGCCGGAAGCGGCTGTCGATCGTTTGCTGCCCAGTTTCCTCAGCGTCCTCCAGCGACCGGAAACACGCGGTGTCTTCCTGCAGAAGACGATTGCCGACGTCGAATCTTTCGCCCCGTTTCGCAGCGCAATTGCATCAGGACGGGCAACAACACAAGTTGAACGCGAACGGATGTTTGTACTGATCCATCAGAACGAACTGGTTCAGGGCTCGATCGACCGTCTGGTACTTCTGATTCAGGACGGTCGCCCCGTCGCGGCTGATATCATCGATTTCAAGACCGACCGTTTTGCGGGCGATCGTTCACGCTGGATCGAGGCTCGTCGGCAGCACTACGGACCGCAACTGGAAGAATACCGATTCGCCGTGTCACAGTGCTTCGGAATCCCAATCCAGCATATCGGCACACGCCTGGTGCTGATTGAAGCGGACGCCGTGATCTCCACACAGTGATGTCTGACCCCTCAATAGAATTGCTCTCGACCGTCCCTTCTCCCCTGGCAAGCAGGCTGTCGATTTAATACCAACCCGAAGCGCCAGCGAGGTTTTAGACTTCAAAAACATTGTGAAATGCCACCTCGCTGGCGCTTCGGGTTAGTAAAACACACTAAATCGACACCCTGGCAAGGGGAGAAGGTGGCCGCAGGCCGGATGAGGGGTAAGCCCTGTGTAATCCTCTTGAAAACGCGGCCCTACGATTCTTCCCCGCGCCAGACGACTTTCGACTTGCTCATCAGATCGTGCATGGTTTTCTTGTCCGTTCGGAAGAAGCACATCGCGAATCCAATGCAGCATGTAATCAAGGTCACAAACGCTGAGGCCGCTCGGCCCCACGCCTGTTTTTTGGTCAACGGTTTGTCGTTGTCGCCCAGGACCATGATCCCAATCGCCGCTTTCCCGAGTGTGGATCGCGCGGCTCCGGATTCACCAGATGAGAAGTAGAAACCCCAGAGCCCAAACGTGGCAATGAGCCGAATGACGTTCGAGAGGATGATCGCCAGCTCTCCCCAGCCGTAGAAGTTAAACAACATGCCGAACAGAGTACCGACGAATCCCCCAACCAGCGCCAGCAGCACCAGGATGATATAATCGATCAGGAAGGCGAGGAATCGAGGACCAAAGCCCGCCGCCTCCAGATCAGGGAACTCATTGACAAGTGTCAGATCGGGCTTGAAGTAAACGCCGTACAGGCCGATCACACGCATCATAAAGACAGCCGGAGCCGCCATCAGGCCGCAGATGATGAAGTAGAAAATGAAGAAAAAGGTGAACACCAGAGGCATCTGATAGACCATGAACTCGAAATTCCCTTCCCCCATATCCATGATATTGGCTTTCGCCCATGCCAGCGCGGCGGCCTGCTGCATCAGTAAATACGCAATAATGCGACTGCTCATCACGATGACAGTGATTCCCACAGCCAGGGGAACCAGCAGGACCATGAACAGGTTCAGCATGAAAATATACAGGGACGGACCCATCGTTTTGAAAAAGTCTTTGGCCATCCACCAGATCAGCCAACTGCGGTACTGGTAGTTTTGCGTCATATGAATCACTGCAGCTGGTAACACCAGCAGCGGGATGAGCAACAGGCAGGCATTGACGATTCCAGCAGCCACCGGGCTGAGAATCCCGATAGGCGCACAGATCACCGTGAAGGGAATGAGCAGAATGCTGGGCCAGACATAGAAACGGAATCCCATTGTCAGATTGCCAAAGAAATCCATTGGGAATCGCTTGATGCGTTTCTCTCCGGCGAGTGTCACTTTTGCGATTGTAATGGCCAGCGTCCATGCCCAGCCTCCAAAACCCAGCTGAAACACCACTGTCAGAAAAAGCCAGAACCATGAAGGAGGTTCGAATAACGGCTGCACATGGGGAGCGTGCAGGCGAATGACTTCTCCGGGCGTCAGGTAAAAAGTTTTGTCATACGCGACTTTGGAACCCTTTTCCTTCGGAACGGTAATAATTAATTCGTCGTCCTTGATCACAATATTGGCCGTATCGGCTTTTGCGCTTTCCAGAAGCTGCGCGCTGCGTGTTTTCACGTAGTAGTTCAGCGCCACAAGGCAAGTCATCGACATGGACAGCGTCAATGACCAAATCAGTCCGGTTCTGACCGCATAGCCCCAGTGATTCTTCAGAAACTTGCCGCCGTTGTTCCAGATGGCTCCATAGAATTCTGCCGGAGGCGGTCCTTTGCGTTCATGCCTAAGGCGTTGGCGTTCACTGAGCGTTCCGGTGGCGATGGTAACGCCGCACTTCGGACATTCCACGTCATCCAGATGAACGGGCGCGGCACAGCCCGGACAGACGCGCCGCTTAGTATCCTCGATTCTGCCAAGATCCAGATTTGCCAGCGGATCGCCGTAGGGATCACCGCCATAAGGATCTTCTTCAGCTTCTTCCTCCACCGGACGAGCTTTGGCTTTGGGTCGATCTCCTTTTGGCACCGGGATCTTGACGCGCTCTCCGCACTGTTTGCACTTGGAAACTTTTCCAGCCGCCTGGTCTGGGAAAGTCAGTACAGTCTCGCAGGCTTTGCAGCGAACTTTAATGGGCATGTCAATCTCGTGGAATGTCGGGACGCGGGCGGAAACAATCAGCAAGACCGCAATTTAACAGACCCGCAGATCCGAACAACATACTTCGCCAGCGCTATTCAAAGCGGACGTCAAATGGCAGGATCATCAGTACCGGCTCGTCCGCGATCTGCTGAAGCACGGAAAAATGTCGCAGTGCCGGGCGAGCGGATTCAGGCAGCAAGGCCGCCCAGGCGGCAAGCGGCTGACTGGAGGAATTCGTCTGGCCCATCAGCATTTCCAGCGGACTTTGAGCTTTCGGCAGATCTTCGAGTTCCAGTTTGCCGGCGTCGTCTCCCACAAATTTTCGAGTGTATGCGACAGCGTCAGCCAGTGTACCCAACTGATCGACAAGTCCAATCTCCTTCGCCTGGCGACCCGTGTACACTCGACCGCGCGCCAAGGCTTCCAGCGCGGCGTGTTCCATGTGGCGACCTTCCGCTGCTTTCTTTGTGAACAAGTCATAGACGGTGTTGAGCATCTTTTGCATTGCTTCACGTTCAGAATCTGAAAATGCTGCATTGGAACTCATCACGCCGCTGTTTTTGCCGCGGTGAATGATGGAAGTCGTTACGCCAAATTTCTTCATCAATCCGTCGAGCGCAATCTTGCCTCCGAGGACACCGATCGATCCAGTCAGCGTGCCCGGTTCCGCAAAGATCGCGTCCGCGCCCATAGAGATGTAGTATCCGCCACTGGCCGCCGTGTCTCCCATGCTCGCGATGACCGGCTTGTTGGTCGCTTCCAGGGCGCGCCAGATCAGATCACTCGCCAGCGCGCTGCCGCCGGGACTGTCCACGCGGAGGATAATGGCTTTGACATTGTCGTCCTTGCCAAGCTTTTCGATCAGCGGCACGATGCGATCCGAACTGATCAACGCTTCCGAAAACAAGCTCATCGGACCATTGCCGGACACGATGGCTCCTTCCAGCCGCAGCACCGCGATGCGAGGTCGGGTGCTGGTTGATTGTGATGAGCCGCCCGAAAGGAGTTCCATGATCGTAAACAGGTCCAGCTCCGCGCTGGCTTTCTTTTTCCGATAGTCTTCACGAATCCGCACATCCAGCGATTCGTCTCCATTGGCAATGAGACTGCTGATCTGATCGTGGTAGGCCACATCGTCGATCAGGCCCAGTTCTTTGGCGCGTGACGCCGACAACAGACCTTCGTCTATAATCGCCTGCACTTTTTCTTCAGGAAGCTTCCGACCAGTCGCGATCTGAGTCACCATCGTGGCATAATAGTCGTCCAGGATTTCCTCCATTTCCTGGCGAAACTCGGGACTCATTTCCGACCGCGTGTACGGTTCTGCGGCGGACTTGAACGCGCCAACTCGCAGCATCTCGGCCTTGACGTCCAGCATCTCGAACAGGTTCTTGTAGAACATGATCTCGGCTCGCAATCCGGTCAGCATCAGCGTTCCGGATTCGGGCATCAGGATGCGGTCACAGGACGCAGCAAGCAGATAATCCTTGTTGGTGCCATCATTCATGCGAGCCCAGATGGGTTTCCCGGCGGCCTTGACTTCTGCGATCGCGGACTGCAGTTCATTCAGTCGAGCCCAGCCGATTTCGACACCATCGATATGCAGAATAACGCCCTTGATCGATTTGTCGCGAGCTGCCTGGTGCAGCCGGTCCATGCAGGCTGACAGGCCCTCGACGATATCGCCGAACAGTCCCGGCATTTGCTGATGTTCCGGATACGATCCCGTGAGTTTGATTTCTGCCCAGTCCGTTTTCGTCTTGCGTTCTGCGTTCTTCTGACTAGCCCCCTTCGCGGCTTCATCGGCGGACGCGGACACCGAAATCAGCAAAACGACGGCGAATAAACTCAGCAATATGTGACGGATCATGAATCTTCCTTCGAGAATTATTTCAGTTCTTACAAATCAGCCGGAACGCGGCAGTCCCTGATTATACGCTACGTGCTTCATTCATCCAGATCCACGACGTTGCCATCGTCGCGCTGTATGAGATTTCGCAGTACCTCGTTGTTAATGTCCGATTTCAGATACCGCACGTATCCATCAGAGATCAGGACAAGAAACTCTTCGCCGATTTTACCCAAAGCCTTTTTAGGATCGTCCGGATCGAATTCCAGCCCACCGGGCTTCGTCCAAACTTCGGCGGTGTCAGGACCGGCAACCACCGCGAGCAGTGTGTTGGACAAACCGTCTGTGAATTCACGAAAGCCTGTTCCTTCTTCTTTTCGCATCGCAGTGTCGTCGCCCGCAAAGACATGCACCGAAGTGTATCCCGGTTTGTCCACACCTTCGACCTTGAAGACGTCGGGCATTTCTTCGATCAGGGCTTTGTTGTGCGGGCTGTCCCAGGCTTCATCCAGGTTGAACTGCTGATAAAGAACCGCTTCTTCAACAAATGGCAGCAGATAGACACGCCAGCTCAGACCGGTTTTCTTTCCCTGGCCGCGTTCGCCATTGCCGTCCGCAGCCGGAAGGTGATTGTAGGTGTCGTGGTAGTTGTGAAATGCCAGTCCGATCTGTTTCATATTGTTCTTGCGAGACATCGCGACCGCCGCAGTTTTTGCTTCGCGAATCCCGCCGAACATGGTTTCGAATGCGGGTTTGAGCTTCTCCACGAGGGCATCCATACTTTCGGGCTTTGGCATCACATACGAAACTGTCGAATCAGTCGATGTGATCTTGATTGTGTCGCAAAGATCAGCGATCAATTCTGCTGTCTCGGGGCTGATCGGAGACTGCGGCGTGTTGGCCATCATCAGCATTTGTGCCTTCTGCATCTGCAGCATTCCCTGCGCCAGCCCCGACAACTGCGTCGCGGCCTTCTTATCCGTTGTGTGAACCTCAATCTGCGACAGAAACTTGCCGGACCCTGCAAGATCTATGTCAGCAGAGCT
>JBBQSE010000251.1:0-11768 GCA_038214195.1 Planctomycetales bacterium
GGCGTGGTGCGAACTTCTTCCAGCTGCAGTTCTTTGGGCAGGTCCAGACGCGGCAGCGCGGGAATATCCAGCAGGCGATCGACGAAGTCGTGCTGATCGGCTTCCGGAATATGCAGCGCGCCACCATCCGTGAGGGCCTTCATCCATTCAGCGGCACCAAAGTCGCGGAGTAATCCAAGTGAGTCATTTGTGACGACAAAACCACCTGGCACTACCAGCGGGACATCGGCCAGTTCCATGACTTCGTCGCCGCGAATCAGCAGGCCCGCGACCTTCCAGCCTTCGACTTCGGTATCGCGGCGCACGCGGACCGTTAGTTCCCAGGCTTCTGAATCGTCCCAGCCCAGAAGTTGCTGGCCCTGTTCATCGCTGCCCAGAATCCGCAGGCGACCACTGCGGCACATATCCGGGAGCACGAGCTGACCGAGTTCAAACGGAACATAAAAGCGATGTGCTGACGTCCGCAGTTCCGCCTGTTGCGTTGTCCAGTTGTTGCGTTCCGGAATCGCGCCGGCGAGGTAAGACAAAAACGTGCGGTCGTCTTCGTGTTCGATGTGATCGAGTTCCCCCGGACGGACCTTGAGTGGTTTGATTTTGCCCCACTGTCCGCCCGCGCGACGTTGCCGCTGAGACGCCTGGATCACTAATTTGCCTGCTTCCTTGCTGGCATCGAGATCGACTTCGTAGAAGATCTGTCGCTCTTCCGGATCCGATTTTTTCTTCCCGTCGGTCGGGCCGTTCATGTTGTCTTTTAATTCGATAAGTCGCGCTTCCCACGGACGCAGTGTGCGCTGAGCAGGTTCCGGCTTCGGACGCGACTTGCCCCGTGGCAAACGCGATTCGCCATCGGGGTCTGGTCCGGCGTCGAGATCATCCACAGAGATTGGTTGATACGCGCGGGGAGCGGTAAACGGCAACATGCGTCCCGGACGCATTGACGAACTGACGTAACCGCCGGCGTCCGTCGCGAGCACGGTGGCCCACAGATGTTTGCAGACTTTGCTTTTCGCAAACTGGTCACACGTGCAAAACAGGCTGACATCGTCCGGCTGATAACGGAGCTGCGTCTGATACTCAGCGCCGTCCTGGACGAGCCCAAACACATTTTCTGATGTCACACGGACCAGAGTGATTCGTTCAGCCTCAATGTAGGCCGCACCGCGATGTCTCAGGTCCGCACGAAAGCGATTCTGCAATAGCTCAGCGAGCGTCATATCTCTGGTCAGTCGATCAAATCACGCGCCAGCCGGAATGGCCAGCGACATAAGTCTCGGTGAAATGGACGCTGAGTGCGACCATTGTTTACCCCGCTCTAAGCTGTGAGCTTTACGCGTTGGATGTGTGACGAACAAAGCCAGACCGGAGACCTCTTGTCCCACCAACTCGTTCGCACCCTCGGCGCAGCGGATCGGACAGGTTAATCGAAACGACCATGTTTCCGCCAGAACAGCGTAGAGAATTCACGGAGACTGCATCAATTGAGCCCGCTTTTCTCAGGATTCGGCTGCAAAACAGTTCGATTGCTTTTCCCGAACCTGGTGCAGTAACTCCAGATTTCATCAAATCATAGGGTATTGACACGAGCGCTGGCTTTGGCCATCTGTCGCCGCACTGCTGGATTCTAGGGACGGATTTTGGTTCAATCATCGACAATTCCATTAACGTCTCAAGGACAACACATGCAGATTTCCCGATGGATCCTACCTCTAAGCCTGCTTGCGGCACTGGCCGTTGGATGCGATCCCGAAGCTTCCGCTCCGGTCGCGTCCGCAGTCGCCAGGCCAGCGGAATCGCTTCCCGAAGGCGCGAACGTTTCTCTTGCGGTCGAGAGCCTGGAGTTTGTCGCTCCGCCGCTCACTGAGGACGAAATCAAGGCAGGCTGGATCAGCTTGTTTGATGGACGCACTCTGTTTGGCTGGGATGTGCCAACGACTTCGAACTGGCATGTCGAAGACGGAGCCATCGTGGTTGACAGCGGCGAAAAAAGTTTGCTGCTGACACCGCTTCGTTTTGACGACTTTGAACTGCGGTGTAGTTTCAACGTGGCGAAAGGTGGAAACAGCGGCATTTTTCTGAGGACGGCGGAGAATGCTGCGAATCCGAAGAAAGACACTTACGAACTCAACATCTGCGACAGCCATCCGACTCACAAGACCGGCAGTCTCGTCGGACGTCTTGTGGTTGAAAATGTCCCCGAGGTCGAAGGCGCATGGCACGATTTTCGAGTCCGCTGCAACGGGCCTCAAATTCAGATCTGGCTGGATGAGAAACAGATTGCGGACTTTACGGATACCTCGGACGCCATTCGCCTCACAGGTCGGATCGGACTGCAGATGAACGCAGGTCGTTCGGCATTTCGCAACGTCTGCCTTCGCCCACTCTCGCTCAAACCATTGCTAAACGGGACTGACACAACGGGCTGGGAAATCGTGCCGGGATCAAAGAGTGAATTTACAGTCGCGGACGGATTGCTGCATGTCTCCAACGGGCCGGGATTCCTTGAAACAACGGACACGTTCGACGACTTTGCGCTGAAAGTGGAAGCCAGGATCAACGGCGATGAACTCAACGGCGGCGTGTTTTTCCGCGCGATAAAAGGAACAGAAAAGGCTCCGTCACATGGCTATGAAATGCAGTTGCACAACGGATTTAAGAACGGCGATCGCACACAGCCCGTGGACTCCGGCACCGGTGCCATTTTTCGCCGCGTTGCTTCGCGTTATGTCGTGGCCAGTGACCACGAGTTTTTCACGACTATGCTGATTGCTCAGGGAGACCGCATGGCGTCATGGGTCAATGGTTATCAGGTCGTCAACTGGCAGGACACGCGCCCCCCGAGTGACAATCCCCGCGAAGGCCGACGTCTCGAACCTGGCCATATCAGCCTTCAGGGACACGATCCGACAACCGACCTGGATTTTCGATCCATTGAGATCCATCCGCTTTCGCATTAAGGCGAGCGGCAGATTCTGTTTTACCGTAGGACGGGTCTCCAGACCCGTCCGGACCTGATTTTTGTCTTATCAGGACGGGTCTGGAGACCCGTCCTACATCAAGCGGTTGGTAAATCCTTTCCTGCCGCTCGCCAAATCATGCGCACACCGTGATAATTCAGTTCTCTTTCCTGCTGTCTCGTCTTTTGTTTCAGGAGCCCTCCGATGTCAACGCCTCAATCGTCCCGCCGTGAATTTCTTGCCGCTTCTGCAGCAACTGCCGCTGTCGCCGTAGTTGCGGCTCCGGCGGTGGCCACTGCGTCCCGGACTCTCAATGAAGTCATCGTTGGTGAAGGTGACTACAAGTTTCGCGTGAACCATGCGTTTGCGCAATTGCCGGATAAGTACTCCTGGCAGACGACGCACAATGTCGCGCTCGACAAAGCGGGTAATCTCTATGTCATTCACGAGGGCAAACGCGAACTGAAGGACCACCCATCGATTTTTGTGTTCGATCCGGCGGGCCAGTTCATCCGTGCCTTCGGATGTCAGTTTCAGGGGGGAGGACACGGAATCGAAGTCCGCGAAGAAGGCAGTGAAGAATTTCTGTACGTGGCCGCTTACCAGCAGGTAAAGGCATTCGCCAAGCTGACACTCACGGGGGAAACCGTGTGGATGCAAAAGGCACCGATGGAGTCCGGCGTTTATGCTCTCGGCGAGAATCTTTCCACGGAACCAAACTGGAGTCGTCAGGGATTTCTTCCCACAAATTTCGCGTTCCTTGACGATGGTGGATTTTTGCTGGCGGACGGCTATGGCTCGTTCCAGATTCACCGCTTTGACAAAGACGCGAAGTGGGTGAGCTGCTTCGGCGGTGCCGGCGAAGGTGAAGGCAAATTCAATACGGCACACGGACTCTGGATCGACCGGCGTGAGGGGCGTGAACCTTCGATCGTCGTCACAGACCGCGCCCACAACACACTGCAGATTTTCACAATGGACGGCGTCTACAAGGAAACGCTGCCTGGTTTCGGGCTGCCAGCCAATATTGACACGTGGAAAAACCTGATGCTGGTGCCTGAACTGAAGGCGTGCGTGACCTTGTTGAATGAAGAAAACAAAGTCGTCGCCCGGCTGGGTCAGGCCACTGAGCGACTGGCGGAAATCAGCGGCCTGCGCGGGCAGCCCGACAAATGGATCGACGGACAGTTCGTTCATCCACACGACGCCTGCTTCGCGCCGAACGGCGATATCTACGTCGCCGAATGGGTGGCAACTGGTCGGGTGACCAAACTGGAACGCGTGTGACTCACTGAGGGTTAGTCGGTCGTAACTTAGGATCTCTCATCAACAGATCCCGGCTCTTCCTGATGATCCGCCGTCTGATCGTGTTCGGATTCGTCGATGACGTCTTCTTCTGCTTCATCTTCGTCAACGATGGGCTGCTTCACCATGATCCAGACCATCATGGACGACAATTCCCAACAGTCATGGACATGCCACCATGGCAGCTGCGGGGCTTCGGTATGCTCAGGGGTTCTCAGGATGAGGATCGCGTCCGGGGTTGAGATCGTATTGCGGGCCAGACGTTTCAAACTTGCGGCCAGTGGTTTTCCGGGGGCGATTTCGTCAGCGTGCTTATATGGCGGATCAAAGAATATGAGCGAATACGGCATGAAGTCCTCGCCGCCGTGTGGTCTAAACGAAGTGCGGCGAACGTCTGTCCGCCAGCAGATCGTGCGTGCCTCAGGAGCGATGGTATTGACGTTGTTGACCAGCATCGCATGAATATCGTGGTCCGCTTCAAAGAACACGCAGGAGTAAGCACCTCGACTCAGCGACTCCATTCCCATGGTGCCGACACCGGAGAAGACGTCTGCGACTCGTGCGTCCGGGAGGTAGTCGTGCAGGCGGTCGAACACGATTTGGCGAACGCGATCGGTGTACGGTCGAGTTGAATCGTCGGATGGCGTCTGAAGAATTCGGCGACGATATTGACCGGAAATGACTCGAAGTGACATCGGCAGTTCTGCGAGCTTGAGTGAGGGGTAAACACAGCACCGGAAGATTCTGCGTTCGAGCTTATGACTGTATTTTAGAGTGCGCCGCGAATTCACATTGCCATTACGCCAGTGAGGCGGCCGTTTTACGCATCTTACCACGTTCCCTTGACGGCAAGACTGTGCGGAAGGGGCTTTTTCGTGCCGAAACCGACAATCGAAGCCGCAAACGCCTGAAAACTAAAGGAAATAAGGGAATTTCGAATCTGGACGTGTTGACACTCCATGTTTTCAGAACTCTACTTCGGCCTGCAAAAAACACGGGGTTTTCGATCTTCGGGGCAACCCCGATAGAACTTAGGTCCATTCCAAACAATTTTTCAGGCGAAGGAGAGTTGATCACATGGCAAAGAAACCCGAAAAGCCGTTGTCAAAGACGGATATTCTGAACGCATTGGCAGAATCTACGGGACACAGCCGCAAGGAAGTTGGTGCCGTTATTGAGGCACTTGAGGCACTGATCGCTGCGAACATCAGCCGAGGGCCAGGCGTCTTCAACCTGCCTGGCTTGCTCAAAATCTACGTCCATGAGCGACCAGCGACCAAGGAACGTACTGGCCGAAATCCTGCAACTGGCGAAGAAATCCAGATCGCAGCTCGACCGGCCAAGAAAGTCGTTAAGGTCCGCGCATTGAAGAAACTGAAGGATTTGATCTAAGTTTTGCGGGCACGCCTGCTGCCGTTCTCTGAGAACGCGTTGGAGTGACTTCGGGAAAGGGCGGACATGAAAATGCCGCCCTTTTTTGATTTCTTGCGACACTCGCTGAGGTATCCCTTGACAGGCCCCCATGAATTTGGCAGCAATTGCCGATTCACTTCTTGACCACGGAAAAATCCTTTATACCATGTGTGGAAAAGAGGCTCCGCGTTTGTTTGGTACTCAGTTTGAGGAGGTCTCAAAAAGTCGCGTAGACGATGCGGGAAGGGAGCTGAAAAATGTTAGTATTGTCAAGGAAGAGAAACGAAAGCGTCATCATCAACGATAACATCGTTGTCACGGTGATCGATGTTCGTGGCGATAAAGTTCGCATAGGAATTGAAGCTCCAAGAGACGTGTCAGTCCACCGACAAGAAGTCCTCGAGGCAATTCTCAGTGAAAAACTGAAGTTTTCGGAGAAACCATCCGAAGAATCCCCGGACTCCGTTGTCATCTGATTTGAATCGCACCGTAAGTTCGCGTATCCTCCCCGCCTCCGGATTTTCTGGAGTTGCTTTCGGCCCCATCGTCTAGTTAGGTCTAGGACATCGGATTTTCATTCCGGTAACAGGGGTTCAAATCCCCTTGGGGTCATGCCTCGGTTCGATTCAGAACCGGGGTTTTTTTATGCGCCTCGCCCGGGTCAACAGATTGCGGCATCTCAAATGAATTGCTTGCTTGTCAGTCTCGTTTGCTCAACAATAGGCGATTGCCTGCCTGAACACTGAGTCCACAATACAGCAGAGAGCGCTTCGTCGTTCATCCCAGAATACTGACGCGCGGCGGAGTGACCGGTTTGGTCTCGCAGTCCATTCAGAATCATTATCTTTCCGACCCGGATGTTCAGCTCATGCTGAAAGTCACCGCTGGCGACGGTGCGGCTTTTGAACAACTGGTGCTGAGGTACCAGGATCGGCTGGTCGGATTCTTTTTTCATCTGGTGCATGATCGTACTGCCGCGGAAGATCTGGCTCAGGAAACATTTCTTAGAGTCTACCGATCTCGCGAACGTTACGAACCAACGGCCAGATTTTCGACGTGGTTATTCCGGATCGCGCACAATCTTGCCAGCAATCAAAAACGTGGGGCAGCGCGGCGGCGGGAGATTCCTCTCGGGAATCAGTCAGCAGAGGACGATTTCCGTCCCCAGGAGCAAAATCTGGCAGAAAAATCAGCACTAATGCCGACGCGACAACTTGATTCCAATGAAATGCGTGACATTGTTCGGAACGCCGTCGAAGAGCTTACCGAACGCCAGCGGACAGCCGTCCTGCTGCACAAGTTTGAAGAGATGAGTTACGAAGAAATTGGCGAGATCATGGGACTCGGAGTAGTTGCCGTTAAGTCCCTGCTGTCCCGTGCTCGCAGCAAACTGAAGGAAGCACTGGAGAAATTTGTATGACTCGTTTTTCTCAATTAAGTTGCACCGCATTCAACCGAGCCAGTTACTGAAATCGTTCCAATGTCTGAACCGAATCAAACCCCCGAACCAGAAGAGATTGAGGGATCAGACGACCCTCAACTTTCTGAGCTGGTTGCGTACCTGGATGGCGAACTGCCGGTCGAGGACGCTGATCGGGTCGAGCAAATGCTGCTCACCAGCCCGCCGCTGCGGAAGAATGCTGAAACTTTGGATCGAACCTGGCAACTTCTGGATTCGCTCGAAGAAGCCACCGTCAGCGGTGAGTTCACTCAGAAAACCCTTGCGTCGATTTCCACCGTGTCTGCCGAGTCTGACATCGAATTCCCGACGACCCGACGACGCCGGCGGCTGTTTCTGTTGCCAAAATCCGTCCTGGTTCGCGGACTGATTTGGTTTCTTGCCGGATTCACCGCCTGTTCTGCCGGACTTGTCCTGTCTCGCAATGCGCGACGCCAACGTACGAATCCGGCCGATGCTCAAATCCTGAAGAGTCTGGATTTATATCTGGAGTACCCGAAATTGTGGCGGATTCCTGATGCGGAATTTCTGCGGGAAGTCTCCGGGAATCCAGGTCCGACGGCAGTTGAGGAAGAGAAACCATGATCTTGCCGGAGTCAATAAAGAGTTCCCTGATTGCCTTGCCGGGTATTGGGCTGGGAGCAGCGGTTGCTGTGTTGATTGTCGGTTACAGCAGCGAAGAACACGCTGTCCTTAACAGCCAGCTGGAGATATACAGTGAACTCAGTCCAGAGCAGCAGAAGATGCTGAAAGCAAGCTTCGCTGAGTTTTCAATTCAAACCGATGATCGCAAACAGGAGATCGTGGCGCTGCATGAAACGGTCCAGAAAGATCCGGAACTGAAAGACGGTCTGGAAAAGTATTTTTCGTGGTGGTCTTCGCTCTCTCAATCCGAATGGGACAGTTTTCCGGCGATGGACCGGGCGCAGCAAATTGCGTTTGTAAAGTCGAGGATCAACAAGCAGTCAGAAGCGGAAAAGACAGTCGTCGTTGATTTCGGCAGCTTCGGACAAACTTCGCTGCAGCCGTTGCATCTGACCGTCGAAGAATGCGTGGAGATCATTACGGATTCGTTGAAAGAAACCGCTATTCCTGAGGATATCTCTGGCGAACTGGAGTTGCTCAAATCAACCGAACATCGCGCGTTGGAGTTGTCACTATGGATTTTCTCACATTATCGTGAGCACCCGGATCAAAAGGCGTTGGCAGTCCAAAGTGAGAAACTCAGGGAATCAGTGCTGGCGAACGTCAGCGATATGGCATGGAAACAACAGTTCGAGCAGATCGTGAAAGAGAACACCAACAAGGTGTTTCTGCCATTCTGGCTACATCGCAATCTGCTGGTGATTCTGGATCAATCAACGATGACTCTTGGAAACAGACTGATGCAGGAATTTCCGGTCTCGGACGCGGAAATCGTGCAGGCATTCGTCAGCCTTGAGGACAAATCGCGACATCATTCATTGATGACGATGCCGTCTGCCGAGGCTCGCACACGGCTGGAATTTCTGGCGCAGTCGTTCAGGGAACAAACGCCTGAACAGAAGTTGCTGACAAAGTTCATCGCGTTTGCCCGCGAAAGGCAGCCCGTGATCGGGGCTCTCACCTTTGGGCTTGGATCCCGCGGAACGCAGGGCCGTGACACGAACGCGCCTCCACGCCGACGGGACAATGAGTAGCACTCATTTCATGGGAACTCAGATCACGTGGATCATCGCAGCAGCAACCAACAGGCATGGAATCAACTTGCGGACAGCGGCAGTCTGTTCGCGAAGGTGGCGACTGATGAAGAGTGCCGCAATCCTCTGCAGGCACTCGATGGACGCGGATGGCTGCCGACAAGTGTCGCCGGACTGAACGTATTGTGTCTGGCATCCGGGGGTGGATGGCAGTCCATTCTTTATGCCGCTGCGGGGGCCAGCGTCACGGTTGTGGATCTGAGTGAATCCATGCTGCGACTGGACAACCGTGAAGCAAAGCGAAGGCGATTCCAGATTCAGACCGTGCATACGTCCATGGAAGACCTCAGCATGTTTGCGGAGGAATCCTTCGATATCGTTCACCAGCCCGTCAGCACCTGCTACGTGCCGGACTTGAAATGCGTTTATGGTGAGATTGCCCGCGTCGTGAAGAGCGGCGGGTTGTACATCAGTCAGCACAAACAGCCCGGCAGTTTGCAAATCAGTCACCGCAATGAACGCCAGCAGTTTGTGATTGGCGTCGAGTACTACCACGAAGGACCACTGCCAAACCAGCAGGACACGTCGTACCGTGAATCCGGCGCAACGGAGTATTTGCATCGCCTGGACCAGATCGTCGGCGACTTGTGCCTGGCCGGCTTCGTGATTGAAGATCTGCGCGAGCCCAAACGAGCCGACTATAAAGTAGATGTCTCACACTTTGGTTACCGAGGTCGTTTCGTACCACCGTATCTGCGAATGAAGGCCCGACGGATTGCGCGATCTCAAACACCCGCCGACGAAACGTCAGGCACGGCCTCCACCATTTGGACTCCCCGGTGACGCCAGACTCGCAGGCTCTGGCGACGATGTTCCAGCTTAGGAATCGTCCCAAAATGAAGTACGTCAGCCTTGCCAGGCTGACTCGGTCCACTGCATGTCAGGCCGAAAAGCCTGACGTACGATTCAGGATCGAGCATAATAAAACTTTCGAATTCGTGAAATGTTCAACCGGCTGATTCTGCCGGAGTGGCGCAACTTGTTTAATGACTTGTATTTACACGCACCCACGCGTGACACAATTGTGGCGGACACGTATTGACCCGTTTTGGCAATCGTCGTACTGTTCGTGCCGTTGGAACTGAGTGCTGCACAGGACTCAAACACAACAATACGCGAGCCAATCGCCCCCGGAAGCAGCTAGAGTCCTCCGCCCCCCTGGGATTCGTTGCTTCCGGGATTTTTTTTGCGCCAGCTTCCCGGCGTCTGTGTCCGATGCCTTCCCAACGCCATCCCATCCGGGCTGCGGCAATTGCTCAAAGGACAGGAATTTCGCTGCCATTGCCTTACACCACCCGGATTCTTTGTGGTCAGGAAGAGTTTGGTCATGTACGCTGCATTCCAGCAGAATAGTCATCCTGATCGTTTGAACGTGAGACGCACGTCTGCTTGGTTTACAGAGTCTGGGGTACAAAAGATGAGACAACTTCAAGCCAGATTTTCCACACGCCTGGATGACGCCAGCGTCCGGAATCACACGAGAAAATATGTCGGCTGGAAATTCCACAATGCGATTGTCCTCTCACTGATTTCATTTGTCGGCTGCGGCGGATCGTCGGATCCTGTACCCATGAATGCCAATGTGCCGGCGTCGGAATCGGGATCAGGCACCGGGACTGCAGTCAATTCCGGATCTCAAAATACCACAGCAAGTGATTCAGACGGATCCACAAAAGTGAAACACGGCCGTGACGAGGTCTGGGTCGATGCAAAGGGACAGAAGTGGTTTGGTAACATCCCGCTGGACGCATTCTTTGACCAGCCATATACGGTGGCGAGCAACACGACGCCGCTCGGTGGGACAGCCGCGACAGCTGTGGTTTCAAATGCGCCCACTGTGGAATCCCCTGGTGCGACAGCGACGGAGACACCCACCTCAAAGCCCGGCACAGATCCGCCAGCCACCGCCGCCGCAGGCGACTCCTGGGGAGATCTTATTTCCCCGCAAGTGCTCGATGACGAAGTAAAGTCGATTCGCAATTTCCTCAACGAAAATTTGCAGTCAGTCGGCGTCTTTAATTCTTCAATGCTGATGATACCTCCAAAAGCTGCGACACTGGGTGCTCTGGCTGGCGTGGCGGCCGAACATCCCGGAGCAATCACCTGGAAAGAGGATGCAACCTACATCCGCAACCTGGCGAAAAAAATGAATTCCGACACGCTGCGATCGGGTCCCAAAGATCAAAAACGACTGCTGGAACTGTACGAGGCAGCTTCGGATACTTTGAATCGATCCCGGCCAGCTGGCGTGGAACCACTTCCGGAAGGCGAGGGATTCGCGGAGGTTTCGGAAATGCGTCTGCTGATGCTCCGTATGTCGGAATCAGAAAAACGCATGAAGACGGAAGCTGGTACCGACACTGCGATGAACACCAGAAAAGACATGGTGTCTCACGAAGCAGCCATCATGGCAACTCTGGCAAAAATTGTGACGCTGCCCGGTTATGGGTATGAAGACGATCCCGCGTTCAAGGCCTATGCGAATGAAGTCATCAAGTCCGCACTGGCCGTTAAAGGCGCGGCCGAAAGCAATGACTTCGCCACGTATGAACTGGCGCTCTCAAAAATCTCCACTACTTGCAGCAGCTGTCACTCAGAATTCAAGAATAATTGAGACCGCTTTTCTCTGCGTCACGGCAGAAATCTTTCCTGGAGACATCCGTGAGATTCCATTTGCCGGCCCTCACCGCCGCTTTCACGATCCTGCTGAACACGCCGATTTCCCGCGCGGATATCATTGTCATGAAGTCCGGGCAACGGATCGAAGGCGAAGTCCTGAAGGTTCAGAAGGATACCGTGTTCGTCGATATCGGTGTCGATGTGATCCGCGTGCCAGTCTCGCAGATTCAGGAACGGATCAGCCAGGAACCGGCAGCAGAGGAAACCAGGACGACTGAT
>JBBQSE010000252.1:0-11749 GCA_038214195.1 Planctomycetales bacterium
GGTAGCTGACTGCTCAAATGAGAATTTGCTGCGGAGCTGTCCTGCATCGAACGAAAAGACTGGTATCTTGATGGAAGTCTCACGTGTTTAACAACCACCAGATCAGCATAACCAACTGTCCGGGAATGTGGAGAGTATCAATGAGGATTGCGGTGATTGGCGGCGGTGCGGCCGGACTAGTGGCGGCCTACCTGCTGGATCCGGTACACGAAGTACACGTTTTTGAACGCCAACCCATTCTTGGTGGTAATGTGAGAACTCTGGGAGGCAACGTCGAGTGTTCAAAACTTGAAGACGGAGTGGTGAGCGAGAATGGTGTGAGCTGGTTTCCCGGAAGCGCATATCCCAATATGCATCGATTGTTGAATGACCTTCAGGTTCGGCAGTTGTCCCGGGAGCTGGATTCATCCATCTACATGGCCAACGGTCATCACTGCCATATTTCAACGCTGGATTGCCTTAGGTCTTGTCCCTGGAATGCACCTCTATCCGAATTTGCCGAGTTGGGAGGAGCGGCTCGCGACATCTTTCGCATGTTGCGAACTGGTCGCTTTCAGGTGGGGTCTGAACTCGCCGCAATTTCGCTTCAGACATATTTGGAGGAAATGCATCCCCTCACGGCTCAATGGTTGCGAGGTGCGGTAGCCGCTTCTTTCTCATTGCCGTTTCACCGGGTCGGTCAGTTTCCAGCTGAGTTGATTATTCCATTACTTCGTTCGTTCTTTAGTGATCGTCACTGCACATTTTTGCCTGACGGCATTTTTTCGTACATGACGCAGATTCTTGATCGATTTGGCGGAGCAATTCACACCAGTGTACCGGTGCTTTCTGTACGACGTCACGAAGATAACGTGTCGGTGATATTCCCGGATGGCACCAAAGAGTTTGACGCAGTGGTCATAGCGACGACGCCGGAATGCGCCTTTCGCCTGTTGGCCGATCCATCACCGGCAGAATCTCGCTGGCTGGCTTGTTGGCAGGATACAACGTCGCGCACGGTTGCCCATTTCAGCGAAACCTTCTACGAACAGCGGCGGATTGCTGTTCGAACGACTGGTGATTGTTTTGAGCGGGCTGACAACGGAATCGTGGGCTGCAACAGTTGCCTGAATGATGTGTACGGTATTCGCTCGAACCGACAGTATAGCTTCGCTGTGCAACTGGAAGACTGGATCGAACCGGAATCTGTACTGGACACACAGGACCACGTGACGGCCCTATTTGAGATCGATGCAACCACGCACCGTCATGAAATTCGTGGCATCAGCGGTCAGAACCACACCTACTATGCAGGCGCGTATCTTTTTGATGGTACGCATGAAGGTGCAGTGACATCGGCCATGCGAGTGGCTGAGCAACTTGGCGGACGAACGTTCTGAAACAGCCAAATAAGAAATATGCCGCTCACGATAGTGATCACTACTGACTGAGCTGTGGAACGGCCTTCGTGTGAGGAACAAAGTACCTGCCAAGTCTTGTTGCCAACATTGCCGGCAACAGGACCAGGTCACAAAACAATGCGGCGAAAAGCAACAGTGTTTGCAGTGTGGCAAACCTGCGCGTCGGCATGAAGTCCGATTGAGCGAGCACCAGCAGTCCAAGCCCGCAGACCAGTGTGGTCTGAATCATTGCCGGTCCGCATTGTGCCATCGCAAGTCGAATGGCTGCGTCTCTGCTATGGCCATTCTGAACACTGCGGCGGAACCACGAAAGAAAATGCAGCGTATCATCCAGAGCCACTCCCAGTGCGACACTTGCCGTCAGGACGCAAGCGATATCGACTTTCCATCGCATCCACCCCATCATGCCAAAGATGAACGCAGTGGGAGCAAAGTTTGGGATCATAGCAATGATGCCTGCGCGAACGCTGCGTAGCGCTGTCATCATCACCACAACAATCACGCCAAACGCGCACAGGTAGCTGGAAAACAAATCGGCCAGCAGAACTTCCTGCGCCACATCAATCATTGCCACAAGACCGGTCAATCTCAGACTGACACTGGACGCCACTGTCGGATCAGCATTCAGGATCGCTTCAATTCGTTGCTTGACGGCGTTCATCGTGTGGCGATAGTCATCGTCTCTTAATGCTTCCACACGCAGTTGAATCCGCCAGTGTTCGCCAGTGGCATCGTCAGCCAACAGTCGCTCGGATCGCAGGATGCCAGGTAACCGTTTGCGAATCACGGCATTCTGAAGCACGCGCATTGAGCCGGTCGCCTGTTTATTAACCGGAGCAAATGTCGCAGCGGAATACACCCCGTGAATCCCCGGCATCGCTCTGGTTGCCCGATCGATTTCAGCGACAAGCTTCATGCGATCCAGCAGTCGCATCTGTGAATCCGCAGGGAAGCACAGCAGCGCTTCGATGGATCCCAACGCACCGATGCTACGTTCAATCCACGCATAATTGCGATTGATTTCAGACGACGACGAAAACATTCCATTAAAGTTAATCGTGGTTTGCAGTCGCGTCAGGCCAAGCCCAAACACCAAAACAGTCATCAGGATGCTGGTAACGAGCCAGCGACGATGATGCAGCACTGACTCAGCCAATACCGACAGCATTGTGACGAATTGCCTGCGGCAGTGCTGAGAATTTGATGAGGGGGCGTTGCTGCCGGCAGGCGAAGCAAATATCAGTAATCCGGGCAGGCAAAACAGCACGACAGGCAATGCCAGCAAGAGGGCGACCGTCGAATACTGTCCGAATTCGCGAATGGGCCAGATGCGACTAACGCTGAGTGAAATCAAACCCAGGCCGGATGTCAGCGCGGCCAGCGTACACGGCTTCCAAACAGCCCGCATCGCCAGCATTGCGGATTCAGCGCGGGTGGCGCTGGCAGGCGAAAGAAAGTAGTGATTTGCCAGGTGCAGACAGGCGGAAACAGAAAGCACGTACACCAGCAGCGGTGAAATGATCAATACGGAACTCATATGAGCGCCCGAATAGTAAATGAGTGCCAGCGTCAATAGTCGACAATAACTGGCAATAAGACTAATAGCAATTAGCGCGGGAACGCTGCGCAGGCAGTACCACACGATTGCAACTGACACGAAGGTGATGGGAACGATATAGTCCTTCACCGATTGTTCAGCCTTTTCATCCATGGTGGCCGCTTCGTATACGCGACCACCAATTTTCAGATCACGGGATTCCACCCCCGCCACTTCGGCTGCGATCTGCCTGATGACCGTAATCACCCGACGCTGATTGTCCAGGCCATGCGGAGTCAGAGATATCACCAGACAGGTTGGCCAGCCATTGACGGACCCGCCACTGGTTTTCGATGCTGGTTCCGTTGATGTGACATTCTGGTCGTTGAGATGATCTCCGGGATCGTCGTCACGATTTTTGCTGATGGATGCTGGCCCAATCAATATGCCCTGGAGTCGCTGGATGGCTACTGGACGCGGCAGCCTGAGCGGTGGCCCCATCAGTCGTTCTACTTGTGAACTTCCAACAATGATCTCGTTAAAAAGTCGGGGCTCTTCAGGAGTCGCCAATATCCCGCTTCGCCGTTCAAGCTCCTGAGCGAAGCGTTGCAGCACTGGTGAATCCAGCATGCAGCCAGACCATGTCACAAGCACCAGTTCGTCGCTTTGGAATTGACGTCGAAACCAATCATACGTCTCACGTCGCTGGTCATTTTCAGGCAGCCATTGAGTGAGTCCGCTGGTGTTACAGTCAGCCTTGTAAGCGCCGAAGAAAACGAAAGGAGACGTAAGGAGCAAACAAAATGGGGCAAGCAGCATCCATTTTATGGAAACTGGGCCTGGTGAATCATGGAACTTCGGCGAAGGATTTGCATTCATTGGGTGTCTCGGGGCAGGCCAGCCCCGGAATCATGGTGGACTGCCCGGGAAGGATGCCATGCGAAACCGATGTAAAATTCGTAAGGCTTGATTTGAGAGTGGCGTTCGTAGTTCAAGGTGGTAACCAGAACAAAGAGCATCTCAACCCGAAAGGATGCTGCCCCGGCCTTTCGGACACTTCAAAGCACTAATGATTTTCCAAAATGAGGCGGGACATCAAATCCCAGCCGTGCAGCAACTTGACCGGAGACGCGGCTGCGGAGACTTCGCTGTAATTGGTGGCAGTGTCACTGAGCACACCTGTGCCGCACATCGCGAAGGGGCAGAATCCGTGACTGTGGGTGCGAGTTCGTAAAAACGTCGGATGATCAGGGCAGATCAGCAGTCGATAGTCGCCCTGCTGCTTCAGCCATGCGTGCAGTGGGCCGACGATGTGCCGATCGATGTTCTCAACAGCGTCAACTTTCTCCGCCACATGGCCTTCATGCGATGCTTCATCGGTGGCTTCGACATGAACGACCAGAAAATCGACACCGGGGCGCGACAGTGTTTCAATGGCAGCTCGCCCTTTTGCGGCGTAATCAGTATCCAAATATCCGGTTGCGCCTTTCACCTCGACAACGTCCCAGCCCAGCAACCGGCCGATTCCTCGCAGTAGATCGACGGCCGTGATGACAGCCCCCCGGACCTTAAAGCGATCGGCAAACGGCACGAACGCCGGACGCTGGCCAAGGCCCCAGAGCCAGATCTGCGTCGCCGCCAGTTCCCCGGCGGCGATGCGCTGCTGATTGCAGGTTGCGGCGGCAAACAGTTCCCGACTGCGATTCATCAGTGAGAGCAATTCGTCAGCACCTGGTCCACTCGGCAGGTGCCCGGCGATTGGCTGATCAGTGATATCGTGTGGCGGCGTAGTTTGTGTTTCGCGGGCGAATGGAGCAGCGGTTCCGCGGCTACGGTAGATCAGGAGATTTCGGTAGCTCACACCAGTATGAAATTTCCAGTGACTGTCACCGCACTGGTCGCGTTGCAGCAGCTTGATCAGTTCCTGAGCCATCTCAGAAGGAAACTGGCCCGCCGTAAAACTGGCCATCCTTTCATCAGTCACGGTGACCAGGTTGCACCGAATGGCCCAGTCACCATCATGGAGTTCGATCCCCTGGGCGGCGGCTTCCAGAGGTGCTCGGCCGGTGTGAAAGACCAACGGACTGTAACCGAACAGACTCATCGTTCCGACGTCACTTCCGGACGGCATGGAAGCCGGCACGTTGTCCGTCTGTCCCACATGTCCGAGCGTTGCGACTTCGTCCATGTGTGGAATCGAGGCGGCCTGAAGTGGCGTCTGATTATTGAGGCTGGGCTGTGGCTCGTCGGCCACACCATCAGGAATTACAAGAGCAATTTTCATAGAGACTTCAAAACGCTGAAAAAAACGAGAACAGGAGCCTAACGTAGGATCGCTTGATCAATATGTGAGCGGCAAGGGCGCTAGCCGCTGGTCATCGGCAGTGTATTTTACCGGCGGCTAGCGCCTTGCCGCTCACTGCATATCGGACAGTGATGTACCGAGCGATGCTTTGCTCACAAGAACTTTGCAAAAGCAATTCAACACTCGGAGCCAGTCCCAATTTTTGCGAACTAACAGCCAACACAACGACGAGTGTAGAACAATTGTTTCGATTGGTCTCGTGAATCCCTTCGACTTTGGAAGTCTCAGCCACGACTGGGAGATACTTTTTCGTCGCGAGCAAAGGCGAGCGGCAGAAAACGATTTACCACCAGAAGCCCGGCTTCTCCGAGAAGCCGGGTTTCTTTCCGGGTATGACACAATCCGCCGCTCGCCTAAAAAAGATGAGGGCCGCGTGGAATTCACCGCGCGGCCCTCCGATTCATCAAGTTTTTCCGTTCAACTCGCTCCTGAAGAGACCCTATTCCGGAGAAACTACCAATCGAGCTGGTGGAACCTGTCCGGCCAGAACTCCAAAGGCCTCTCTCAACAGAGATTCCTGTGTGGCAATCGACATCCCGCCGGGGACCACGATATCGTAGCCGCCGGAGATTTTTGCGATGGCTTTCAGAAGTGCGGTGTCCGCACCCGCTCCGACGCAGAGCGTGTGAACAACGATCTTCTGATCGGCTGCCAGTTTTGCCTGGTACAGTGCATACTGTGAAGCGCGGTCACTGGTCGTGTAATCCGCAACTCCGTCATCGTTGTAATCGAGCAACTGATTCCAGTTCCAACTCGACGGAAGTGAGAAGCCTGACGGATAGATATTTGGAATCCCGTCCGTCATCAGCAGAATCGCCTTTTGCGCACCGTAGCGTCCGTTGGAACCGATCAACTGAGTTGCCTTCAGAATGCCGTCTCCGGTCGCCGTGTTGCCTGAATAGTGGCCAGCCTGTTTGCGACTCTGAATCGTGTTGATTTCGGCGTATCTGGTAGACAGCAGGTCGGACCCAAGGTTAACTGTGACATCGGCTCCATCTTCGTTCAGACCCGTTTCAATGCGGGCATCGACGGCGTAATTCACGAGCCCGATATTGTCTCCGTAACTCAGATCCGTCATGAACTGACAGAATGTCTCCATCCCTTTCTTCATCGCGTGGAACGGATAATGGGGGACTCGCCACAGATCCTCTGAAGAAGTATTTGCAACCCGGGATTCCATCAGATACTGGCACAGTGTGCGATAACCATACTTGTAGCGGTAACCCTGGCTATTCAGATTGCTGCTTGTGCGAACATAGTCGGCGTAAGTCAGCCACTGAGACTTACTCGTTGAGATCGAAGGCTTGCCAAGTCGCATCCCGGTGGAAGTGTTCTTTCCTTCCTGAGGAAACGGAATGGCGGATTCGGCGACCTGCGGGAAATACCCAGGCGCAGTCGTTTCCGCCACCGTAGTCCATGAACCTCCCGACGTTGGCTTCCTGCGAAGCTGGCCAGTGTAGGATCCGGTTGTGTATCGGCGATACTGATAACTGCCTGATGTCTTGGAATAATAGTCGTCACCGGAAGTGTTTAGCGACCAGTTGTCGTAGTAGTTTTGCTCGGGTGTATAGAGTCCAAGAGCTTCAATGGCCGTTGAACTGCTACTGCTGTTCGTCGTGCCAACGGCTGAATTGATCTGGCCGAATCCAGCTGACGGAAACTTCTTCGTCCCCGCATCGTTGCTGAAACGCACATCCGAAGCCACGAACGCGGCCCAGATGCCGTCAAGATTGGCTTCGATGGCAGACTTCGTCAGACGACCGACACTCGCGCTGCTCAGGCAACTGTCGTCATTCATGGAGCTGGAATAGTCCAGCGTGCAGACAATGTCACGTGATTCGATGAAGGCTGTTGCTGCAGTCGTAATCGTTTGCGCGCGTTCGCCCACGACCGGCGCGAAGATCAGCGGAAGTTTGGCGTCGGGTGCAGAGGCATTGCTGTTGTCCTTGCGGATATTGACTTTTACGCAGTTGTATGGACCAGTTCCCCAGGTTTCGGTGTACGAAACACCGTTGCTGGCAAGCATACGGCGTCCCAGCAGAACATCTGTACTGGGATTGATGTAAAACCCATTGATGCCGGCGACATACACGGCCATATCGCGTGCCTTGGCAGCTGCGGAAGTCTGAACGGCATTCATGTCGAGTCCGGTGTCAGAATCCCAGGAGGCTTCACGAACGGCCACCACAATTTCCTGTGCTGCAGCAAGAGCCGCAGAGTCAGCAGCTCCCTGCATGCGGGTTTTTGTTACCGTAATCATGCCGAGGTCCACCGACATTCCCACGAATGTCATTGCCCCCAGCAGGCAGATCACCGCCAGTACGAAGAAGACTCCTTTACGATGTTCCTGCCGGAACCGCCAGGCCCCGGCTTTCTGTCTTGTTGTTTTCATTCCAGTCCCCACTTTCTTGCGTAGTCATCACAGGTAGTTTACCGGGAGTCTCTCCGACGTTTTCGGTCGTCCTTTGACAAAGTCATTGGGGGGACAGTTGCGTCAGTCGGTGCATCACGGGGTCATCACGTTTGCAGCGATTTGACTCGGCTCGCTGCCAGCCTTTATTTCTGTCGATGGTCGTCAGCCGGACGGCCACCACCGAATTCATTGAGTCTCAGTTCGACAGCGATCCGCCCTTCGTTGTCGCACGGATCACCATTGACGCCTTCAGCGACTTACCGGCGAGATATGTGAGCGGAAAAACACTGACGCTCGAATAGGGCAGCGTTGCCTCTACTCGGCAGAATTTCAGATCATTGCTGGGGTCAGCCAGATCAAATGTTTGTCCCGCATTGCTGCCGTCGGCATGTGTAATCGTGACGGTTGTCTGGTTACCGCGGAGACCGGCTGCGGTGACATAGTTCTTCAGGTCCTGAATCACCTTCTGATTTGGTGTCTGGTTATTACGAACAATGTACCTCCAGTCCATCGCCGCCAGTCGTCCGGATTCACGGCATGCCGACTGCAGAATTGTGGAAGCGCGCAGCGCGGAACCAATTTCCAATATGCCAAGCACCATCACGATCAGCACCGGCAACGTCACAGCGCATTCCACCATCGCGGTCGCTTTTCGATCCTGCCGTTCGGGCAGAACCGATTCTTGATGTCGTTTCATTGTTGTCAGGCGTCTCATTCCTATTCCTTTCGCATCACGGACTGGCCATAGACTGTCAATCCACCCAGCCACTTGGGCCCCAGAATTGCGACGTCCGAGTACGGCACCGAAACGCGAACGATAAACAGCTGCCGCCGTTCGGCCGTATGGACTTCAATATCAGACAGCGATGCGTAATTGATGGAGGATGCGTCAACTCCGTCAGAATCAAAAACGCTGCCGTTCTTGACCAGGATGGTGGCACGGGCTGCGGGAATGGAGGAGTCTACGATTTGAGTTGCCAGAGTTCGCACATCGGCGGTCGTGGCGGTTTCGCTGACACCCAGACGGGCGGCTTTCCGAGCTGCCGAATTCAGCGCATGGATGGTCATGAAGACATGTCCAAACTCGATGAATCCAAACAGAATCATAAAGAAAACCGGCAGTACAACGGCGGTCTCCGTGATTGTGGAACCGCAGCGTCCCGGTGTACGCTGCCGCCGCCGTGTCAGACTATTAAGAAGCCGCATGTCGCGTCCCCAGACTTTTCTAAGTGTGCTCGTCTTCAGTTCGTCTCCGAGTGACTACAGTTGGTCTCTCGGTCTGAAATCCATCGCATCGTTGTCGAAGCCTAGTTCTCGCTATCACTGACAGGCTGGTAGGATTCCCCGCCCGTTGTTGCAGTGCCTGCACATCAGGGGTTACCCCGTCCACAGAACGTTGCCGGAATCCGACAGGCACCACGCAACAACAACTTCGGACTGCGGGTATTCCGGCAGTTCCTGCTGACGCAGTGTGTCAGCTGATGTGACAATGCCACGATTGCTTCTGCAAGATGCCGCTGAATTCTGCCGATAATTCCACAGGGATCGAATTTGCTGACGCGGACACGTTGCCGCGCGGGATTTTGATCCACTGCCACTCTGAATTTTTGGAAATACCGATCACGGTCGGGCCGGAGAATTCGACGATCATGGATGATTCGCAAAAAATCGCTGAGCTTGAGCAGCGTCTGGCACTGCTGGAAGACGAATTGATGCGTGCCCAGCGACTCAGTTCGGTCGGTGCCCTGGCCTCATCGATCACTCATGAATTCAACAACATTCTTACGACGGTCATCAACTACGCAAAAATGGGGTTGCGACACGGAGACGAAAAAACTCGCACCAAGTCATTCGACAGAATTCTCTCCGCCGGACAGCGCGCCGCGCAAATCACCACCGGAATGCTGGCGTACGCGCGCAATACCTCGGATCGGGTCGAGCCGTGCGATCTAAAAAAACTACTCGATGATGTGCTGGTCCTCGTGCAAAAAGATCTGCAGATTCATCGCATCACCGTTGATCTCATGGCACCGAAACCGGTCTGGGCGCTGGTCAATGCCAGTCAGATCCAGCAGATCCTGATGAATCTGATCGTGAATGCCAGACAGGCGATGAAGGAAGCTGGAAGGCTGAAGCTCATCGTGCGCGACAATGATTCGGAAGGATGGGCGGAGATTCTTGTGAGTGACAGCGGTTGCGGGATTCCACACGATAAGCTGCCCCACATTTTTGACTCGTTCTATACTACAAAAACACCCGATGCCCGTGGTCAGGGAGGCACCGGTCTCGGGTTGTCACTCTGCCTCCGCATTGTCGAAGCGCATCAGGGCAGAATTCGAGTTGAAAGCGAAATCGGCAAGGGGACGACTTTCACTCTGAAGCTGCCGCGTTCAGAGTCTCCCGCCGGATTCATCGACACGTCGGCGGCCTGACTCAGCCGCTTCCGCTGGAAGTCATACTCGCAATGCGTTAGCCTGCCTTCCGATGTTGGATTGCAGAGCCTGAGCATACTGCGGGATCGAGACACAGTGGGATTGAGACACAGCGGATGAACTGGAGGCTGATTTTTTCAGGGTTGAAGTCTCCCGGCTGGACCGCCTACGCCATTTTTGGCGTCCTGACTGCGATGGCGCTGAGTTTTTGGCTGCTCAGGCTGGAGCGAAAACTGGTGTCCCGCACGGTCGGATGGACGCTGCTGACACTCCGCTTTTTGGTTCTCGTGGCGCTCTTCCTTACGCTGCTGCAGCCTGTGCTGACCAAGCGATTCGACGTTGCTACAAGCGGCAGGATTGTCGTCGCCATCGACGGATCGCTCAGCATGGAAACTCAGGACCGGCATGCTTCTCTTGCCGAAAAACTCCGCTGGGCTCAGGCGCTGGGAATGCTTGGCAACGACGAGACGCGACCTCTGATTGACGAATGGGTCGCCGCTGCAGATGCCGGACAGGAACCGAACTGGCTGGGAGGCGATGTGCGACCAGCGACTCCTGCCCAGCAATCACTGTCGGACGCTCGCGCGCGTCAGGTGCAGGGATCTCTGGACGAACTGACAGAGATGCCGCGTGTCGAATTTGTCCGGCGTCTTCTGCAATCGAAGCCAGTCGAATTGCTGAAAGAACTCGGCGAAGTCATGCCGATCGACATTCGCCTGTTTGCGACAGAACAGCAAACCGCCGTTCCGGAACGTCTGGCCAGCGTGTTGGAATCCGATCGAGCCGACCTGGTTCCGGGCGGCACGGATGCTTTGCAGATGCTGAATTCAATGACCAAGGAAGAAGGTGCCGGATTGATTCGGGGCGTCGTGCTGATTTCGGACGGTCGACAAACGGCCGCTGGAGATGTCTCCGGAACGGCGCAGCGGCTTGCCAGCCTGCACGTGCCCGTCTTCGCCGTGCCGATCGGGTCGCGTCTGACGCCGCGCGATCTGTCCATCGCGGCCGTTGAATCGCCGGAAGCGGTTTTCCTGAATGACAATGCTCAGATCCGCGCAGTAATCGGGACGTCCGGCTTCGAAGGCGAACCGCTGACCGTTCGTCTGACTCATGGCGTTGAATTTGTATCCGAACAAACTGTTACGCCCGCTTCTGACACCGCGATCGTCACATTTGTTGTTCCTTCCGATATTGCCGGGCGATTCGATTATCAGCTCGAGACCGCCGTTCAGCAGGGCGAGTTGCGTGATGACAACAATTCCCGTGACGTTAGCCTTCAGGTTGTTGACAACAAGGCACACGTAATGCTGGTCGAAGGCGACGCCCGTTGGGAATTTCGCTACCTCAAGAATTTGCTGGATCGTGATAAACAGGTCGAACCGCTCACTGTCCTGTTGCATCAACCGTTTCTGAATCTGCTGAACCAGCCCTATATTCCGAATAAGCTTGCCGGTGTGGAAGCGCTTCGCGAGCAACTCGCGAAAACGGACCTGCTGATCATCGGCGATGTCAACCCGCAGGAAATAGAACCGGGCCATTGGGAGATTATCGAACAGGCAGTGACACGGGATGGTCTGACGCTCATGATTGTCCCCGGCCGCA
>JBBQSE010000253.1:0-11728 GCA_038214195.1 Planctomycetales bacterium
TTGAGGGAGGGCGAGGCTCCTGCCGAGCCGTATGCCCAACGATATCCAATGTTTCTCGCGGCTCAGCAGGAGCTTCGCCCTCCCGATCGAAAGGCATGTTGTCCAAATCGAATACCATTGGGCTAGCGCCTTGCCGCTCACGATTCTGGAGTCAATCAACAGCCCGCAAGAGTATTTTGGCACCAGCATCAGTCTAACAATTCGGGGAAATTGTGTCGCGTACCTGTGGTTCTTCCGCATCATTTGTTGACCTGCGGCAACAAGGGCAACTTTACGCGAACTGAAAAGTCCAGTTGTTTGCCCACATTGACACACTTTGCGCTCGTGGCACTGTATTTGTTCAGTGAGTTATTCGGGATGGTGACCGAATACTGGATTGACTCATTTCAGTGGTCGCTCACCCTTGTGAATTGAAAACATGCCTGAAGGTTGATTGAGGTGGCACAGTGAAGGCTCTTGAAGTCGCGTTAATTTGCAGCGGATCACCAGGATTTCTCCGCAGTCTGGGCAGCCTCCTGGCAGGGAGATGCCGACTGATGGAATGTTATTCAATCCCTGAGGCAACTCAGATGATTCAGCTACATTCCCCGGATTTTTCGATTTTTGACATTCGATCGTGCTCGCCGCAACAACTCGACCGCACATTTGCGGCGATCAGCAATCTCAAATCCGGCCAGGCGGTACTAATCAGTACTCCTGAGCAACTCACAGAAAGCCGACTGCCTCAGGAAATTCTTCCCTTTTGTCGCATTCTGGAACTGACGAATCATAATGAAAATTATCATGAGGTGGTTGAGCAGATTTTGTCGCCGACATCTTCACCGAGTGAAAAACGTGGTCCGAACGACGAGACTGATGCAACTGACACAAAGATCCGTGAGACCAAATCCCGCGAAGATGTGGCTGACGTGGTAAAACCTGCGCCTAAATCTGCCGTGGTCAGGCCCAGCCGACAAAATGCTGCACCCAGTCACACTTCCGACGCAGTCACGGCCGAAGTCGGCAGCATGGCGGAACGCTTTCGGACGCGAACACCGGAACTTCGTACGATGCTCCGACGGCTCGAAGTTGCCGCACGGCACAACGTCACAATTTTGCTCATCGGAGAAACTGGGTCAGGCAAAACTCATCTCGCCAGTTTGATTCATGAAATGTCGCAGCGGTCGAACGATCCGTTTTTGCATGTTGCCTGCGGGGCGTTGCCCGGAGAACTGATTGAGAGCGAATTGTTTGGACATGTGAAGGGTTCATTCACGAGTGCTCATGCGGACAAGGACGGAAAGTTTCTGGTCGCCGGAAACGGTACGATCCTGCTGGACGAAATCGATGTGCTCACACCCGATCAACAGGTCAAACTGCTCCGCGTGATCGAAAAGGGCGAATTCGAACCCGTTGGATCAAATCGAACGCTGACTGTCAAAGCGAGGATCATTGCGGCCAGCAATCTCGAGCTGCAGCCGCTGGTTGAACAGGGACGATTCCGACCGGACTTGTACTATCGTCTGAATACCCTGAGCTTTACGCTGCCACCGCTGAGGAAGCGAATGCCGGACATCGAACCGCTCGCCCGATACTTCGTTCATCGCCATGCGTCACAGTTGGGGATCGATGTTGTTGAGATTGCTCCGGACTTCATGGAATGCCTGCTGCAGTATCCGTGGCCCGGAAATGTGCGAGAGATGGAAAATGCGATCCGCAGTGCGGTGATCTACAGTCGCGACGGTATTATGACGGCTGATACGTTGCCAGTTCACGTTATCGACTGCATCTCAGGTCCTGCGAACGATCCGTCGGTAGCCGCGTTCTTCGCGGTGCGAAAGGGGGAGTCGCTGGAGAACCGAATTGAACTGACGGAAAAAGACATCATCGAACAAGCGTTGTTGAGCAACAACTTCAGCCGCACCAACACAGCCAAACACCTAGGGATCAGTCGTGTGACGCTGTACAACAAGATGCGGAAATACGGAATCATGCCCGAACGTTAGGCCTTGTCAGGTAAAGGGCCGTTTCTTGCCTCCCAAAAAAGCGAACATCCAGGAAGTCACCGTCTCAATCGCTGGGAAAAGACGCCTCCCCAGTCTTTGTACACACTGGAATCAGAATATTCTTTGAAGTCTATTGATCTTATCCAGTCCTTCGAAACAATATCGCCAACCGCAGTTCCGTAACCGTGGTGTTCGGATGCTGCATGAAATGGTTTGACTGCGTTTTCCTAAAGCTGCTTGACGAGGGAGCGTTCAGGGGGCAGGTTTAACCAAAGAATTGATCACTCGTTTCAAACGGAGTCGCCTGGCGAGTTGATCTTTAGAAAACAGGCACCATTTTGTCGTGCGAAGAAAGAGGTATCCAATGAAGAGTTTAGCGAAACTGTGTGTTGCAAGTGTACTGTTGGTGGTTGGAGTCGCTCAGGCTGGCCAGGAGTTGGCACCAATTCCTGAGGCCGCTTTTGGTGGCATGGGCCAGGTGATGAGTGAGTCTGTGGTGTACATGGATCCGACAGCCGTCGAAGTGTACACGAACGTGAAGTACAAGGATCTTCGAGAAATGGCACCGTGTGCCGTTCCGAAGTTCATCATGGTCAAAGATCCGTGTGCCTGTGACGATGGCTGCCATCCTGTACCGTGCGTGTGCATTCAGATCTGCGTTCCGGAATGTGGTCGCGAAGAAGTCACCTGCCGTCGGCATGGTGATCGAATTCGTTACAGCTACGGCAAGTACGCTGTTGATGTCCGCATCAAACGGGACCACATCGAAGTTGATTACCAAGACTAAACTGCCGTGCAGTAATTCCTGCAACGGTAAGATCCACTGAAGCCCGGCTTTTCCAAAAGCCGGGTTTTTTTCATTGGACAACGCTGCTTTACGCTCCAAGTTGTCTGCGGAGTTCGGCGGCACCAGCCACGATAGCGTCGTCGATCATTTCGATGAGTTTCGCGCCAGCTTCAGCCATGTCGGGGCGACCGCCGCCTCCACCGCCTGCGACTGTGGCGGCGGCTTTGACGATGTTGCCCGCGTGGAGATTCTTCTCCTTGACAAGCGGCTTACTCACGGCGGCGATCAGAGCGACTTTGCCGTCAATCTCGGCACCCAGGATCAACGCCAGCGGGCTGTGCTTGTCGCGGAGTTGGTCGGCGAAGTCGCGAAGGGCTTCGCGGGTGACGCCTTCGAGTTTTTTCGCGATGACTTTCACGCCGCCGATTGTTTCTGCCTGAGCCACAAGGCCGCCGATCGCATCGGCGACGGAGGCCGACGTGAACTCCGCGATCTGCTTGTTCAGTGTCTTCACTTCATTTTGCAGGGCCTCGACACGTTTGACCAGTTCCGTGGCTTGTGGTGCCTTAAGCATTCGCTGCAGCTCGGCGACCAGTTCGTCGGTGTCGCGGCCTTTTTGAACGGCTTTCGAACCGGTGATCGCCGTGATGCGTCGCACGCCTTTGGCGATCGGTTCTTCGGACGTGATCCGACACAGACCGACCTGTCCTGTATTGGACAGATGCGTGCCGCCGCACAGCTCGACGCTGAAATCGCTCATGCTGACGACGCGAACTTCGTCCGGATACTTTTCGCCAAACAGCGCCATCGCGCCTTTCTTGCGAGCTTCCTCAATCGGCAACAATTCCGTTTTGACAGACGCTCCCGTGGCGACACAGTCGTTGATGATGTCTTCGACCTGACGCAATTCATCGGGTGTCAGAGCCTGATTGTGGGCGAAGTCGAAACGCAGGGCGTCGTTTTCCACCTTGGAGCCGCGCTGAGTCGCATTCTTCCCAACGGTGCAGTGCAGTGCGTGATGCAGAATGTGCGTTGCCGAGTGGGCTCGTCGAATTCCAGACCGACGCGTTTCATCAACGTTGGCAGTGAGCAACTGTCCAACGGTCAAAGTTCCCTTCGTCAGGTGGCCAACGTGAATCCACAGGTCGCCGTCTTTCTGAGTATCCGCGACGATGAATTCGACGTCCTTGCCGAGCAGACTGCCGATGTCGCCGGTCTGTCCGCCGGATTCTGCGTAAAATGGTGTTCGGTCAAGAGCCACACCGATTGGCGTTTCGTGACCGGCATCGGCGAATTCGCTGACGAGTTCTTTGTTCGAGATGATCCCCAGCACGTGGCATTCGGCAGTAAGGCCATCGTATCCGAGAAATTTTGTGCCGCCCTTGCGCTTGAGCGAATCGATTGGCCCGGCACTCATCACGGAATCCGAAAACGCGCCGCTGCCACTGGTGGCTTCGTGGCGTTTGCGGGCTCGGTCGTAACCTTCTCGATCGACCTTCAGGCCACTTTTGACCGCGAGTGTATCTGTCAGTTCGATCAGGAAGCCATACGTCTGATGCAGGTCGAACGCATCTTCGCCGGAAATCACGCCGCTGGATTTTGCCCGCTGAGCCAGCTTTTCGAAACGCGGCATTCCGCGATCAACGACGTCCAGGAACTGTTCTTCTTCCAGCCTGATCACGTTGGACACGGACTGAATCGTGTCCACAATCTCCGGATAGCCGTGCTTCATACCTTCGACAATGGCGGGAACCAGTGTGTGGAGGAACGGAGTCTTCCGGCCAAGCAGATAACCTTCCATCGCCGCGCGGCGGAGCAGCAGGCGGACGATGTAGTCGGCCTTGTCCGGTCCAGGGTTCGCTCCTTCGTGAACTGCAAATGTGCAGGCGCGCATGTGGTCGGCGATGCGGCGACACGCGCGACCGTGAGCGGCGTCGTAGGAATACTTTAGTCCCAGCGCGTCACCTGCGGCAATGCACATAGGTTTCAGAATGTCGATTTCGAAATTGCTCAGCACACCCTGCAGACAGGAGGCGCAGCGTTCCAGTCCCATGCCGGTATCGATGTTTTTCTTCGGCAGCGGATGCAGGTTGTTGGGCGGGTTGCCAACACGGTTGAACTGCGTGAAGACCAGATTCCAGATCTCCACCGGCTTCGTGGCCCCCGGAGCTAGATAATAGATTTCGGAACACGGCCCGCAAACGCCGTCCGGTCCCTGCGACGGTGCGGACGCCGGCCAGAAGTTTTCCGATTCGTCAAGACGGCTAATTCGATCGGTCGGGAGTTTGACTTCTTTGTGCCAGATGTCGAACGCTTCGTCGTCGTCCAAATAGACGGTGACCGTCAGTCGTTCCGGATCCAGGCCAAGCCATTGTCGGGTTGTCAGGAATTCCCACGCCCAGTGAATTGCTTCCTTCTTGAAGTAGTCGCCAAAGGAAAAATTACCGAGCATCTCGAAAAACGTGTGATGGTACGCAGTGATCCCGACGTTCCCAATATCTCCGGTTCGCAGACATTTCTGGCTGGTGGTGGCCTTGGTGAATTCCAACGGCCCGATGCCGAGGAACTGGTTCTTGAACTGATTCATGCCCGCAGGTGTGAACAGGACCGTCGCATCGTCTTTTGGAATCAGGACGTCGCTGGGCCGCCGCACGCAGCCTTTGGTTTCAAAAAATGCCAGATATTTTTCACGTAATTCGTCGGTTTTCATGTGGTCCGCAGCTCTGGCGTTCCTGCCAAAAAGATCCCTTGTGATTCAGTCTTTGCCCGATCCTGAACCGGGCAATTTTTTAGAACCGAGCATCTTAGAGTCACGAGGCCGGGTTTCAAAGGAGGCTTCCGGTTTTATCTTTGGCGGGGGCGTAGGCTCATTGAGGTTGTCCTCTTCGGCGTTCGCATTTCCCTGTCGCACGATTGGCAACGCGCGAGAATCGTTGTTCGATCGTCAAGCCAGTGGCTGACCATTGTAGCCGACGAACGGCAGGTTGTATGTTTCAGCGACCGCATGATTCGTCACACGCCCGTTGAGCAGATTCACTGCCGACGCCAGTCCGGGGTCGTTTTTGCAGGCGTTGTGCAGTCCGTTGTTGGCGATCCGCAGTACATACGGAAACGTGACATTGCACAGCGCATACGTGCTGGTTCTGCCGACGGCTCCCGGCATATTTGTGACGCAGTAATGTACGATTCCATCGACGATGTATGTCGGATCGGAATGGGTCGTGGGTCGCGACGTTTCCAGACAACCGCCCTGGTCGATGCAGACATCGATGACGACGGCACCGTGTTTCATCAGCTTCAAATCCTCGGCCGTCACCAATCGCGGTGCCCGAGCACCGGGGATGAGGACTCCGCCGATCAGAAGGTCAGCCTTCAGGAGCTGTTCCCGAATATTGTGACGGTCGCTGAAGAGGGTATTAACGTTGGCCGGCATCACATCGTCCAGTTGCCGCAGTCGATCGACGCTGATATCCATGATGACAACATCAGCCTGAAAGCCAGCCGCAATCCGCGCCGCATTCTTGCCGACCACGCCACCGCCCAGAATCGTAATATGAGCGGGCGGAACACCGGGGACACCACCGAGCAGAATCCCGCGACCGTCCTGTGGCCGTTCCAAAAACTTCGCGCCCTGCTGGATACTCATCCGCCCCGCCACTTCACTCATCGGAGTCAGCAGCGGCAGGTCCCGGTTTCGGCCCTGCAGTGTTTCATACGCAACGGCTGTCGCTCTTGATTCCAGAAAATTGTGCGTCAGTTCCCAGTCCGCCGCAAAATGAAAGTAGGTGAATACAATCTGACCGGGCCGAAGCAATTGCCATTCGGACGGCATGGGCTCCTTCACCTTCACGATCAAATCAGCGGCGGCAAAGAGCTCCTGCGGACTTGCGACGAGAGTGGCCCCACAGGCCGCGTAGGTTTCATCGAGGATTCCACTTCCAGCCCCCGCACCACGCTCGATCAGCACCTGGTGCCCGGCCTTCGTGAGTTCTTCCACACCGCTCGGCAGCATCGCGACTCGGTATTCGTCTGATTTGATTTCGATTGGCACACCAACGATCATCGCGAAGTATCCTTTTGTTTCATATCCAATGCTAAACAGAAATCGTAAGACTTCTGATTTGAACTCTCAGAGAGTAAGGCGGAGGCTAGTGTGCAATTTCTGCAAAGGGAATTATAGTGACCAAATCCGACTGACTTGATCATGAGAAACTGATGTTCAGCCCCATTTCTTTCATCGTCAGCAGTGCCTCGGCATTTCCGCGAGCGTCGTCCACAGGATTATGCGTGTGTTCGGTTGTTCGGAGATGCTTGAAGTTTACAAACTCACGCGTGAGAACCCACTGACAGTCATGGCGTCCAAAATTAATTGTTCCGAGATCGGTTTCAGCTTTTCGTAAAACGTGCGATTCAATTCAGGCTCGACGATCAACGCGCCGAAGCAGATCATCGAGCAATCGCCTGGAATTGGTTCGTCCGCTTCAATATCCACCATGACATAAGGCACTCATGATGGTCCTTTTGCGTGATTATTCCAGCGAAGTCGCCCTCGGGAAGTTTGGAACATACTGCAGAAGTTGTTCGGCTTCGCCGCTGCGGTCTCGTTGACACAGAACGACATGAATTTGTACGTTTTGTCGGATTGTCGCCGAACCATCATGTGCCTAGAATGTCTGTTTGTAAGCATCGAGCGGAGAACAAATGTACGTCGGCCTTTCCAGGCTGACATCGAAACACGACAGGTCAGGCTGGAAAGCCTGACGTAATTCTCAATCGTGTGACCTTGAATTGATGAACGCTGGTTCCTTTTCAGAGCCAGCTTTTTTGGTTTCATTTTAACCTGGTCAACCCTGCGTGGCTGACGGGTAAAGGACAATCGCACTTGGGTGACCCAAAACGTGAATCGCTGAATGTCGGCAGCCAGCGCGCTGTGCTGGTCGGTGTGTTTCAGCCGGACGACATTTACGCCCGCACAACAGGCCTCGATGAACTCAAGGGACTCGTTAAAACGGCAGGCGTTGAAGTTGTCGGCGAGATGACTCAGTTTCGTGAGACGCCTCATCCGTCGATCTGCATCGGTCGCGGAAAACTCGAGGAACTGAAAGAGCTGGTACTGCAGACGGATGCTCAGGTTGTCATCTTTGACAACAATCTGTCGCCGTCACAGGGGCGGGCACTTGAGCAATCTCTGGAAAAACCGATCGTGGATCGCAGCGAAGTGATCCTCGATATTTTCGCCACGCACGCCAGAACGCATGAATCGATGTTGCAGGTTGAGCTGGCTCAACTGATGTATTTCCGCACGCGACTGAAGCGAATGTGGACCCATCTGGAACGTGTCGGTGGTGGCGGGACTGGCGGACTCGGTGCCGGACGTGGTCCGGGTGAAAAGCAGCTCGAAACAGACCGCCGGCTCATCGACAAACGTATCTCTGAACTGAAGGACAAGCTGCGTAACGTCGAAACTCGACGAGCGCGCACCGTCTCGCTCCGCCGAGAGCAGCCGACTGTGTCGCTCGTGGGATACACCAATGCCGGGAAAAGCACGCTGATGCGGGCATTGACCGGTGCGAACGTGCTCGTGGCGGATCAGTTGTTTGCGACGTTGGATACTCGAACGCGACGCTGGAAATTGCCCAATTTTGGTGACGTCCTGCTGAGCGACACCGTCGGATTTGTGCGCAATCTGCCGCATCATCTGGTAGCATCATTTCGATCGACTCTGGAAGAAGCGAGGCATGCGGATCTCCTGCTGCACGTTGTCGATGCCAGCAGCCCCGAAGCAGAGCGTCAAATTCAGACGGTGTATCAGGTGCTGGAAGAAATCGGGATCGTGGCCAACAACGTGCTGCTCGTGCTAAACCAGATTGATCGCGTCGAAGATCAGTCAATGGTCGATATTCTCCGACGTCACTACGAGGACACGGTCACGGTGAGCGCGGTAACCGGCCAGGGAGTTGATCGTCTGGCCGAAGAAGTCAGCCAGCGATTGTCGGGCGGATTTGCGGAAGTGGAGATCGAAGCGAGCGTCGGAAACGGCCGTCTGCTGTCCTGGCTGACTCAACACGCTGAAGAACTAAGCCGCACGTACACGGACGATTCTTTCACGCGAGTTCGCATGGTTTGCCGCATCCCTCGCCAGGCACTGGGGGCCATGCCAACGGACGACGTCACGATTGTCGAGCACGCCGTTACGAATTGAGGCGAGCGGCAGAAATGATGCTGTGGATTTTCTTACGATTGTCCCCTCTCCCCCGCAATTGATTTTCCAACTTGACACGTTTTCCACGGGGGGAGAGGGCTAGGGTGAGGGGGGAAATAACCGTTTTCTGATTCATCAGATTCACTCCCGGTCAGCCCCCTCATCCGGCCTGTCGGCCAGCGTCGGCCTAGTCCGTGCCGACGCGGAGCAAACAGTCTCCCCCTTGTCAGGGGGAGAAGGGACATGGAAAACGTTGACTTTGAAAGTACCTCAGTCTGCACCGCATGAAGGATAGATCGCAGTCATATAAGACGTCGTGAGTCATCTGCCCGGAACTCTCACGGATTCGCCTACATGCCAACTCGAATAATCCGTTCCCCGCGCAGCACCTGTCCGTTTGAATTGGTCGCACGCACCTGAATCAAATGCGTGCCAGGTTCAGGAGCCGTTCCCAATGCCGCCTTCCACAGATGTGGGCAGACCATCGGCTTTGCCAGCTTTCGCCACGGGAGACTATCCGGCAGCATCGGCTGTTCTTCATCGAACAATGCCTGAAACAGCGGATCGGTTTCGTTTTCCGTCTTCTGCATTGGCTGCCAGTCACCCCCTTTCAGTCGCCATTCCACCACGGCATCGGGGAACGCATTGAACACATTTGCACGGAATTCCAGCGCGGCGGCATCGGCCACGGTGACAAGTTCCGGTGCCGTGATTCGCAGTTGCTCGTCCCCGCCCCGTCGAGCGGCCCGGTATTCCAGCAGATAGGTGGTCCCGTCAAAGTGCATGACGGTGTGACCATTGGGCGTTCCGTCGGCGCACATTGTGTGAGGAATTCCGTGTTCGTCCGGTTTCCCTGACCACCATGCTCCGCACACAGTCACGTTGATCATGTGATGATGCGGCCGCGAACCCTTCCAACCGTCCCCGGCATCCATCATCACGTGCTCGTGATGGTGGGTGTGTCCAGCCAGAGAGATACAGTGTTCCCGAGACTCCAGCAGCCGGAGCAGGTTTTCCCGTCGCGGTTCGATCCACGGCGTGGATTTTACCAGAGGAATATGCATCATCGCCACGACCATGTGATCCTGTGGCACGTGCTTCAGATCGTTCTCGATAAACGTCAGCTGTTTCTCGCTCAGGCCGGATTTGTAAAATTTCTTTTCACCGTCCTTGATCCAGTGAATGTCATCGATCACAAGAAAATGGATGTTGCCATAGTCGAATGAAAAATACGCCGGGCCGTACACGCGTTCGTATGTTTCATCGCTGAGTTCATCAGTTTCGGCAGCGTAGTTGATGTCGTGGTTGCCGATCACGCTGTACCACGGAATGCCAATTTTGCCGATCGTGCGGTTGAGGCTGTCAAACAGACTCAGGTCATCGAACAGAATATCACCCAGCGTCACGCCAAACGCGGCATCGACTCCCACGAGATCTTCAACAACATCGTGCGCGATGTAATCAATCTCCTTCTGATCGCGCGGTTGCGGGTCGCCGAAAAAAATCACGTCAAAGGCTGAAGGCTCTTTGACCGGATAAAGCGGAAAATTGATCGCCGCAGGCAGCGGACCAGTTGGCTCAACACCCGGGAAGCGAAGATCCTTCGGGGAACCAGCGGGCTTGTGGATATAATAGAACCGAGCCAAATGATCCTTGTCCATCACCGTCGAATACCCTGTCGGCTTGATCACGAACACGATGGAATCGTCATCAACCGTCAGTTTGTAGCGACCGTCTTTGTCCGTCGCCACGACGTCGCGACCATTCGAAACGCGAATATCCGCCAATCCCGGTTCATCAGCGTCGTGCAGCTGATTGCCGTTGGCATCGACAAACACCACGCCAGTTGCCACTGCGTCTTCAGCATGTGTCGCCTGGGAAAGAAAGATTGCTGTTGCAAAACACGCGAAATGGGCTGCATTTTTTAAGCGGAACATCAAGAAATGCCTTTCTGACAATTGAGGCGGGAAGAATAAGCACCCATGCACAAGTTAAATGGCATAATCGCAGGATTCACAATCAGAGGACTGACATTTCCTCTCGCCACAAACTCGGCGAGCGGAGCGGCGTAAGCCCTCCGAGTTAAATGCGTCCAACTCGGTGGGCTGACACCCACCGCTCGCCAAGTTATGCCCCAGGACTTACGCATGGGTGCTTTCGAAGTATCGAAAGACGCGTTAGTAATGCGGCGGTCGTTCGGAGTCCGTATTGGTTCGTTCGTTTGGATCGTGGAGCGTCTGCAGTTCATGCTCCAGTCTTCCGAAGCGGCTGTCAAGTTCCTGGAGTCGACTGAAATACCCCATTAACGCAGAATTCAAACTGTCAACATCGTGCTGCAAGTGCGCAAGAGCGGACTCGATGCGTTCGAGTCGTGATTCCATGGCATCAGTTTGCTGGGGCGAAGGCAGTGACATGAACACGATGACCCTGAGTAAGTGCGTGGTAAAGAAGCGAGGAGAATTCGACGCCTCGGATAATACCAAAATTGCATGCGGAGCGACTGTGCGGATGGCAGCGTTTTTTAAACGCAGTGGTTTACCGCGGAGCGGTCTCAGATATTAGCCGGTGGTAAGCGGAGCGCCACCACCGGACAAGAAGACGATCAGTATTTGCATCCTGAAGGGATGCCAGAATGCTCAATTCTGACATCCCTTCAGGATGTGGGCCGTTGTTTCGTCGCAACCGGTGGTGCGCTTGGGGCGACCACCGGCTAATATCTGAAATCCCTTCGGGATGAATCGCAAAGACGTGTTC
>JBBQSE010000254.1:0-11710 GCA_038214195.1 Planctomycetales bacterium
GAAGGGTGTCCTTCGCCTGATGGTAGATCTCACTTCCGATCAGCACGTATCGTTGCTGGGTATCGGGATCAATCACCTCGATCTCGTTCCCTTCTGAAGCATGCAATGCTTCCGCCAGCTCTCTTGTGATATTTCTAATCATTTGTGGACACCACAAACAGTCCGCAAAACGTCGGGTCGATCATGATGACTCCAGCATACTGAAGTTCTGACTCCCGCGTCGACCAATTTTAAATTGACGTCAATCGGATCAAAAACTGCGAGTGACCGAGTTGCCTGCGGGCTTGGGATCTTTGCGGAAGATCATGTCGGTTGGACGACCGCAGTGGGGGCAGGGGACGCGGAAGTGGCTGGTGACTTTTGTGACGGCTCGCAGGTCGGGATTGGCGAGGCACAGATTTCCAAGAGCGTCAAAACCTACGGCCTGAGTTCCTTCGGGAACGCTGGCGAAGGGGATAAAATCGGACGGTCGCGCCTCTTCGCGGGACACGAAAACCAATTGGGCATGTCCGCCGATTTGGGCTGTCAGCGCCAGCATCGATCCGTCTGGCTGCAGCATCAGTCTGGATGATCCAGCGGGGGCGAAGCCATACACAGTCACGTCGCCGTCGGTGACGATATGCACTACCTTCCCGGAGGACAACAGCGCCACAGTCTGGCCACCGCGGTTCACGGTGAGGTCTGAGACGGGCTCGTAGACTCTTGCCAGTTCCTTCACAACACTGCCGTCAAGCGACATGATGCGGTCGTGATTTTCTGATGCCAGGATGAAACGCTCATCGGAAAGTTTCACAAATGATGTCGCGGCGAACGTCGGAATCGCGAACGTAACGCTCTTGCCAGTCGGAGTCACCTGTTGAATCAAAGACTCCCGAACTCCCGTCGTGAGCACGAAAAGATTGTCGTCGACATCGACCTGGATTCGACTAATGTCGCGAACGTTTTCAACCGGCAAACTGACATCACCGTCGCTGTCGAGTCGAAAAACGCATCGAGCCACCTTGTCGGCAACGAAGACGTAGCCCGATTTTGAAACGCGAAGATCGGTCGGTTCGATGACCTTGACGGGAAGGCGTTCAATGACCGGGCGCGAATCAACTACGATTGGCGCGTGATCGTGATTCTGAATGGCACCCAATGACGACGGCTCTTCCGCTCGCGACGGCGCAGAAATGAAAATCATCGAGCCGATGAGGCAGATCGATGTGAACGTGCTTACAATCAGCGACGAACGACGCATTTCGCGGGGTTCTCCAAACCGTGGCCCGGCTTTGAGAGGCGGAAGGAACGCTGGAAATGCGTCCACTGGTGGGCAGTATCAAATCCAGCAGGCTCCACGTCAATGGTTCAAATGGAAAATCTGGTCCAGTTTGAATGAACTGTTGGCTCTGGATTTCTCAATTATTCTCGGAAATCCGGGAATTTCAGATCCTAAGTCGAGCGGCAGTAATGGATTTACAAGCACGGAGCGCGAGCGAGTGTATGAGAAACTCACTTGCTGGCGCTGCGTGCTGGTATTGTTTTAGTCTGCTGCGCGCCTGATGACGGTATCCGTCTGATGTCTCACGACTTCAGCTACTTTGTGTCGCTGTACTTGATCAAAATCTCAATATCCAACGGAGTACCACCATGGCATCCAAAGAGATCCTCACCGAAACTCTACGAAGTATTGTCGGCAGTTCTCATCTGCAGTACGCGGATTTGGCGGCGGGAGATGCATCGGGACTTCAGCTTCGCATGAAGTATTCTGCACAGCAGAATGCGTTAACTGACGACAGTCCCCAGATCTCCGCCGCCGAGTTGCCGGATCGGCGTTATCTGGTGGCTTCCATCACAAAACCGATCGTCGGGATGGCGGTCGTGCAACTGGCCGCCGAAGGAAAATTGTCGCTCAGCGATACGGTGAGCGATCATGTGCCGGGATTTCATCGGGGACCGTTGCGGCAGATCACAATCCGGCATCTGCTGACCCATACGTCCGGTTTGCCCGACATGCTTCCCAATAACACTGAGCTGCGGGCGGCTCATGCATCGACGCGGGAATTCGTGGAGGCATCGACGGAAGTCACACCGGACTTCGCGGCCGGAACAGCGTGTCGATATTCGAGCATGGGCTTCGCGGTCCTGGCCGAGATCATTCAGTCGATGACGCAGTCCACCTGCGCAGAGCATCTGCAACGAAGCGTTTTTTTTCCAGCGGAGATGACGAGCACGTGGCTGGGGCTTCCCGTCGAATCAGCCGACGAACTGATGCCGACCGTGCTGCCATGTGAATTGCCCATCTGGCAGCAACAAACAGATTCCACATGGAACTGGAACAGCAGTTATTGGCGAACGCTGGGCGCACCATGGGGAGGCATGATTACAACGGCGGACGATCTGGGCCGACTGGCCGTGTCTCTGCTGAATCAATTTCATGCCACATTTCGTGACTCAGAAGACCGGGACCTCTGGCATCGCGCCGCAGTCCGCAGCAGTATGTCGAATCAGACGCAGTATATCTGCGGACTGCCGGAAGCCGATCGCGTGCAGCGCGCGTGGGGTTATGGCTGGCGACATAACTGGCTGGATCATGCTGCCTGCTTCAGCGACTTTCTGCCAACCACCGCGATCGGTCACTGGGGAGCGACCGGAACGATGATGTGGATCGATCCACATTCATCCCGCTGGTGCGCGATCCTCACGACGCAACCTTACGAACAAAGTTGCGGCGTGATTCAGCGAATGTCGAACCTGGTCGCATCGCAGATGTAGCCGCGTTAACCCTTGCGGCGCGACAACTCATACACCGGCCATTCGGTGCCGCATTCGTTGCAGTGGAATCCGACGATCGTTGCCGTGCCGGGAATCGGCAGGCGATTCTTGGGGCTCATGAGCGAATCCGCCAATTCCAGCGGTTCAACATTGTGCTGCGAACATTCGGGACAGCAGCTGTTCTGCTGAATCAACTGAGCCCGGTCAGCTGGTGCCATGAAGCGACCACTCAGAACCATCGATCGGCGGAAACGATCGATCGGGATAATGTCTTCAAACGACTCATCCGACAAACGATTCTGAGGGATGTTGCCGCGAGACGTTTCAACGCCGCTCGAAGATTCATCGGTGGGTGAAAACAGACGCAGACGGAAATTATTCATCGTGGTTCCTCCTTGAAACACGTCACTGTGACCAGGTAATCCAACCGGGCAGAAGCGATCAGTCAGCCGCTTTAACAGTCCATGTCAAAACAATTTCAATTCAACTGATGATCCGACCGTTGTTTGAGAGAGACTTCCTGAGAACTCAACGATCGCGGCGGAACTTTACCCGCCGTTCCCCAGGAACTCAAGCACTGAGTTTTGCGATTTGAATTTCGGCAAGCTGCGATGAATAGTGAGGTATTACTGGCGGGTTCTGTCGTCGGTTTTCGTCGTGCGAAGGGGGAGCGGCAGAAAACGATTTACCACCAGAAGCCCGGCTTCTAGAAGAAGCCGGGCTATTTTCCGGGTATGGCACCATCTGCCGCTCGCTTTAGTACTTGACTGCCGGTCGTCTCACCGAAGCAGTTTCGCACCATCAATCGGCACCGCAATGCCGTCAACGGTGAGCATCTGTGAGTTCGTCAGCGAATCGCCAAAACGTTCGAAGTCTTTGAACGACCACACGACGCGTTTTTCACGATTGACTTCGATCAGTTGAGGATTCTCCGGCCCGGCGTGGCAGTTGTTGATCAGGATGTTGCCGCTGGGAAGGACCTGCAGCGATGTTACCCATGCCAGCTGAATTCCCGGCAGATCATTTTGATGAAGACTCCAGATAATCTGCTCGGCTGGTGTCACTTCCAGTATGCTGTGGCCATTGCCGGTACCGATGAGCGTATTGCCGTTCGGCAGGCGACTCGCGGAAAAGCACTGATTCCCAAAGGCCTCGACGCCGTGCCCATCCGCCGGTTTGCGGTCGAACAGCGGGACGGCATATTCCCAGACTGTCTTACCCGCCGGATCATATTCGCGAACCAAACCATCGCCCTCGTGACATACAAGGTAGTTGCCTGATTCAAGTTTACGAACCAGCCGCGTATCGCGATGCGCGTCAGGCTTGCGCACTTTCAACGCGATCGAATGCACCACATGCAGATCCTTACCGAGTTCGATCAAATTTCCCGGACCGGACTCCGCCACCATTGTTCGTCCGTCAGCCAGTCGCTGAAAGGCGTGAATCTCGATACGCTTGCCATCGTTTTCAGGTCGTTTGTTTGCATCATATTTCCAGACAACCTGATCATTCTTTGGGTCAACTTCTGCCACTTCCGTCCATGACGGCTGCAACAACACATTGCCCCCTGGAATGACATGCAGGTCATGCAGCGGTCCGATCTTGTACTCCCATTCCGTCTTGCCAGCCTCGTCGATGATGGCCACTCGGCTCTTCGACGAATCAGCCGCGATGAATCGGCGAGTCGGTTCCGCAGCACGGGAAAGCTCCGCATGCGACACAACCGCGAGTGTAACCGCGAACAGGGTTACGAGATAAAACTGAAATTTGACGCGGTAGATTGACAACATAACAGGATACCTCGTGAATGCGGAGCGAATACGGCGATCAGGAAGAGCATACAGACGGGACAGCTGCATGTCGATTGTCCTGACAGGCTTGACTCGCCAAACCTCAAGTCGCCGCGCGTTTCCTGCGGATTTCGCAGTCACGTGCCGAGACTGATTTCCGCAGTCACGTGGTGACAGTCTACCAGATCAAAGTGCGACTGAATCTGAACTCACTGAATTCCAGGAGCAGGTCTTGCCAGTCGCAACATCTTCCACGGTCAGACTCTGCGAGGTCTGATCAATAACTCGATAGATATGAGTTGCGCCGAACTTCTGTGTAAGTTTCAGCACGCTTCGCTCGGGAAATCCGCCAATGACATTTTGAGTCAGAAGATTTCCTTCGAGCTTCCACTTAAGTTGCAGTGTGAGGTTCCGACCATACAGCACGGCAGCCAACGTTCCGAGGCGTATCTTCAGGTCTGCCGACCCATCAGGTCTCAGGCTGAGTGTTTGCGTACCGAACTGCGACGACTGCCAGTCTCCTGCAAGATCGACGGATGTTGTCGCATTGGTCCCATCAACGCGTTCGGCAGAATTGATCGCGGTGGAAAAAGGCAAACAACACAGCGCCGCAATGGCAAGTAATGTTCTCGGGCGATTCATGAAGATTCTCGTTAGCTTGATAATTCGCTGGAGTTCATCCGACCTGCAAGGCAGCGACATGGAATTCTGTAAGACTGAAGAAAGCGACCAACGCTCCGCCGTTCGGAACGCGTCGGGGAATTTGCACTAAAGCCTGTTCTTCTAATCGGCAAATGCGGTGCCAAAGAAATATTGATCCGCATACGTCGCCAAATCCAGCCTGTTCCGCAATGTTGACTAACCAAATGCTCGCATCGGGAAAAAGGGAGCACGAATTCCCGTATTGATCGACAACAACTGCCATCAAAATGATGACATCAGGTTGATTCGCACGCTCACACTCTTTTAGAACCGGCAGTGAAAAAAAATTGCCCAGCTCAAAAATCTCATGTTCAGCAGCTTGAACCCTTACGTTGAGTCTCAACGCTGCTAACCGCCTTCTCCACGCAATCGCGCACGTTCAACAGCGGCGGCGATTTCCCGTTCAATCTCAGGCAGAGGGCGCAGTGGATTCGAGGGGAATTCGACCGGAGTCACTCGATTTGTCACCGGATCCCAATGTACCGGCCCGAACCGCGCAGGTTCTGCCTTTCCGGTGAGGATGTGCCCCAAAGCATCCTCTTTGTTGTAATGCCAGAATTCGAACGGGAAATGCATAAAGCCGTGTGCTTCCATCAGGGCCGTGATTTCCAGACGGTTCCGCAGAGATTCCGCTTCGACATACGGAGATCGCATCGGAGTCCGTTCGCTCATTTCCAGATAGGAATTGCCACGCCACACTTCTTCGCCGTCGTCGCGTCGAAACACCGAGATGTCAATCGCCGTTCCAGACATGTGGGTGCCCACTTTGGGGACGTTGGCGATCAGGACTGAACCTCGGCGGAACACCAGATCCACCGGTGGAATCACACCGCCATTTTCCCAGATGCACTTTTTTAGAATCGCATCGAACAGTTCAGGTTTGCTGCCCAGTTGCGACTGCATCGCGAGCGAACGATACCCGTCTTCAATTTTCAGAATCCATCCGCGCCGATTCATCTCGCGACCGATGGCGATCACATCGCGAACGAGGCTTTCGCGCAGAAAAAAAACGCGATCCAGTGTACCGGCGATCTTCGATATCGAAAACAGCATCTCCACGCCATCTTCATCGACGGCGTCACGCAGCGACGCGAACCGCTCGCCACATTCCCGCACCTCAAACGCCAGAATCTGCTGCACCAGTTGATAACCCAGCTCCATCTGCTCAGCCCAATAGCTGCGGCAGAGCGTTTCATCGGAATTCGTCATTGTTGTAAAATCCTGCGCGAGTTTGATGTTTGTTAGATACGTTTCGAAATCTGGTAACAGCCAGTGAAATTGGCGAACAGACAACAGCCCATAAACAAAACGTGGCGTACCTTACCAGAGCTGATTCATCGGAAGCGGCGGTAATTTTAGAGCCTCCAGACTTGTACCGAAACTCCGTGGACTGCTATAGGGATTCGAATCCGAGTCCGGTGGTGACTCGATCGGCGACTGACTACGGGGATCCTGGATTTCGAACCCAGGTTGCTGCCGCAAGCGAAACGCCCTGCGATTCCAGTAGTGGCCACTGATATACTGATACGAAAAGCCTCCGGTGAAACACGCGGCAAACGAAAACAGGGTGAACGTCACGGCTAATTCATGCGGACCGGGAAGCCAGTATTTTGTCAACAAGAAGATGACTCCGGCCCCCATAACGGAAACTGGGAGGAGAACGATCATCGTCAATCGTATGAGGGTTCTGATCGTGTGGAATTCATGGGGTCTGGGTCGCAGCCACTCAAACCCTATCCAACCCCACCGCTGATCCTCAAGCCAGCAGATCCGCCTTTCGATCCAGCCCGCCTCAGGATTTGGCTCGACCATGATTGTCTCCAGATCTCATCAGTTGTTTCCGTGGTTCCAGCTTTGTTGTACGCTCCAATGACTTCGATTCAACCGTTCCACGGGTCGCATATCGTTTGAGTAAAGAAATCCAAGATATTCGTCGAATCCAAGATCATCGGCCAGTATTAGAACGACATTGGGACGGATGGTTGACTCATCGCCAAGTGCTTTTCCACTAAGCACCTGCGGAAACACGGCCGTAATCACGAGAAACGCCTGTGTAGTTATTTTGTGTAGCAAATACGGACGAATTGATCGGCGAGACCAAGCCCACTTTGTGACTTCGAAATAGAACATCTGAATTCCTTCGTGGATTTGTCTCCTGGCACTGTGAACGCGCTCTTCAACTCGCACGCTATCGATTGTTTGCGTGGTGGCTGTGGACTACTTAACGAATTGTCCGTTGTCCGCCTGTTTGGGTCAATTCTCAGCCGCAGCCTAAAGCATAATGAAAGGAGTTCGAACGCACCGCTGAGTAAATCGGTGCAATCTGCTATTATCTTCGGCAGCGTCCGTGCAGCAATCGGGAGTCTCCTCGGGGCACCTCCCCGGCGAATTCCAATTAAAATTCGCTTCATGATTCCCAATTGACTGAGATCAATGGCACCGTGCCGCAGGACAACTCTAAATCCAGGAAACACCTCTACAATGCTCAGCCCGCAAACGATTCAGATTGTCAGAACCATCACGCCTGTAGTCGCGGCGAACGCTCAGTTGATCACGCGAAACTTCTACCTCCGAATGTTCAGAGAAAATCCTGAAGTTCAGCCATTCTTCAATCAGGCACACCAGATTTCCGGCGTGCAACAAAACGCTCTGGCCGGTGCGATCTGCGCGTACTTTACGAACATCGAAAACCTGGATGCGCTGCGACCTGCGATAGAAGTAATCGCTCAGAAGCATTGCTCGCTGGGCATTCTGGCTGAGCATTATCCGATATTTGGAAAGCACCTGCTGGCTGCAATCAAGGACGTATTGCGGGACGCAGCAACTGAGGAAGTCATGGCGGCGATGGGCGAGGCGTATCAGTTCCTGGCCTATATCTTAGTCGGGCGAGAACAGTGTCTTTACGAAGAGCAGACCGCGGTGGACGCAGGTTGGAAAGGATATCGGCCGTTCATCGTGGATCGCATTGTCCGCGAAAGTGAGATTGTCACTTCGTTTTATCTGCGGCGGTTAGACGGACGTCGTTTGCCCACATTCAAACCTGGACAATACATCACGGTCAGTATCGGGCACCCAACAACACCGACTTCGCCGCGAAATTACAGTCTGTCGGATCGGACGGACGCAGGGTACTTTCGAATCAGCGTGAAGCGGGAAGTGGCCACGTCGGACGGAGTCCCCGATGGCCTGATTTCGACTTATCTACACGATGTCGTTCAACAAAACGACTGTTTCCTGGTCGGGCCACCCTGTGGAGATTTCACGATTAAGACGCTCGATGACGATCGCCCGATCGTCATGTTGGCAGGCGGAATCGGCGTGACCCCGTTGCTGTCGATGGCGAAGACCCTGGTTCATCAAAATGTGAAATGTCCGATTCACTTTGTTCAGGCGGCTCGCAACAGTCGTGTTCACGCGTTTGCCGAAGAAGTCCTCGCTCTTAAAGCCGATCGCGACAATGTGCGAACTCATGTCTTCTATGACGAACCACTTGACGATGACGTGGCACAGGGAAAATGCGATCTGGTCGGCGTCATCGATTTGAACTGGCTGCGAAACACTACACCGTGGTCCAATGCCGAATTCTACTTCTGCGGCCCAAAGCCCTTTATGCAGAGCATTTATGCGAGTTTGCAGGAACTGGGTGTCGATGAGGCGCGAATCCATTTCGAATTCTTCGGTCCATCACAATCACTGGCGACTGCTGCAACATGAAGTCTTTTTGGGTCAGCGCTGATCGCGGACAATACGATCAGCAGCTTTTTCCGCAAACTGTTTGGTGATCATTATTTCTGATCGGCAAGTGCTTTCGACCCCGGTTCAATGACCGGTTCCGGTTCCTGTTGCTGTTCTTTACTTTCAGGCGCTGTAGGGGAGGCCTTGGATTCGGTCGATACTTCTGCTGCAGGTGCTGAAGCGACTGCCGGTTCAGAATTTTCCGGGCCAGCCACTGAGGCTTGATCTGCAGCTGCAGCTTTCCGTGTTACTTTCATTTCTTCGTACCACTTGTGCTCCGGTCGCGCCAGCAGGTCCTCAATAACTTTGCGTACGGCTTCCGCTTCTGCCGTCTGTCCCGTTTCTTCCGCCTGATGGGCGATCTCGCGAGCCTGAGGAATCAATTGCATGTAGAAGCGGTCAGCAACTTCGTACATCCCGTGCCAGTGAGCGTAGTCCGGAGCCATCATTGATGCTCCATGACGAGCCCGACGTCCTTCGTGGTGCCAGAGGTAGAACCATGTCCATTCAATCTCTTCATCAAAATCCTGCTTCGTGATGAGCTTCTGATCGCGAAGCACGGTCATGATTGACTGGCCGGGCTTGGCGAACTTCTCGTTGTAGTTGATCACGAAATCATCGTATTGCTTATAAAACGAATCGACATAGTTTTCGGTATGGCAGTGCGTGCAGACGTTTTTCATTGCTATACGTTTGTCCTGCCATGAATGAGCGACCAGCGCCTTGCGCTTCTCCGGATCTGTTTCCTTCACCACCTGGCCATCGGCATCGGTGTCCATGACCATGCTGATAGGCGGTCGATTCGTCCACGAAATTCGTCCGCCCGGATCATGCGTGACTTTGCCGCCGTTGCGACTGTGGCCGGACATGTGGCAGGTCGCACAGGTTGGAGCCTGCGTGTAATCGACTCCCAGAACCCAGTCTTTGGCGTTCAGGTTCATATGATCATGCAGGTCGCGGAAAGCCACGCCGTGCTTGGATTCTTCGAAGATTTCCTTCTGCGGATGATCGGGGCCCAGATGGCACTTGCCGCAGTTTTCCGGCTGACGAGCCCGTCGCGGTGAGAAATCATGGCGGGAGTGGCAGGCCGAGCAAGAACCACGCGAGCCATCCAGATTCAATCGGCCAATGCCGGTATTAGGCCAACTGCTGGCGGCAAGAATTGGACGACCATTGGAGGCCTTTTTAATCTGGGCAACAATATCAGTGTTGGTTGGCTTTCCCGATTCGTCAGGCTTCAGTTCATCCACGGTAATCAGACTGCCATCGATTGCTTCCAGAGCCACTTTGCCGCCGTGGCACTGTTTGCAGCCGGTGTCCACACTGGCCATACCGTTGACCATTGTGACATCTCGACCCGGTGTCGGTGAATGTGGATTAAAGGGCGTTCGTGAACCCTCAACTGTTTCCGCCAGGAAATTATCCAGCGAAGCCAGGATGTTTCCCGCTTTTGCATGGTGGCTCGCCATGAATTCTTCGGTCTCGGTTTTGTGGCAACGTCCGCAGTCCTTGGGCGTGACCACGACGGCTATCATGGCTCCGTAATGGTCGAATGCATCGGCGTCATGTTTCTCAGCCTGATGACATTCCACGCAGCCAACGCCCTTGACTGCATGCGTGCTGCCGGTCCAGTGGTCAATAATCCCGGGCGAAGATTGCTGGTGGCATTTGACGCAGCCCTGCGAGCTGGCGGGGACCGCCACGTGCTTAACGCCGCGCCCAGCTTCCTGTTCGCGACGCGTCACTTCCTGCCATTGAACAAAGATCAGTGAAATGAGAAAAGCAGCGCTGAGGAAAGCAATGATGATCTGCTTCGTGCGGATATTCATAGGAGTCAATCTTTCAATCAATGAGCGACAACAGCTTCCCAGACAGTTAACCCAATCAGCAGGAATGTCGCAATAATTCCAATGTAAACACTGATCTCTTCAATGCCGGTGACTCGGCGCAATACTTTGTCGATCCACGGCCAGACAAACATGGCACCCACGATGAACCCGGAACTGATCACCGCAAACGACAGCGAAAATAATTTCAACCAGCGAAATGAGACGTAGAAAAACCACTCCGGCTTGATCACTTCCGGCGTCGACATCGGGTCGGCTTTCGGTCCCATCGAAGCTGGCAGCGTTACCGCCAGAGCACACAGGATGACCATCAGCACCAAGCCCAGCATCAGTTCCGTCAGCATGTGGTCGGGGAAGAAATTGAAGTGTTTCGGTGCGGTCGGTTCGTCGTCCGGTTCAGGAAACTCCGTCACGCCGTGCATTCGGACCTGCGCAATGTGCAGGATGACCAGCAGAATCAATGTTGTTGGCAAGACGGCGGCGTGCAGGATATAGAACCTGGACAAAGTGCGGGAATTGTACTCATCGCCGCCGAGCAACAACTGTTTTCCAATCGGCCCGACGATCGGGACTGCGTCGCTGATATTGGCGGCCACCGTCGCGCCCCAATAGCTCAATTGTTCAAATACGAGGCTGTAGCCAGTGAAGCCCGTGAGCAGAGTACACATCAGCAGCGACATACCGATCATCCAGTTCAGCTCACGCGGTCGCCGATAGGCACCTGTAAAATAGACTCGCATTTGATGCAGAATCATGGCGGCAATCATCAGTGTCGCCGCCCATTTGTGCATACTGCGAAGAAACCAGCCGAACGTCGCTTCTTCGGTGATGTAACGGATCGATTCAAACGCGGTTGTTGTTGACGGCTGATAATACAGTGCC
>JBBQSE010000255.1:0-11709 GCA_038214195.1 Planctomycetales bacterium
TCACGTAACCTGGAGTCGTCACCAGAGTTGCACACGCAACTGTTTTTTTCCCCGTCATGGCAGCTGTTCATCCTTAGAGAATTCGAATACGGCCCACCCGGGTAATGTGCCTTAACCGACGGATCAGGAAGACGTCTTCAACCCCCCGACTTCTAGTCCGACATTGAACGAATGTCAAACGCACTTGAAACACTCTCCGTGACTATTTTGTCGCCATGGATTCGATGGTGTCGATTTCCTGTTTTGTCAGTTCAAAGTCCAGCACGGCAATGTCTGCCAGCATGTGGCTGGCATTCGTTGTTCCTGTGAGTGGAATCATGCCAACATCAATGGCGAAGCGAAAAATGATCTGGGCGGGAGTCCGATTGTGGTGTCGGGAAATTGCCGTCACAGCAGCTGACGCAACAACCGACTGGTTGGCGGTCAGCAACGAAAATCCCTGATATGTGATCCCATGCGGAGCGCAAAAGCAGCGAATGTCGCGGTCCCAGGCCGTTCTGGCGTAGCAGCGGTTTTGGACGAATCGTGGCGGAATGCGTGCCTGGGTGCAGAGCAGTTCCAGTTGTGCGAGCGAAACATTGCTGATCCCCAGCAGTCGCACGAGTCCGCGTTCGTGCAGGGACTCCATGGCTCGCCACGCCTGCATGTCGGCATCGGCGAGACCAGTTCGAACGGACGGGCCGTGGAGGACGTACGAATCCAGGTACGCCGTGTTGAGATGACTCAATGAACTCGTGAAAGATTGTTCTACCTGCTCTGCAATTGACGCAGAGGGATCATAAGGAAGTCGGTGATCCTGCCCGCCCTGAAATGTGAACTTTGTCTGCAGAAACAGATCCTTGCGTTTTACGATTCCCGCGTTGACTGCGGCGGCGATGCCTTCACCGACAGCGGCTTCGTGGTAGTGCTTTCGCTGGTTGGCTGTGTCGATGCCTCGAAACCCCTGCCGGATCGCGGTTTCGGTCAGGTCGGCGGTGCGGTCTTCCTTCCATGCGGTGCCGTAGAGAAACGGGGGAACCTGAATACCGTCAATTGGCTGATGCAAAAGTGTCATGGTGTTTTAGTTTCGCAGTGTGAAAACGGAAGTCCCAGGCAGCAGGAACCACCGCAATCTGGCGTTCGCAGGCATGTTCATTGGATTGTACCTCTCTTCCCTTAGAACCGTACGCTGTTGCCTGCAGTTTCAGGCTGGTAACCTTTGCCAAACAGCAAATTCCTCCCTTCGGATCAAGGAACAACATTGTGCATCGAATTCTGGAACCCGAACTGATGACCGACGCCGTTCAATGTCAGGCGTACGCTGCTGCGGACTTTGCCTGGTCCAATCAGGCATTCGTCGAGATCGTACGAGACCTGATTCCGCCAGTCGCCGCCACAGTCCTTGACCTCGGCTGTGGGCCAGCCGACGTGATGATCCGTCTGGCTCAAACGCGTCCGTTGCTGAACATCACCGCCGTGGACGGTTCGCCAGCAATGATTCAACTGGCCATCGAAGCCATTGCCGCCTGTGGCCTTGCCGGAAGAATCAACGCCATCAAAGGCTACCTCCCAGGGCTGCCACTCGAGGCTGGGCACTTCGACGCCGTGCTGTCAAAAGACTTTCTGCACCACCTGCCCGATCCTTCCGTCCTGTGGCGGGAGATCTGCCGATTGGTCAAACCACGTGGACTCATCTGCGTCATGGATCTCCGCCGCCCGGATTCTCCCGAAGTCGCCCAGGCGATCGTGGACAGCGTGGCAAGCAATGAACCAGACGTCCTGAGAATTGATTTCTTCAATTCCCTCTGCGCGGCATTTACTCCGGACGAAATCCGCGAGCAGTTGCAGGCTGCAAAACTCAAACTGACTGTCACTGAATACGGCGACCGGCACATGCTGATACAGGGCCTGGCTGACTGTGGAGCGTCAAGAATCCAGGGGGCGGACAGTTGAGACCACTCATTCCACTCAGCGAATCGGTGCCTTGCCAATCAACCGTCGCAGCAGTCCAATCTGCCCGGCGTGGATCATTTCGTGATGCGAACAGAACAGCAATCCGCCGAACTTCGTCGCCACCGCCGCGTACGGCATGTTGATAGGTTCGTCGAGGATTGCGTCACCGAACGTCGGCAGCTCAATCATGGCCTGATCGTAGACGCGATCAAACACGCCGAGAATTTCTTCGGGCGCTGGATTTCTTGACGGGTCGGGATCGGGCGTTGTCCCTTTGCTGTATTTCTTGCGAAACGACGATGTCATCAATTCCAGATCCACGTCCGCGCGACCACGCATACGGAACAGACAGAGTCCGTATTGCGCCATTGCCAGATGCCCCACTTGCCACGCGAGATGCGAAACACCTTCTGTGGGCTGGCGAAACCAGTCGGCAGGTTCGATGTCGGCGAGCAGCGATTTGGTATATCCGCGAGCGAATTGAATTTGGGCGATTGCTGTTTCCAGTCGGGTCACTTTTTAGGTCCCTGTTCAAAGGAATGGCGAGCGGTTGGGCGTCAGCCCACCGAGAAATTCGCCGCCGTTGTGGTTTTGAAAATTGCAATGGCTGCAGTCTCGGAGGGCTGACGCCCTGCCGCTCGCCTGATTAAAAGGCTACGCCTTTTTTAAGTCAGAATTTCTTTGATCGGCATCCCGTGGTCAATGTCGAGTCGTTTGCGACCGGGGACTTCCATGCGGCGAGAGTCGAGGCCGAGCTGATGCAGGATCGTGGCGTGAATGTCGGTCACGTAGTGCCGATCTTCGACGGCGTGAAAACCGATCTCATCGGTGGCTCCATGCACGATGCCGCCTTTGATTCCGCCGCCAGCCATCCAGACGGAAAAGCCGTAGATGTGATGATCACGGCCATCCGCTCCCTGCGTTCCGGGCGTGCGACCGAACTCACTGGCAAACAGGACGATCGTCGAATCGAGCAGTCCGCGCTGTTTCAGATCTTTGAGTAATCCCGCGATCGGCTTATCAACGGCTTTGAAATTCTTTTCGTGGTTCGTCTTGAGGCCGCTGTGAGCATCCCAAACACCAGCACCGCCGGCACCGTGCTGGACCTGAATGAAGCGGACGCCGCGTTCGATAAATCGTCTCGTCGCCAGCATCTGCATACCGAAGTCGCGGGTTGCAGGATCGTCCAGCCCGTAGAGTTCCTGCGTCGCCTGAGTCTCGATATTCAGATTCAAAACATCCGGCACCGAAGTCTGCATGCGAAAGGCAAGCTCGTAAGCTTTGATCCGAGCCAGCAGCGCCGGATCATTGGGGTACTCGACAGCCTTGAGCCGATTGAGTCCTCCTACGAGATCGAAACCGATTTGCTGTTCCTCGGTGCTCAATCCATTCGTCGGCTTGCCGAAGTCTAACGGGTTGGTAGGATCGACGCGGATCGGAATTGCGTCGTGAGCCGGGCCGAGATAATGACCATCTTTCGCGTTCCAATACTCGCGGTTGCCCATCGATATAAACTGCGGCAGATTGTCGTTGAGACTTCCCAGCCCGTAATGCACCCACGCACCGAGTGTCGGGAATTCGCCATCGAGCATGTGGCGGCCGGAATGAAACTGAGTCTGAGCCCCGTGATTGTCGTCAGTCGTCCACATCGAACGGATGATCGAGATGTCATCCACGCAGCTTCCGACGTGCGGGACGAGGTCGCTCAGTTCAATCCCCGCCGCACCATATTTTCGAAAGCCCGCCTGCAGCGGATACAGCTTGTTTCGCTGCTGCCCGTTGGCGTCATTGACAACGGTAACGCGCGCCAGTTTGAGTTTTTCCGGATTCTGGGCGTCCGCATACGGCGTCTCCGTGATTGTCTTTCCGCCGTACTTCGTCAGTTCCGGCTTCGGATCGAAACTCTCCATGTGCGAAACGCCGCCGTTCATAAACAGCCAGATGACGTTCTTAGCCTTCGGCGTAAAGTGTGGCTGACCGTCCGGCGGCTGCCAGCCCGGCACCGCGTCGGCGCGAACGATGCCATCATTGGCTAGCATGGCTCCCAGCGCGAGACCCGTGAAGCCCATGCCTACATCCGAAAGGAAGGCGCGCCGATGGACGCTTCTCTCCCTGCAATCACAGCAATTCTTAGCCCCGTTGTTCATCATTGCCCCTCGTTTTTTGGTTGTGACCAGTCTTCAATGTTTAGTCCCGCAACCTGTTCAAAGTCACTCCGATTCCGTGTAACCAGCGTCGCACTGAATTCTAACGTGATCGCGGCGATGGCGAGGTCCATGCGTCCAAGTCGTCTGTGAGTCTGTTTCAGTTCGCCAAAGCGCTGCATTGCGTCGGCAGAAAACGGAATCAAGTCAAGAACTTTGAAGTGTTGTATTGCCCGATACATACCAGCGTAGGCACGAGTCAACTTCCCGGCGTCTCCCGCTTGTCGGAGCTGCGTATACCAGCCGGAAAGTTGCTCCTCAACAGTGATTACTGAGATAGCAATTTCCCGTCCGCCGCGTTCATTGACACGACGCACAACTTCGATGTGGCCGAGCATGAAAAGCGTAAAGTGGTCTGAATCGAGAATGATCATGGGCTAATCACGCATCCCATCAAGTTCACGATTTCTCTGATCGCGGTACACATTCATATGCTCGATCACTTCGGCGTAGTCGGGGTCGTCCTTGAATGCTCCGGCGATCTCGCACCATGGACTTAACGACGTTTCGATGGTCGGCGACGTTTGTGAATTCCACTGCGTTTCGCCACGTACCGGTACATCAATATTGACGAACTCCTCGTCCGCAAACCGTTGCGCCAGTTGGTCGCGAAGTGTAGCGAGCGCTGCGTCCCGGGTCGGACCGACCGCACTTAGCAGTGGTGGAGACATTGTCCTGGCACAGAATCCCGTGCCGTTCATTTGTTTAATGACTACAGAAACTTGCATAAGGGTTTCCTTCGGCCTGACTATAGCCAAATTTGGAATTGGCAGGTCATCGAATCGTGACAAAGTCATTATGGTTGAGCAATGCAAGAACTAAATTCGCTCTCGCTTGTGTTTGCGGATTCGGGTGATTGTTGCGTACGGCGGCTTCCGTCAGGAGGCCCAGAGCGACTGCGATGGTCGTTTGTTCAGATTCCACAGGTTCGACGGACAGCACGGTCAGAAACGCGGCGCGAATGAACTCGCGGTCCGATGCATTTGGGTACTCCGCCGCAATGCGTTGTGCGATCTTCTCAGCCATAGCGCTGGCCAGCTGGCTGTTTTCGAGGGCGAGTGCCTGTTGAGGCACAATGCTCTCCGCGCGGCGGTAGCAATCCAGCACACTGGCGTCGTCGAACATCGAGAGAAATTTTTGATGCTCGTTGTGCGAATGCACGAAATACAGGCTGCGTCGATGTGAGGTCTCGTTGTTTGCCGGAATCGAAGGACCACCGCGCGTCAGATCAAGATCTCCAGCCAGATGCAGCAGGCTGTCGCGAACAATCTGAGCCTCCATGCGGACCGGGTTGGCCCGCCAATAAAACTGATTCTCCGGATCGCGTGCCAGCGTCTCCCCGTCCACACCGGCACTGGATGACGACATGCGATAGGTCTGTGACGTGACAATCAGCCGATGAATGTGTTTCATGCTCCAGCCGTTTTCGATCAGTTCAACGGCCAGCCAGTCGAGCAATTCCGGATGAGTCGGCGGTGTTCCTTTGCGGCCAAAATCAAAGATGGTCGGCACGAACGGGCGGCCCATGTGTCGCATCCAGATATGGTTCACGGCAACGCGCGCGGGTAGCGGATTCTTTGGATCGGTTATCCATTGTGCGAATGCTGAGCGACGACCGGTGCTCGTCTGCGGAAACGGCTTGCTCCGCGACTCTTCAGATTCCTGGTTATTTTCGAGCGTCTTAAGTGAACCGGCTAGTGACGTGAAGTTCTCGGCGGGTGTTTCGCTAGCTTGTCGTGCTGTTTCGATGGCAGTTCGTGCGGCGGTCAGTTTTTTCTCGGCTTCGGGCTTTTTGTCAGAAGCTGCGGTGGCAACTTCCAGATCCGCCTGGGCCGCCGCTGCTTCGGCTGTTGCCAGGGCAACGATCCTTTCCAGTCTGACGGCGTCCTGAGCCAGCGTCGCGGCATTTTCAGGCAGTGGTTGCTCGTAACGTGCGTGTTGTGCTGCGGCACGGGCGCGGATCGCGAGTGGTTCCGCTTCGGCGACCGCCAGTGTTTTTTCCGCAATCGTCACGGCGAGTCGGGCCTGCTCAATGGTCTGCGGCGCGTCGCTCGGTTTGATCGCCGACTTCGCTTCCGTCATCGCGACATCGGAAGAAAGTTCTTTCAGTTCGAATGCGGAGAACTCAGCGGTTGCATCGAAGGTGATGACTTCCATCGCACCCTGTCGTCGCGCGATGGGCAGGCGATAGGCGATTGACAATTCGCCATTGACGAGCAGGTTGACCAGGCTGCCTCGCACGCGGAGCAGCATCTCATTGGGCTGGTTCAGTTCGATCACTCGGCCTTGTGCGGCTTCGGACGGATAAACGTGGGCTTCGCCGGTCTTGTACGCGATCTGCGATTTCGGACCACCTGCGTAGGCACTGACATAGGCCAGTAATTCGTTCATTTCGACAGCATCAAACGTGATGCCGACCGACTTCCACATCTGACCGCCAGTGGTTTGAAATTGCAGGCGAGCCTCGAAGTCTTCGGGCGGCATTTGTTTCAGCCGCAGAGCCGTGCGGGTCGCGCCGTCCTGAGACTGCATAAGCTTGCCATCGGTGTAAGTCCATTTGCCGCCGAGTTGCTCCCACAAGTCAGGCCGTTCGACGGAGAAGTCGTCTTTCGCGACGAACGGCATCGCGCCCGCTAGTTTCTCACTTGCCGTATTGTTTGCCGCTTCACGCTCGGCCGCGAGTTTCATCGCAGCTTCAGACTCCACCAGTTTGCCGCGTGCCGTCTCCAACGCCGTCTTGGCCGCAGTGATTTTCTTTTCATTAGCCTTTAAATAATTCTGAACGACGAATGAACGCAGGCCAGGCTGGAATGCCTCCGGCGGCAGCGACACAGGTTCGACCTGCCAGGCGGCGTGCGACAGAAATGCGGGCACTGCTGGTTCCATGGCGTGGCTTTTGTCAGGATTGCGATCATCGCCGCGAATGTGAAGGAATGTCTCAGCGTCCAGATTGCAGTCGAAGGCACGCGGCAGGCCGTTGCGTTCGAAGTCCGTCTCGCCGGGAAGCAGATCAGTACGGACCTGATACGGTTCGAAGATTGCTCGCAGTCTGTAGTAGTCAGTTTGAGCAATCGGATCGTACTTGTGATCGTGACACTTGGCACAGTTGAACGTCAGGCCCAGCATCGCCTTGGACGTATGTTCGACTGTTTCATCCAGCCAACTGGTGCGGTTGAACTTGAAGTACTGCCGGGCCAGAAACCCTGAGGCACGGAGTCGATCAAGATCGTTCGGATAAAGTTCGTCGGCGGCGAGCATCTCGCGCAGCATCTGATCGTAGCCCTTGTCGGCGTTGAGCGATTCGATAATCCATTCGCGCCAGTGCCAGATATGCTTCTGCGAATTGCGAACTTCCGCTCCCAGGCCCCACCAGTCGCTGTACCGCCAGATGTCCATCCAGTGACGCCCCCAGCGTTCGCCATACTGCGGGCTGTCGAGCAATCTAGCGACAACCGTTTCGTATGCCTCAGCCGATTGATCCGCGATGAACGCATCCAATTCTTCGCGCGTCGGCGGCAGGCCGATGAGATCCAGCGACACGCGTCGCAGCCAAACGTGTTTGTCGGTAGGTGGCTGATGTTGCAGGCTCTTCTGCTGTCGCGCGGCTTCAATGAAGGCGTCGATCGGATTGGCACTCCAGCCTGCGTCCGCGACCTGCGGCACAGCGGGACGTATCGGAGTCCTAAACGCCCAGTGGTCACGCGGATCGCGTTCCGGAACCTCATCGGCATATCCATTCGCTCCCTGCGCGATCCATGCCCTCAGCAGCGAGATCTGGACGGCGCTCAGCGGTTCGCCTTCGGGCGGCATTCGTTCCGATTCGTCGTGTGAAGCCACGCGAGTCAGCAACGGACTTTCGCCGGCATTCTGCGCGTCAATGATCGCCCCATTCGCACCACCTTTGATGACGAACTGGGCGGTATCCAGTCGCAGCCCGGCTTCCTGTTTCAGTGCCCCATGACAGGCATAGCACCGTTCATGCAGCACCGGCTTGATCTGGCGAACATAATCTACACGCTCAACTTCATCTGCAGCCAGTTGATCACGGCAGAGGAAACTCAAGCAACATGCTGCAGCCAGCAAGAAACACCGACATCGGCCTGAGAAATCATAACAATTGCGATTTCGCCGCAAGGGGAGCTTACGATGGGATCCGACACGATCTTGTGGTGGTGGTTTCTGTGACATGCTCACAGAGTACACACTTCCGGGACTCAAGTTAATCGCGAACTGCTCGTAAATTCACTTAGATCCTCAATCACAACTTCACCAAACTGGCGAGCCACTTTCTTTCCAGGACTTTCATGTGGGGCGACCAGCATCGCGGGATGGTCGGCTTTTGCAGGATGGTAGTCGTCTTCCGCAACTTCAGTGGCTTCGCCGGCAGCCCCGCCGACTTGCTCATTATTTCGCGATGCCTGCTTAGTATTCGCAGTCGATTCTTCGCGTTGCGTGAGTTCGGTCACAGTCGAGCCGCTCTTTTGCGAAGCATTCGCGGACGCATCGCGGCTTTCCTTCTGCAGTTCCATGCTTTTGCCGGAGCGGATACCGTTGGCAGAGTAGCGACGGCTAAGTTCACTCAGGACTCCAATCGCTGAAATCAAGGTCACCCACATGATCATCGGTGATTCGATCACGCCCCACGCATACGCGATTCCAAGAACCAGCGTGAGAACCATCAGCACCACTGCATACGAAATGCGACTGGTGGCACCATGGTTGTTGACTTTGTTTGCATGCGTCGCCAGCGCTTTTTCGACTGACTGAGTTGAGAGTGCGCGGAACGATTCCATGTTCTCCTTCAGCTTTTGCAGATCCATTTTCTGACGATGTTGTGCGGGATGATCTTCTTCCGCGACTGGATCGGTGCATTCCTTTTCATCCGCCTGGCCTTTCATTGAGAGTGCTTCGCCGCTGCCCAGATCTCCCATGTTGCCAGCCATGTACTGTTCGATGAACGAAGTCACTTTCGGTCCGGACTTGACAGCGGGCTTTTCGGCTGGTGTCGCGACAGATTTTGACTTATTTTCCGGAACCTTCAATTCGCCGGGCAAAGCATTTCCGGCCGACTTGCGATTGCGCGAAAGCAGTTGTTCCATATAATCCCGCACGAAATCGTCCGAATTTTCTTCTCGCTCGGGTTCTGGCTCTGCACCTGGCGTTCCAGGTACCGTCTCGACAATCCGTGCCGCGTTGGCTCCAAAGTGGAGTACGAGCGCTGACTGATCACCGCCCGGTTCAGAGAGATCCACGAACTCAGATTTGCTTTGCGGAAGCGGCGGAGGAGAAGGAGATTCCGCCGCCGGTTTTCGAAGCCCAAAGAGTCCGGCCAGTTCTGAACGCATATCTGTGGACGCGCCGGTTGACTCGCGATCCGATTCAGGTCCATCGTGGCTCTCCGATTGATTGCTGGCCGACGAGAAAGCTGGCTGATGATGCCGTGCAATTGATGGGCCACCAGTGAAGGTGTCGTTCGATTCCGGAGTGACGAAACGCCGATCAGGATCGGTCTGTTGTCGCATCGCCACCTGAATCTCGGCGCGTGCCAGTTCCAGTTGTTGCCGAGCCTGCAGTAGCTGTCGCCGTTGTGATTCCACGTCCGCTTCCGATTGCTCAATTTGTCGGCTGCGTTCGCGAAGATCTTCATCCCGACGATCCAGCAAATCAGCTCGTTCGTCGAGTTCTCGCGACATCAAATTGATGGACCCCGAGTCCAAAGCGGCTGGTGCCGCCTGATCCCTCTGCGTTAACTTGTCGCGCAGTTCGCAGATCAGTTCGTCTCGCTGTTGAAGCAATTCTTCGGCACCTTCCAGCTGACTCCGCAGATGTTCCCGCGCGAGATTGAGTTCATTGAATTCCTCTGCATCCGGAACTTGAACTGATGGATCCGCCGACACCGTTTCCCTGATGTTTTGCTCAAGATGTTGAATTTCAGCATCACGCGCTCGCAGTGTGTCTTCGAGTTCGGCGACTTTCTCATTGCCGTGCTGCAACTTCGATTCGCTCAGTTGCAGAGCGATGGTATGTTCTTCGATAGTCTGCCATGCCTGTTCGAGTCGCTCCTGTTGCAGTGCCGCCTGTGACTTCACTCGGTTTGCATCTTCCACATCCTGTCGAGCGTCCTTCAGAGCCTTCTGCAAATCGCGAACAGCCGACAGCAGCGATTCCCGTTCGGCGACGAGCGAGGTGTGTTCGCCCGCCTGAACTGCCAGGTTCCGCTGCAGCTCCTCAAGCTGTCGCCGAACCGCGAGCAGTTCCTCGTCCGTGGCGGTTGTGGCAACCCGTGTGCTGGCGGCCTGCCGCAGTGTCTCGACATGTGCCTGCTGGTCCGCTTTGAGTTGCTGCACACGACGATGGATCTCCGCGGCGCGACTGTCGATTTCGGATTCGCGATGTTTAAGTTCCGCTCCGCGCTGATCGAGCACGGTGAAGCGACTGCGCATTTCTTCAAGCTGACGCGCGACCAGTACTTCCCGATCCGCGATCCCGGTTTCCCGGCTGGCGAGATCCTGCCGCAACTGGGACAAGGCGTTGCGTTCACAAAGCAGATCCTTGTTAGCGCTTTGCAGGACACTTCGCTCTGCTTCCGCCGCCTGAACAATCGCCGTCGCCGCGTTCTGTGATTCGGCAAATCGAGCTTCTCGAGCGACAAGTTCGGCCAGGCGTTGATCCAGTTTGTTGCGTTCCACCTGCAACGATGCGGCCTGAAGGGCCAGTGCATCAGCAGGTTCGCTCTGAGGGCCGGTTTCAGAAGTTGCCGCTGTTACCGCCGCCGCCTGACTCCGATGAAATGCCTTGAGCGACAGCAACCGCGCTGAGACTTCATTGGCGCGTGCTTCGATTTCGGCCTGCCGCTCGCAGAGATCCTGCTGCAACGACATCACTTCCTGCCTTTGTGCCTCGCATTTTTGTTGTTGTGCCGTGACGGTCTGCTGCAACTGTCGGAGTTCGGTCTGAGCATGAATCGCCAGCTGGCGTTCGCGAACGGCTGCTTCACGCTGCGCGGCAGCTGCGGTCATTTGCTCGACACTGCGCGTTTCCGTCGCCGCAGTTTCAGCCGCCGCCGCCCGCGTGGCAGATTTTCGTTCCGCGTCCGCAACGACCTTTTCCCGTTCTATCAGAGTTTGTTCTCGATGCGCCAGTTCCTGACGATCTTTACCAATCGCCGCACTCGACTTCACGTGTTCTTCCACAGCCTGATGAGTCTCTTGCTGCTTTGTCGCCAGCTCACGCAACTGTTTTTGAACATCCTGTGAGCACCGAACCAGCTCACCTTCGTGCGACACAAGCTCCTGCTGCTTCTGCAAAACTTCATTCCACCGGGCTGAGACCTGAAGAGACCGCTCTTCGACAGTCGCCAGGCGGGATTCGGTTTCACGTTCGCGCTCGCGGACTGCTTTTAGCAAGTCGTCCAATTGCTGCTGGCGAACACTTAGATGTTTTCGCTGCTCGTCCAGCTCTCTGGTGATCGCCAGTCGCACGGCGGATTCCTGAGCCTGCCGCTCGCGGACTGCCACGGCTGATTCACGCTCCGCGACAGCATCGACAAACGCCGCGTCGCAGGCCAGTGTGG
>JBBQSE010000256.1:0-11691 GCA_038214195.1 Planctomycetales bacterium
CTTCGTTGCCTGGTGGCCAATGATGATGCCCTTTTTCCACCTTCCGGCACCGCGGGTCTCGCTCCAGCGCGGCTTGACGGGTGAGGCTTACCAGAAGATGCTCGACCCTGCGACCGGCCAGTTCATGGATTTCCTGAAAGCGCAGGGCCTCGCCGAGAATACACTGGTCGTCGCGATGGCCGACAACGGCCCGATGACCCACAACCCTCCGCCCGGCTCGGGCCTGAACGAAGGTCCGTTCCGCGGCGGCAAAGGTCAATTCCTCGAAGGCGGCGTTCGGGTCTGCGCCCAGGCGTGGTGGCCCGGTGTGATCAAGCCCGGCCAGATCGTCAACGACATGGTTCACTGCACCGACCTCTATACGACCTTCGCGCACCTTGGCGGCGCAACGCAATACCTCCCCACCGACCGCATCATTGACGGCGTTGACCAGACCGCCTTGCTCCTCAATGGAGACACACATGGTCGCCGCGACTACGCCTTCATCTACACCGGACCGATCCTGGGGGCCACGGTGAAGAAACAGTACAAGTTTCACTGGGCCGCAACCGAAGGCTCGACCAGTGGGATTCCTGCCGCATTCTTCGACCTCTACAACGACCCTCGCGAAGAAACACCTTTACTGATCCAGATGATCCATATGAAGGAACCCTTCAATCGCATGCGTCTCCGGCATGAATTGTGGATGAAGAAGTATCCAAATCAGCCCGCCGGGAAGGGACCGGCCTTCACCGGCCTTTCCAACGCGCGTCCTGAAACCATCGCGCTCTCCCAGCCTCCGCTGGACTTTAAGACGCTGCCGTTCAACCCGCTCGAATACATCGAACACGTTGACGAGCTGCCATTCTTCAATGGTGAGCCTGATCTCAAGTGACGAAATCCCGGGCCGCATCAGTCGTAGTGGCGGGTGCAGTGCTGATCAACGATTTCGGCTCGATCAACATCAATGCCGATCTCGTTGCAGGCGTCGAGAACCGCGGCGGCATCATCATGGAAAAATTTGCGAAGGCACGGACTGCCATGATCATCACCACGACAACCCGGGGACATTCAGCACCGCGAGCCGTTTTTGACAGGTGTTGTGCTGAGTCCCGGTCGCTGTGATTCGATATGGTGATATGAGCGGGCCAGGATTGTGAGGTATTAGTCTTTCTGGAGGGGTCAAAACTTCCACTGCACCTGCGTCTGGAAGCCGACGCCGTCGTTTCCGGGGAGCCCCTTGTACCCTGTCTCTCGATATGTCACTTCCCCGCCAATTCGGAAGTATTTTGTCACGTCCCAGATGAGGTTGGCGAAGATTGTTTCGTTCCGGATGAGCTGCCCGATTGCCACGTCGTTTGCATTGGGATTGTCAATACCGCCGCCGACATGAGTGTGCAACTTGTCGGGGGAAAGGTAAAAATATGCTTCGGCCCATCCACCTGTGGCCCGGATTGCGTCGAAGGTCGTTGAATTGACATTCTGCAGGATACCACCGCCGTAAGTCCCGAATGCCTGGCCAATGAAGAGTTCGCCTTTGACGCCGAACCTCGGTGTGAATGCAACACGAGCATCGGTACCGAAACCCCAAACATCGGCCACGACTCGGCCGGTGGGCACCGAACTTGTGCGAATCTGGCCTACGACGCTGGAAATGCCGAACTCAACTGGCCGCACAGCTTCGAGTCCTGCGCCCGCAAGTGCCCCGAAGGCCAATGCCATGCGGCCTTCGACATTGGGCCAGCCATTGTCTTCGCTGAGTCGAAAGTCCGGGCTGAGGCCGGTCGAGATCGGTTCACTGATGCCCCCGGTCAACGTCACCTGAGTATTCTCGTCAGGGTACAAGAAATGTTCCACCCGAGCCTGTCCACGGAAGGATGAGCCAGCATTTCCCGAGGCGGTGAGCACACTGAACGGCAGCATGGTCGGGTTCAGGGGATTGAAAATGTCGAATTGCAGCCCGGCTGCAAGCCGCCACGAATCATTCTTCAGCTGACCATACGCCTGGATTGGCAGCACACCATAGCGATCCACGATGACGGCATCGTTGTAGAGATTGACGTAGGCAAAGGCACTTGGCTCCCAGGTGTCGCAGATCTTCGGCCCCGAGATGAGTGCGTACAGCGCCGTCTGCCGTGCGTTGGCATCAAAAGTGTATTGACCCATGCCGGTAGGCGAAGCAGGCGTGAGAAAGAAAGGGGTTCCCGGCGCGAAAGGTCTGGCACTGTTGAAGAGGAAGTCCGCCGTGACCTGTCCGCCGAAGATGACTCGCACGTCCTCAGTGGCCGTAATGACGTTCAGTCTTTTGGAGAGGGCTTCGACGCTTTTTTGCAGTTCCTGCAAATCGGCGGATTTCGCATAAGCGGATTCAACGAAATCCGCAGGTGCGTCAGGATTGACGCTGACCGGTGGGGGCGTGCTATTGTCGAGTGGCAAGTTTTCCGCTGGCTGCAGCCCGAAAGCCAATTGGCCCGTCGCCAAGGTCAGCACAATTGCCAGCATTCTGCAGCTTCGGATTGTCATCTCTCTTCATCCAGTTGAATCCTGCGTCTGCAGAGCGGCGCTATCAAACACATCGACTCTTACAATTGTCAAACTCTAACGATTTTTCCGGTTATGCGGCTTAGGAGGCAAATCGTGGAAATCGATCGCATTGCCGCAGTTTACGTCGCAGTAGTCAGGGAACTCCTGATGAATCCCTTCGTGCTCCGAGTGCCGGACACTTGTAAAGCTGAAATTTTCGAGGACAATTTCAACGAAATTTCGCACACATCGCTGCTGGTCATGCAGCGGGACAGATGCAGGGCTTTGGTCCAATTCCTCCTGGGAGTAAACGATGAAGACAACCATATTGGTCGGCACAATTGTGGTGTTTGGTTTCACATTGGTGGCTGCAACAAGCGGCGATGAATCCGCCCGCGAGGCAGATAAAGCTGCCATTCGGAAAACGACGCAGGAGTTTGTCGATGCCTTCGAAAAAGGGGAGGCCGAGACGGTGGCAACACACCTGACCGACGGGGCCGAGATGATTCCTGATGATGCTCCAGAGATTCACGGTCGCGAGGCCATTCAGAAGATCTGTGCGGGGCACTTTGCTCGATTTCCCCAGCAGAAGATTACACTGCAACCAGAATCGCTGCGATTCGTGTCCCGTGATACGGCCGTTGAGGAAGGTCTGATGTCAACGTCCATGGAAAAAGGCGCACCGGAAACCCACCGATACAGCCTGCTTCATGTTCGCGAGGATGGAAAATGGCTGATCGCCGAGATTCGTGAATGGCCGAGTGAGGGCACTGCGCTTCAGGATCTGGAATGGCTGATCGGTTCATGGCAGTCGAAGCGTGCGGATGCCGAAGTACAAACGACCTGGGAATGGCTCGGCAACAAGGCGTTCATTCGGGGAACGATCACCATGCGACAAAATGATCAGACAGTGTCCGGGATGCAGTTGATAGGCGTGGATCCTCGCACTGACGAAATGACCATTTGGGTGTTTGAGTCTGACGGAGGAGTCACTCAGGGAACCTGCACTCGAGATGACAACTCATGGGTCTTTGAAACCAGTGGCATAGCGGCCGACGGCGGTGAACTTGCTTCAACAAACATCCTGGCAAGAATCGACAACGACACCATCACGTGGCAGCCGGTCAATCTGACGGTTGGCGACGTAGTCATCGGCGACTTGCCGCCAGTCAAAGTCACACGTGTGAAAGAGGCAGGGACGAAGTAGGTACAGACTCCAACATTCCAGTTTTTCTACGGTAGCGACCGCCAACTCATTCTGAAAGATTCTTCTTATGAAGCGATTCATTATTTCATTAGAAGTACTTGCAATTGTTGCATCGCTCTCTGCGTATGACGCATTCGGGCGTGGTGGCGGCGGCGGCGGCGGTCGTGGCGGTGGTGGCGGAGGCGGACGATCCGGTGGTGGTGGCGGCTTTTCAGCTCCTTCACGATCGGGCGGCGGTGGCGCTGGCGGGGGCTTTGGTGGAGCTGGCGGTGCCGGCGCAGGTGGTGGCCGTGCTGGAGCTGGTGCGGGTGGCGCTGGCGGTGCAGGTGGTGGCCGTGCCGGAGCTGGTGCGGGTGGCGCTGGTGGCGCAGGTGCAGGTGGTGGCCGTGCCGGAGCTGGGGCGGGTGTCGCTGGCGGTGCAGGAGTTGGAGGCGGTCGTGCCGGAGTTGGTGCTGGTGGCGTCGGCGGAGTTGGCGTCGGCGGAGTTGGCGGTGTGGGGATTGGCGGCGGCCGTGCCGGAGTTGGTGCTGGTGGTGTCGGCGGCGTCGGCCGGCCTGGCGTCGGCGTTGGTGGAGTTGGTGGCGTTGGCCGGCCTGGCGTGGGTGTTGGTGGAGTTGGTGGCGTTGGCCGACCTGGAGTGGGCGTTGGTGGAGTTGGTGGGCCGGGAGTTGGCGTCGGTCGGCCGGGATTTGGTGTTGGAGGAATTGGCGGGGTCGGAGTCCGGCCTGGCGCGGGTGTTGGGCTGGGCACGTCATTCATTGGCGTGGGTGCTGTTGGCGCACGGGGTGTCGCCGTCCGTGCGAACTGTGGCAACTTCTGGCATCAGTATCCGGGCATGACGGCCCGCTGGATTGGTCCGACGTTCCGGCCCGTTGCGTGGGCAACGCTCGCGGGATATGGAGGATATGCGTCTCAGCCCGTGTATTACGACTACGGGACGACCACTGTCTACAACGATAACTCCGTTTACGTGAACGGCGAAGTTGTGGCGACCCAGGAACAGTATGCGACTCAGGCCACCGAACTTGCTGCTACTGCCGCAACGGCACCTCCAGCACCGGCTGATCAGGTAACACCGCTCGGTGTATTCGGTATGGTGCAAGGCGACGAAAAGACAGCCACTCAATTCGTGCAACTCGCCGTCGATCAGCAGGGGATCATCAGCGGGAACTACTACAATGGCACCACGGACCAGACCGAGAAGCTCGCCGGAGCAGTGGACAAGATGTCGCAGCGAGCTGCCTGGACCGTTGCCGATCGCACTAATATTGTTTATGAAGCAGGCATCGCAAACCTCACCAAAGACGAAACCACGATGCTGATCCACTATGGAAAAGACAAAACCCAGCAGTGGATTCTCGTGAGGATTCCGGAACCGACGGAAGGTAACGGCGGCTGAGTTCGAAAAGGCAATGTTGCTCGACGACGATATTATTCCGGGCGGAAGTTTCTCTTCTTGTGTTTGTTCACCTGGTTACAATAAGTTAGAAATGCGGTCATGCGGGATCTCGATCGAAGAACGATAGTCATTGTAGCCTTGTTCGGGCTGATTCTTCATGGCTCGATGGCCAACGCAGCGGGAGATAAACCAAACATCGTGCTGATCATGGCCGACAATCTGGGCTATGGTGAAATTGGCTGTTATGGTGGCGGTGTCACGCGAGGTGCACCCACACCGCGGCTCGACAAACTCGCCAGCGAAGGTACGCGGCTGACTAACTTCAACGTGGAGCCTTCCTGCACGCCCAGTCGTTCGGCGCTGATGGTGGGGCGGCATCCGATGCGGTCCGGGACTTACACGGTGCCCGTGGACGGCAAACCTTACGGACTGGTGCAGTGGGAAGTGACGATTGCGGAGTTACTGTCTGCGCAGGGTTACGCCACGGCGCATTATGGCAAGTGGCACCTCGGCGACAGCGAAGGCCGCTATCCAAACGACCAGGGCTTCGACGAGTGGTATGGCATCCCGAATTCGTCCGACGAAAGCTGGTGGCCACAGCAGAAGGATTTCGATCCGGCGGTCTCGCACCTGGAACACCTCATGGAAGGGCGCAAAGGGGAAATGTCGCGCAAGCTCGGGGTCTATGGACACGACGAGCGTCGCGAGATCGATACCGAACTCACCAACCGCACGATTGATTTCATGAAGCGGAGCACGAAGGCGGACAAACCGTTCTTCGCATACGTGCCGCTCACCCAGCCCCACATGCCCACGGATGCAGGCAAGGCATTCGCGGACAAGTCCGGTCACGGCATGTTTGCGGACATGCTCGCCGAAATGGATTTCAACGTGGGCCGGATTCTGGACGTTCTCAAGGAACTCAGCATCGCAGACAACACCATCGTCATCTTCACCAGCGACAATGGCCCGGAGGATACGATGCCGTGGCGTGGCTGGGCCGGTCCGTGGTCGGGGACTTATTGCACCGCGATGGAAGCCTCATTGCGCGTGCCGTTCCTCATCCGCTGGCCGGGCAAAGTGCCTGCGGGTCGCGTGAGCAACGAGATGCTGCATATCACCGACCTCTACACCACGCTCGCCAAAGTGGGCGGCACCGACGTTCCCGGGGACCGCGCCGTGGATGGCCTGGATCAACGCGAGTTCCTGCTGGGCAGGGCGGAGAAGTCGATGCGCGAGTTCTTTCCGGTTTTCATGGGTACGCTTTCGGGCCCCGAACTCTACGCGATAAAATGGCGCAATTACAAAATGCATTTCGTCTGGCAGGAGCGGATGAACGATCCGCCGCAGAAACTCGCCGTGCCACGGCTCATCGATCTCTATGACAACCCGCAGGAGCGGATTGAGGAGACGCTCGGTGAATCTGCCCTGGTCACGCGCGGCTGGGTGTCACACGCGATGTTCGCGCAGTTGCGCGAGTTCATGGCCACCTTTGAGAAAGACCCGGCGGTGCCAATGGGTTCGACCGACCCGTACATGCCTTCCACCGAAGGGACAGCAAATTCACCAGTGATCATTCCAAATTCTCCGCCGCAGGATTGAGGTGGCGTACGATTCGTGCGACCGGACTGGAAGAGTAACGCACCGGACGAACGCAAGAAACGGCAGCAGGTCATGGCCATTTCGCGGCTGATCGCAGCCGTCTCTTTGCTCGCAGCGGAGCCGCTGATGGTCGTTGCTACCCGGCTTCGACTAATCAGCCATTGGATCAGCGCGACCACTGACGGATGGTCAACCGTTCCGCTCCTCTCTGGAATCATTTCCGTTTTAAGTGAGCAGCAACCAGGGAATACAACAAAATGCGGCTCTCACTACTTCTGAAAATAGTTCCGGCGTTGTTCTTTGCCATGATGGGCAGTGTTACCGCACAGACAATTCCTAACGATGGCTCGGTATTGCCGTTTCCGCCCACGCCGATGAATGCCAGTGTCGCGAAGTCGCGTTTGCAGGATTCGACGATGAAGTGGGCGGACAAACCGGAGCGACTTCCGAAAGATGCTCCCAACATTTTGATCGTGCTGATCGACGATGTGGGCTTCGGCATCTCTGAGACTTTCGGTGGCGAAGTCCAAACGCCAACGATGACCAAGCTCGCCAATGAGAGCATCCACTACGACACTTCCCGTACCACGTCGATCTGTTCGCCAACTCGGGCTTCGCTGCTGACCGGGCGCAATCATACCCGCGCGGGTTCAGGCACCATCGCGGAACGAGCGGTCGCGTTTGACGGTCACACGGGCGTAATTCCAAAGACTGCGGCCACGGTTGCCGAAGTCTTAGAAAACTACGGCTATCACACTTCGGCGTTTGGCAAATGGCATAACACGCCAGCGACTGAGACGACTGAGACGACTGCGATCGGCCCCAAAGATCGTTGGCCGAACGGTTATGGCTTTGAACATTTTTATGGCTTCCTGGCTGCTGAAACGTCGCAATGGGAACCACGTTTGGTGCAAAACTATGACACGGTCGAGCCACCCCATGACGATACCAGCAACGCGACGTTTGACATTGGCACCGATCAAGATTCCCCGGTGTCTCTGGATTACTACGACCAGGCTCCGTCTACCTTCAACGGGACAATAGGGTCAACGAATATCACATATACCAACAAATAGGCCCGCACTGCAAACTTGACTAACTCTCGCGACGCGGTGAAGATTGCAAATCCAGGGCGTCCATTCACTTCAAAGCTCAGGAACCAACAATGAAACTAGTTCAACGATTCGCATTTGCAATGATGACCGTGGGGGCAGTACTTGTGGCATCAGAGGATGCTATTTCCCAGGACGGAACGAACCCGTCGGCGGCGCAGATACAGGACTCCGCAGCGGAGGCTGAGATTCGCGCACAATCTGCAGCGATGACTTCAGCCTTCAATGCGGGAAAAGCGGGTGAGGTTGCGGCCGTGTTCCTGCCAACAGGCGAATTGATCGATGAAACCGGCTCAGTTTATAAAGGTGAACAGGAAATTCTGGGTCTTCTAACAGCAATGTATGAACGATTTCCGGGTATTCAATTATCGTTTCAGGCCGAGTCCATTCGTGCCGTCGGTCCAGCTGTAATTGAAGAGGGAACGCGGACGTTGACGGTCAAAGATGCTGCAACGTCCGCTACATTCCGCTACATCGATGTGTGGGTAAAGATGGATGCTGACTGGAAGCTGGCGTCCCATCGCGAGTTTGCCGATGACCCGGCACCGACCGCGAATGACTACCTGCAGTCCGTGGCCTGGCTAGTGGGAGATTGGATCAACGAAGGGGCCGATGGAAAAGTTGCCATCCATTTCCAATGGTCAGAAGATCAAAACTTTCTTCTGGGCGAGTTCGCAATGACGGACGCGAGTGGAGCAACTCGCAAGACATCACAGCGAATCGGCTGGGATGCGCGGGCCGGACATATACGCTCCTGGTTATTCGATGCTGATGGTGGCTTTTCCGAAGGAATTTGGTCGGTCGTTGAGGACGAAGTAGTGGTCAAATCAACATCTGTGAATCCAGACGGAACCTCAGCCTCAGCCACGCTTACTCTGCAGGAAGTGGATCGAGATCATTTCACATTTCGTGGCACGGAACGAATCGTAGGCGGCAACCGCGAGCCAGAATTCGAACTTACGATTACGCGCAGCCTTAAACCCGCCAGCAAATAGCGATTACCTCAAGGCAGGAGATATTGAAATGCGATTTGATTTTAAGTCGTTGTTTGTGACGGCGGTTTGCGTGATTTCGTTCAGCCTTCTGACTTTTCCGCTGCAGGCTCAGCGGCGTGGCGGAGGAGGCGGAGGTGGAGGTGGAGGCAGAAGCGGTGGTGTCGGCGGCGCACGTCCATCCATGGGGCACGTTGGCGGCGGTGGCGGACGACCATCGATGGGAGCTGCGGGAGGCGGTGCTCGGCCGAACGTCGCACGGCCAAGTCCGTCTCGGCCAACTCCTAAGCCGGGTGGCAGCAATCGACCGTCCTTCGGCAACGTTGCGCGTCCCAGCGGACCAGCGACTCGGCCCAATGTGCCGACAACTCGTCCCTCGACTAGACCGAGTACGCCCGGCCTGCCCACGCGTCCAGGTTTGCCAACAAAGCCTGGCTCGGGAGGATTTCATCCGGGAGGTGGAGGTCGGCCTGGTGTTTCGCTTCCCGGCGGTAAACCAGGTGGCGGAATTCCTAATCGTCCATCGGTCAAGCCGCCCACAAATCTGAAACCTCCAACTCGTCCTTCCCTGCCGGGAAATGCTGGCGGCAATCGACCGACCACTTTGCCTGGCAATATTGGCAGCAATCGTCCGACTCTGCCAGGAAACAAACTCCCTGGTATTGGCGGCAACCAACCTGGTCTGCCGAACCTGGGAGGCGGTAATCGGCCAACAACACTCCCCGGGAATATTGGAAATCGGCCAGGCAACAATCGGCCCAGCTTTGGAAATATTGATCGGCCCGCGACCCTGCCCGGAATCGGCGGTGGAAATCGGCCGGGTAGTGGCGGTAACGGAAATCGTCCGGTGATTGGTGGTGGTGGCAATCGGGTCAACATTGGCAACGGCGGTCGAACGAATATTGGCAATCGAATTAACAACGGCAACATCAACGTCGGAAATACGGTCAACATTGGCAATCGTGGTGGCAACTTCGTGAACACACGGCCTGCCTGGGATCGTGGCTATCACAACGCGGGGTGGGGGCTGGGTGGAAGCTGGGCCGGCAACTGGCATAATCACTGTATTAACGGCCAACACGGCTGGTATAACGGGTGCTGGAATCGCGGTTACTGGGGAAGCAATTGGTATCGTCCTGTCGCATGGGCATCCGTGGGCTGGGGCTTGGGACGCTGGACCAGTGGATGGGGCTATGGTGCGTCGTACTACAACCCATATTATGTTGTGCCGACAACGGTAGTATCCGCTCCCTATGACTATTCGCAACCGGTCGTTGTCAACAATTACGTTTCGGCCGACGCCACTTCAGGTGACTCTACGGTGGCAACTGCCCAACCACCTCAGGAATCCGAGCAAGCGTTGTCTTCTTTCGATCAGGGTCTGGCTGAGTTCAAGTCGGGTTCTTACCAGCAAGCGTTGGCAACACTCGACCAGTCGCTCAAGGAACTTCCCAACGATCCTGTGGTGCATGAAGTGCGTGCGTTGACGCTGTTCGCATTAGGGCAGTACTCACCAGCCGCAGCATCACTGAATTCGCTTCTGTCATCTGCCCCTGGGATGGATTGGACGACAATGAGCAGTCTCTACGGCAACGTCGATGACTATTCAGCTCAGCTTCAAAAACTCGAAGCGTATTGCCAATCCAATCCAACGGACAGTGCCGCATGGTTCGTCCTGGCATACCACTACCTGGTCGTCGATTCCAAAGACAACGCGATGCAAGCTCTGCAAGTTGTGGTTCAGAACGAACCAAAAGATGCGACCGCAAAACGTATGCTCGATGCACTGGTTCCGCCTGCACCCGACGCGACCACTCCGACCACCGACCCTGCGCAGTCGACAGATCTGGCTGGAAAGTGGCGAGCTACTGTGGGCACTACCACGATCGACCTGGAGATCACTGACATCTCCAGTTTCGTTTGGAAGACGACGGAATCCGGACAGCCGCCCGTAGAACTCACAGGCCAATTGACTGCCGACAACGACGCCATTGTTCTATCAAACGAAGCCCAGGGTTCCATGGCAGGCGTCGTGAAATCGCTTGGCCCCGACAAATGGAAATTCCTGCTGGATGGTGCGCCCACGAGCGATCCTGGAATCAGTTTCGTTCGCACAGGCAACTAGTGCTTTGGCAAAGCCAAAAATTAGGGTTGAGGGGTAGTGGGATTCGCCAGAATTCCCTGTGATTAAGCACAGGGAATGGGAATTCTGGCGAATTCCACTACCCGCCCCCTTTTTAAAAGCTGGCGGCGAGATCGACAACGAAGAAAGGGGCCAGAATGTCGCAAACTCAATTGGTTCGCAGAATCGTTCGCAGCGTGACGGCATCCCGGCGTACGCTCGTCGCGGAAGACTTGCTGTACAAGCTGCTGGCGTTCGTACTGCTGACTCCGCTATTCGGCGTGCTGTTTCGCTGTTTGCTAACAATTTCTGGCCAGAGTGTGCTGTCCGACGTCGATATCGCCATGTTCTTTGCCTGCCCGTTTGGTTGGTTCTGCGCGATCATTCTGGGAGCGGCATGGCTGGCAATTGTGGCGTTGGAACAAGCCTCCCTGCTGGCGATTTTGGCGGCACGTGCAAAGTTACTGAAAATGGGCGCGATTGGGTCGCTGCGTTTTGCAGCCGGACACGCCCCTCGTGTTCTTCGCGTTACAGGAAAATTGATTGGCTGGAGCTTACTTGCCGTCGCCCCGTTTCTGTTGGTGGCTGGCGGCATGTACTATTGGCTGCTGACCGAATACGACATCAATTATTATCTCAACGAACGTCCGACGGAATTTGCGGTTGCAGCCGGGGTGGGTGTGACTCTGGCTCTGGTCCTGATTGGTATTCTGCTGCGACTTTATTCCGGTTGGTTTCTGGCGCTCCCACTGATC
>JBBQSE010000257.1:0-11669 GCA_038214195.1 Planctomycetales bacterium
CGCCGACAGGATTTGTGTTCTGCGATTCTCTTCCGCGTCATCCGCGCTATACGCGGTCAAAAATGCGATTCCAGAACACTCTCAAATCGCACTCGGAGGGCTGACGCCGAACCGCTCGCCTTTCCGAAAACCCCTACCAAAAATATCCCTCTTCGACGGTGGTCATTCGCCCCGCTTCGTCGTAGTTCAGGTGATACGCACGAGCCACGCTGGGCTTCAATTGTTCGAAGTAGTGTTCCTCAATCTCCGTATCGGTCGACAGGATAATCACCTGATGACTGGCGTGAGGGAAATAGCGATCCACCAATTGATTTCGATGCTCGGAATCCAATCGGCCATCGGCGTATCGATAATCGCTGGCAGCGGGCGAGCCGATGCCTGCGACAGTCCCCACAGCACACTGATCGCGAAAATTTGCTTTTCCCCTTCGCTCAGACGATCCTTCGGCAACACGTTTCCGGACTGATCCGTCAGCGTGATTGAAAAATCTTCCGGATCGATGATCACTCGTTCCACCAACTGCTGCTTATGCAACAGATATCGAAACGACGTCGTGACCAAATCCGACAGACGAGCAATCTACTTTTCCGTGGCTCGTCTCAGGAACGCCTTCATGGTTTCCTGAGTCTTCGTCACTAACGCTCCGATTCGCGCGTTCTGGTCACTCTGTATCTTCTCACTGATATGCTGCTGATTCAGTTTGGTGATTTGCTTTTCAAGCTCCGTGATTTCAAAAGTTGCTGGTTTCAGATCGTTTTCAATCCGATTATTTTGCTGCTTCAGCTCTGTCACTTCGGCGGTCGCCGCCTTCAGTTCTTGTGCCACCGCTTTGATGGCGTCTTCCTTTGGGGCCGCAGCCAGACTGCGTTCAACGCTGTCAAGGTCTCGCTTTGCGTCTTCAAGTCTCGAAAGCAGGTCGTTGGTTTCTTCCAGCCGACTTGTGATGCCACTTTCCAGCAGCTCATCCAAACGCCGAGCCGACACATCCGGAAGATCGAGCCAGGCGTCCACTCTGACTGATTGCTGCCGCTTGCCGCGATCCGACTCCAGAAACTCGGATGCCGCATTCAGCACCTCGTCCGCTGCCTTCACGGCCTTGAGCTTCTTCAGCAATTCCTTGTCACGCTTCGTCAACAACGATGTCAGGAAGTCTGATTCAGCCGACGTTCTCTCCAACTGAGCCTGCTCAGCCATTTGTCCCAGCAGATCTCCGACCAACGCCAGCGGCAACGCTCCGCCAGCCAGGTTGACCAGCGATTCCTCGCAATGCTCAACCGTTTTCTCCAGCTCGCCTTTTTGCCGTTGTCGCTGTTCACGTTGTTCCCAATGCTTACCGCCGACTTTTGCAAAATCTGCTTCCGCCTTGTAAGCCCGACTGGTGGCTCGTTCCAGTTGAGGCACCACGCCTGCCAGATCCTGTTTCAATCGCTCGACGACTTCCTTCTTCTCCCGCCAGGTCTCTTCAAGTTCCGCCAGTGCCTGCAGTTCATCAGACTTTCGAACTCGTTTTGCAATGCGGCCTTCCAGCACCGTCGTGTCGGCAACCAGACGTTCGGCAAGATCCAGACCCAGCAATGCTTTGATCGCTTCACCGAGCGCCACGCTGCTCGTTTCATCCTCCGCGAGAAATCGAATCTTCTCCGCATCAAAGAAACACAATTGAGCCACGCCGAACGGAATCAGGTCATCGACCAGCTGATTCCAATTCTCTGCCATCCAGTGATCCGGCTCGCCGTCTTTCATCACCGAAACACGTTCACGGATTGCTCCACCGCTGCCTGCGGCCCACATGCGTGAGACTTCGTAGACGTTCTCGCTGCCTTCCGAGGCATACAAGAATGTCAGCCCGATCGATGTGCCCATCTGCTGGTCCACATCGTGGTTGATACAGCCGCGAAGAAAGTCCTCGTACGATTTTTCTCCACGCTTCGAACACTTCGACCGTTTGCCATACAGCACCAATTGGACGGCGTCAAGAATAGTAGTCTTTCCGCCACCGTTCATGCCGCCAAACAGAACCACAGGCTTTGTCTTGCCACGCGACGCTGACGGCGCAAGATTGAATTCGTGCTCGCCCCGATAGATACAAAAGTTGTTCAGTTTCAGTTCATTCAGAATCACGTGATGTTGTCCAATACTTGTCGTACGATGGGCATTCCTGCCCGTCAAGCCGCCATTAAATCTCGCGTCGGACAAAGATGCCCAACCTGCAAGATCGTTCCCGCCGACGGAGCGGCGGGTGTACCGTACACCTGTCGCTCCGCCGACAGGAATTGTGCTGAAGCGGTTCCACGCCGCTTCTCAAACCTCAATGTGCTACGTTCCAACTCGCCGAATCTCCCAGACACCCGTCATTTGCAACGCCAGTTCCTTAAAATCTCTGAAGTCATCCATGGAACCGCAGAACTCGCCTCGGACGCCAAGCTGAAGACCGATCACTTTTTCGTCTGCCTCACATTTTCCCGGCATCGTATCCAGTCGAAAGCTGAACATGTTGAGCCCTGGGCGAAGGCGATCCCACTGGTGGCCGCTGGTTCCATCGACCGTCGTCAACACACCCACCAGATAATGTTCACCTGCGTCTTCGACGACAGCTTTTAGCCCCGGGAACATCCGATTCAACGCCGCCACCGCTTCATCTACGCTCTCAAATATCACCGCGTTCATCATCGAAATACTCCTGTAGGTCCTTTCTGCCGGAAAGGACATCGCGACCCGTCGCGACTAGCCACTATGCCACTTCAAAACCACATCGCCTTAGAAAACGGCATCCACACTCACACCCGGGTTCGAGCTTCGCTCGAAAGTCCTCCTCGGCAAGGAGGACCTACCGGAATCACATCCGCGTTATCCGTGGTAAGAACTGAACACTGCCACCTGAACACTGCCACCTGAACACTGCCACCTGAACACTGCCACCTGAACACTGCCACCTGAACACTGCCACCTGAACACTACTCCCCGTCCTCTTCAAACAACTCCCGCTGCACAATCGCCAGCGAACGTTCGTTCTGCTTGTCGGCATCCTCACGGAGATCTTTCTCCTCGTGCAAGGCCGCCAAAGCTTCCTGTTCCGATTCAAACTGGCACGCCTTAAAGCGATCCTCCAGAGCCTCATAGATCCCTGCCCGGCGCGACATGCCGCGAAACTCGCGTTCGACATCCAGCAGACTACTCTGCAGTTCGAAGAACATCGGATCGTCGCCGCAAACGTCTTTCAGAATCTGCCAGTCCTCACCACGCAGCAGATTGTCATCATCCGCCGGAATCGGAAACACTTCGCCCGTAGCTTCCTGATAAATGCCAGGCACCGAGTCATCGAACTCATGTTTCTCGAACCGCCACAACCGTCGAATTTCCTGCATCTCGTCCATCGTGATCAATTCGATGCTGCGAAATTCCTCCGGCCCGATTTCACGCAACTGAGTCTGCGTTTCCAGCACGCGACGAAGCCAGTATTCCCGAGCGTCTTTCTTGTACGGCCCGCGAATCACACTGTCATGGAACAACTGGACTCGACCATTCATGCGACGGAAGTCCCGACGATCTTTCTCCTGTGAGAAATCTGCCAAGTCATTTCGCAAATCCAGCAGCGGAGTCATCCAGATTTTTTCGTCATCGTTCTTGATCATCGCCTCCATCGAACGATCTTTGTCGACCACCGTGCAAACCCAGCAGCCGAAGCGACTATTCCCGCAGCTCGGCGTCGTCGTATCTACGACCAGCGGACACTCGCCGTCAGTCGAAGCCCCCTGATACATGCCCAGGAGCGACTTGTTGGTATGACCCCACGGATTTTTGACCTGCATCAGAAACAACCACACATCATCATTCGTCCAATCTTCGACGGGCGTATAGACAAGCGAATTTGGCAAACTGGCGTTGGACGTCAGCCGAGCGTCCTTCAGCACGTTTTCGCGACTCCAGTCTTCGTGACTCTGCATCGCCCCACCCCGCCGCTGACTTTCGGCCTTGCGAGTCCCCAGCACCAGCATGGCTTCTCCGCTCTCGCGAACGACATCCCGAATGAACGTGTTGCTGGGATTGATCTTCATGCGGCTGGTACACCAGCGGAACAATTTTCGAGGTGCCGGGTAACCGCGACCGATCAGATTCACCCAAAACGTATCCTTCACATCCGGCGTCAGTTTATGCGGAGTGATCGGCATCTGCTGTTCCGCTGCGGCCTGCCGCATTCTGGCATGGGACGCATCCACCCAAGCCGCTACCACTGGCTGTTCGACCAGAGTATCTGTGCTAATCACATGCACCGACTTGGTACGTTTCTCCGGCGGCAGTTCCTTCAGAGCCAGCCAAACCAGTTGCAGGACGGCGCTGGAATCTTTACCACCGCTGTACCCAATTACCCATGGCACTTGATCCCATTGATAGAGGCGGCGGATTTCTTCACAGATCGCTTTTACTGTCTGTCCCATTCCACGAGATTTGAATGCGGAGCTTTCGGTTCCCATGTTCATCCGTCAGCCAAAACTTGGTGGTGTGGTATTCTCAATGGAAGTTATTTATAACTTCCATCGGCGAGAATGCAACTGACGGAATACACTGGAGAGAACAATGCTGCGAAGCGTATTTGAGGAACCGATGTCTACCGTTCCATGTCCACGTTGTGTCAAATGTCTGATTGATGGCGTGTTTAGATCAGTCGAATGCGTGATGCCGCTTCCCGTATTTGCGAGCCTTGCGAGAGACGGGGCGGGAAAATGCTGTCGCGACTGCGAGGCGGCAGATTTGCTGGCGCGGCTGAATTCAGCATTGTCTTTCACGATGGCCCGTCTGGCAGTTGCCGAAACGCGACGCGAGCAATTTCGAATTCCTGGCGCACCGCTTGGGTTGGTTGGGGATTGTATTGTAAGATGCAGCGCGCCAGATGATTTCGAAAAGCACTGGGAATGGCTCTGTCTTCAATTTCCCAACCATCCCGATTTGGAATAACCGACATCATGTTCGCCAGAACGCCAATTAGAAAACTTCTGGCGTTTTCCACAGTGCAGCTAGGCCATCCCGTTTATTTGTCGTCCGTCGATGTTGCTGAGCTGAAGAAGTGGACATTCAGCGACGTGCCCCACGACACGAAGAAAATCAGCCGCAGGGCGCTAGCCCCCGGTTCTCAACCCGACGCTGGTGCTTGCCCGCCGATCGTACTTGTGACGATCGTACTGGGAACCAACCAAAGCTTGAGCACAACGAAAGCGAAAGGCGGCGTAGACCTGGAGTACCTGCACCTGGTTGAGGAAATCGACTGGACCGTCATTGCAGGACACGACACGATCGCAGCACTCGCCGGAGCCATTTACCGTACCAGTCATATCTCGGTCGAATTGCACACTCATTGCGATTCAGCCCAGCTTGAAAAGTTGGCCGATACGCACCTTGGCTCCCCCGCGCTCAGAAGTCACACAAAGCGATCGATCCTCAACGACCGAGGCGATTGGATGGCAATCACTCGTCAGACAATTGACGAAGTCGCGGTCTTCACCGGGCGAGTCGATATGACGAAGACCGCATTATCTAACCGTTCCCGTAACCTGTTCACATTCAGTGCAATTCATCAGGCCAACATGCAACTGCTGGGCGATCGGAAGCAATTGTCCGCCGAAGAACGTGGAGAAACTGCCGTGCAGTTTTGGAACAGCGTTGCTGCGAACATGCCCGACTGGCAAGCAGCCTACGCCGAAAAGATACCGCCCGCCGATTACCGAACCGAGTTCGTCTGCGCCCACGCGATCGCGTTAGCTGGACTCGCTCGCCTTGGCAGATCATTGCTTGCCGAATTCCCGAAGACCTGGCCCGCGAAACTCAAAAAGCTCCGGACCATCAACTGGCGCCGCAGCAACACGTCCACTTGGGAAGGCCGAGCCATGATCGCGGGACGACTCTCCAAGGCCAGCACGTGTGTCGTGTTGACGGGAAACGTGCTGAAGCAAACGCTGGGCGTGCCGCTCAATGAACATGAAAGCGACGTGGAAGCGGCCTCCTCAAATCGTCGTTCGTAAGTTTTTGCTCAAATGTAGGATGGGCATTCCTGCCCGTCGCACTCTCAACAAACGCCAGTCGGACAGGAATGTCCAACGTACAGTACACCTGTCGCACCGCCGACATGAATTCTCGTTCTGGGATTCCGTGAACACTGAACACTGAACACTGTTATCACGCAAACCGATGCAGCTTGCGATGTGCCACCAGATTCGCTGCCAACGGCCAGTAATTCGGGTTGCGTGGCAAGCGGATTTTTCTCCCGACCATCTGTTTCAACGGAGTTTGATCCGGCGAGTCTTCGTCGAACACATCGGCGGCAACAAGGACGCAATAATCGTCGTCCAGTGACCACAATCCGACGTCGAAGGCCCAATGGGCATTCTTGCAGAGCGCGATACCATTCCGCACATCATCGTTCTTCGAACTTCGAAATGGGATCAATGTGCGCTGCATCGACAATCGTTCCTCGTTCCACTGTCGTGATTCGATATCCTGTCAGCGCACACGTGTAGTTGTAAGCGGGAACGACATCCAGCCGAAATCGGGTACTCCGGCCCTGAGATGCAGCCACCTGCTCAGGCGTTGGCTGCAACGTTGAGTCAATCTCAATCTCCTCACTCAGCCCGAGGATTTCACGCAACGCGATTTGTTCCATCTGTTCGAAGTACGTGGAGATCAGTAGATGCATGGCCGTCAGTAGAAACTCCGGATCAAGGCAGGCCGCGCGGAAATCGGGGTCGAGCACCACGTGAGTTGTCACTGAGCGGCTACGAGATTCCTCATCATGCTTATCCAAAGGCGTCCAAACACCTGAAGTATTCAGATGGTGAAACGGCATTCGAATATCCAGTTTCTGACTTCGCCGGTGGGCGACGATATGCTCAAACTGCTTGAACTCGTACACCAACTCTGGCGACAGTCGTAATACGTCGGCCAACGCGGCATCTCGTGCCACCGCTTTTAGAATAGTCAACAACAAAAGCGGCTTGTGCGGCGCATGCTTATCAGGTTTTAGAGCCTGCAACTTCGCAATCCATTGTTCAAACGCCATTGCCGGGCCACGCTTTCACGATTCATCAAGGACACAAACGAACTCGCCGATCACCCGCAGATCAACCGCATCTTCACCAGTTAGTTTGATGCTAGCAAAATCAGGATTCAAAGGTTGCAGCTCAACCAGATCGTTCACAAGTCCATCGTCACTCGGCTGCTTCCGTGATGTGTACCGTTTGATTGTGTAACGGCCGCCGTCTTCAGGATCGAGACTTGTCTGCACTTGAATCAAAAGCAACCGGCCGTTCCTGGTGCCGGCCGGACATTGGCGGAATAAACACCAGGAGCCGGAAGAAATTCGCGGCAGCATTGAACGTCCTACGACCTGTGCCGCAAACATGCCCGTTTCCAATTTCTGCTCAGGAACGGACACCCACCCAATTTCGGATGGCGATCCATCCGGCCCCCAACCTCCGGCCGCTGCCGTGACGTCGAACACCGGGACATGGGTCGTGAACCGGGCCGTTCGCGCTACTTCAGGGAGCATATTGATTCGGGCCGGTCCGTGTTCAGCCGATTCAGTTCGATCAACATCCGTTGACATGCTCTGAGGCACCGCAAACCAAGTGTCGTTACGTCGTTCGAAGTGCACCGTGAAACCGGTGCCGGGTAAGCCTGCATTTGGGCCAAACCATTGCTGCAACAGTGTCCCTAACTGATTCGACTTCTGACCCTGAGGCGCAGCAACATTGCAGGCTACCTTCACAAACTTGAATTCCCAGTCGCTCCCGTCCGGAAGCCGCACCAGCGTTGGGCCATGCGGACGATCCGGGCATATTGTTTTGTCAGGAACGAACAGAATGGGCTTTCCAGATGAATGCGAAACCTTTGCTTCAAAGTGTGCTCCATCGATAGAAGATGCTGATTGCTTCCACTTGCGAGCGTAATGCGCCAAACGCCAATCGACGATTTCTGCAGTCATCGACTCGAAAGTTGCCTGCAAACCTTCTTCGCATGGGAACGCGAATTTGAATTCATCGCGTTCACGCACGAACCATTTTCGCCCCGCCTGAGTATCAGCCCAACGATCGATCGGCCACTTGTTCCACCACTTCGTCCAATTTGGATCTGCTGCAAGGAAATGATCGACGGCGTGGCCGTCGCCAAGTAGATCCTGTCTCAGCACTTCATGGCTTTGAAGGAATCGACGACACGACTTCGCAAACTCATTGAGGTCCACGCCCGGAAAGATGCGACCAGCATCGAGAAGGACTCGCAGGACAACCATCTTGTACGACTTAGTCAGGCTTGTGGTCTCCAGCATTTTGAACCAGTCACCAAACTGTTCGAGAACTTGCTGCTCTTCGTTGCTGACGTCGCCTTCGGAATCTGCAAAAGCGAACCAGCTACCTTGTGCGGCAGAGATTGAACGGGGCAGAAAGCCCTGACCGAAAACTTCGAGCACGCTCGGTCGACGTCCTAACTCGTCGCGAAGTGCGCGGTAACCTTCAATGGCTTCTTTCGGGCCCGTCGGCAGGAACTGGCGAATCAGGTCTTTGGCTTCGACTTCAACGTCAATCAGGCAGCCATCTGGCAAATCCGGCGTTTCACCCTGCAGCCACTTCTTGAGGGTTGACCAGTTGGCGGCCGCTTTATGCAGCGACAAAATGTGAATCAATCGTTGCGCAAAGATTCGATGATTGCCGACAAAGTCAATGACCAACAATCGAGACTTTCCGTCGCTGGCACGAAGTCCGCGGCCGAGCTGCTGCAGGAAGATCACTTTCGATTCCGTCGGGCGCAACATGATCACGCGATCGACGGCGGGGATATCCAGACCTTCGTTGAACATGTCAACAACGCACAGCGTCTGCAATTCGCCGGACCGCAGCTTATGAAGAGATTCGCCATAACTATCTCCGCCTCCACCGGAGAACACGGCCGATGAGGATACTCCCTTCGTCCGCAGCCAGTCGCGCGTGAAGAGCGCGTGTCGGCGAGAACAGCAGAACACAATTGTTCGATTGGCGGGATGTTGTTGCATGGCCGTCCATAGCCGACTCATGCGCTCACTGCGAACCACGCGATCCTCAAGTTCCGCCGGATCGAATCGTCCGTTCCTCCACGGAATCTGGCCGAAATCCACCGTGTCTTTGATTCCGATGTAATGAAATGGAACCAGCGACTCTTCAGCAATGCCGTCGCCGATCGATGCGTGATATGCAAGGTTGTCATCAAAGATCGATGCAACATCGATGCCGTCCGTGCGCTCAGGAGTGGCGGTCAGCCCGAGCACGAAATTACTTTGCAGGCGGGAAAGCACACGTCGGTAACTCGTTGCATGAGCGTGATGTACTTCATCCATAACGACGTAGTCAAAATGTTCGGTCGCGATCTTGTCGAGTCCCTCCGGACGTGAAAGCTTCTGGATCGACGCAATCACCAGATCACCGTCCAAAGCGCTGCGGTAACCGAGGTACCACGCCGTCGTCCCTTCGCCGAATTCTTTGTCGAGGACCAGCGACAGGGCGGCCTCGGCCTGAGCCAGAATGTGGGCCCGATGAGCAATGACGAGTACCCGTGGGCGTCGCTGCAGATGCCGACCAAGTTGCCGAGCATCAAACGCCGCGAGCCACGTCTTTCCCATGCCTGTGGCAACAGCAACCAGAGCACGAGTGTAGCCCGCGTCACGAATCTTCAGCAGGGCAGCCAGCGCTTCCACTTGCCATGGCCGGGGTGCAAAACTGAACTCACGCAGGTCCGCAGCTTCCGGCTCAAAATTTGCGGCTCGGTACTTCTTTGCGTTTCGAGAGTACGCCTCGACAAGTTCGGGAGTCAGCTCCGACGCGACGTCCCACAAGGTCGCGAACTCTTCGGCAACTTGTGCATGTGTGTCCGGCGCAGCGTGCTTCTCGCTGAGCAAGTTCCACTCAATTCCGGTCTGCAGCGCTGGCCGTGAAAGATTGCTGCTGCCGACGGCAATGAACCCGCTATGTTCGTCGGCAATTTGCCAGGCTTTTGGGTGGAATGATGCTGGAGCAGATGGAATGCGAGCCATCTCAACCAACTTCACAAACAATCGCTGTTCAGCAAACTCTTCGAGCGAAAGATCAGACCATCCCATCAGTCGGCGCAGCGCATGGGCGTCAGAGATATACAGATAGTCGCTGACAAGAATTCGAATTCTGGCTTCATTGCGGATCGCCTCGAAAAGCTTCTGCTCAATCACGTCCAGCCCGGAAAGTTGCACAAACGAAGCAAGTACATCGACGTACCTCGCCCCAGCGATTCGCCATGACAAATGTTCCCAGAGCGGCGAATTCGGAAACCCGGCGCTGAGCAACAAACCGCCTTTATTCTTGGATTCGATCTCCGGCGAAACTGCTGCCTTGAGATAATTGCCCTTGTCCGGAATGACATGGCGTACGCCACCACGTGGATCAACAACATCGCCTCGATAGCGAGGAATCACGTGGATGTGGACATGTGGAACGGTCTGTCCGGCAGCGTCCCCGGAATTGAAACCGACGTTGTATCCATCGGGAGCTGGGTCGAGCCGCTGGTCAAGAATGACCTTGACGTCGTTCACCAACGCCATCAACGAAGCTTGTTCTGCCGGACTGCATTCAAACCACGTCGGAACGACTCGACGAGTGACTACCAACGAATGACCCGGAGCGACTGGATAGCCGTCGAAGATCGCAAACGCATCGAGGTTCGATGCGATCCAATCTGGGGCGGGGATCTTGAGAAAGGGTGATGGCATTTGTTCAGTGTAGACAACATCTCGTTATGGCACACTCAAGACAATGAAGTGTGCTGCGAGTGTCCTAGGGTGGCAACGTGAGAATAAGCGAGATTTTGTGACCCGGGGGAGGTTTCTGAAGCTTCGGCTCTCGTCGCTTCGGATCTCCTTCACCAACGCAAGGAAGTAACTCATCACGAGGGGGTGAAACGGGGACATGAAATGTCGTCCGTCCCGGTTGACCATTCCAAGTTGCAACACCAGTCTCACTGGCTCGCTGAGATTGTGACCGATCGGAATCGACTGCAGATATTTGGCATATTCTGAGACATAGCTTGACGCTCTATCAATCAGGTCATCGCCCCATGACGCCAGCGAAGGCAGGGTCTTCTTCTCGCCAAAGTAGTCGATCAATTCTTTCCACGCCGTGAATATTGGTTGACAGATTTCCTTCAGTCGAAGCCCTGGCACTGAGGGGGAGCCGATGGCAAGCAGGCGATGCTCTACGAATTGGTGTTCGAGTTTCAGTAGCGACAAGACACCGGCCACCAACGGGCTTTCCTTATTGTCCAATACCGCCCTTGATCGCTCCGGCAGGAACGTCCCGTTGTACGCATCGTCAAACAGCAGGTTGAACCGTCCGTCGTCAAAAAGCAGCGGAACCGTGAGGGATTGCTGTCAGCGTACACCAGGCCCATAATTGACACATGGTCTACCGTGGTGGGTTTCGAGTTTCGAGATCCTGACCAAGGAGACCAGTTCGATGAGTCGATTGAAGGGCGTGGAGTTGCGGGAATTGTGGCGAGCACGGCTGCTGCGGTTCGAAGGTTTGGGCCAGACCGTGGCCGAATTCTGCCAGTGGGAAGGAGTTTCGATAGCCGCGTTTTATGTGTGGCGGAAGAAGTTGCGGATTGACTCCGCTCCGAAACACCAA
>JBBQSE010000258.1:0-11652 GCA_038214195.1 Planctomycetales bacterium
AGTGCCGCCGCGACCGATTTTTTCCGCTCGGGATGTGACGAAGGTCTATCAGATGGGCGAGGTCAGGGTTCACGCTTTGCGCGGAGCGTCGCTGGAGTTGTTTCGCGGCGAACTGGTGGTGTTGCTCGGGCCATCGGGCAGCGGCAAGTCCACGCTGCTGAATATCCTCGGCGGCCTGGATACGCCGACGACCGGCAAAGTGATGTTTCAGGACGAAGACCTGACTGCGGGGAGCGATACGCAGTTGACTCGATTTCGTCGCGAGCATGTGGGGTTTGTGTTTCAGTTTTACAACCTGATCCCCAGCCTGACAGCTCGTGAGAACGTGGCGCTCGTGACCGAAATCGCCTCAAATCCGCTCAACCCTGCCGAAGCTCTGGAACTGGTGGAACTCGGCAATCGGCTGGATCATTTTCCGTCGCAGATGTCCGGAGGCGAACAACAGCGAGTCGCCATTGCGCGGGCGATCGCCAAACGTCCCGAAGTGCTGTTGTGCGACGAACCTACCGGAGCCCTTGATGCCAAAACCGGTGTCATTGTGCTGGAAGTGCTGGAACGTATCAATCGCGAAATGGGAACGACGACCGCCGTGATTACGCACAACGCCATGATCGCGGAGATGGCCGATCGCGTCATTTATCTGTCCGATGGAAAGATCTCGGAGGTGCGTAGCAATCAAAAGAAGAAGTCGGCGAGTGAGATCGCGTGGTAGAGTCGCAGGCTTAGACAATCCATCACGGCGGAGCGTGATGAGCACATTGTACTCCTCACGCTCCGCCGTGAGGCTTTTTTGCCAAACCTCTGAAACCCATGAAAGCCATCAACCGCAAACTGATTCGCAATGTGCTGGCCATGAAGGGCCAGGCATTTGCGATTGCGCTGGTGATTGCGTCCGGCGTGGCCATGTCGGTCATGTCGCTCAGCACACTGCGGTCGCTCGATGGAACGCGAGCGGCCTACTATGAACGCTATCGGTTTGCTCAGGTGTTTGCGGGATTCAAGCGAGGCCCGCTGACTCTGGAATCTCGCGTGGAACAGATTTCCGGTGTGGCACGCGTTCAAACTCGGATCGTCGAAAACGTCAATCTGATTGTTCCCGGTCTGAGAGAACCGGCCGTTGGCAAACTGATCTCCATTCCCGATCATGGTCAGCCGGAACTGAATCAGTTGTATCTGCGGCGAGGACGCATGCCGGAACCGGGGCGGCTGGAAGTTCTGGTCGGTGAATCCTTCGCTGACGAGCACAAATTCCAGCCAGGCGATTCGGTCGAAGCCATTCTGAACGGACGATTGCGTAAACTCAAGATGGTCGGCATCGTGCTGTCACCGGAATACATTGTTGAGGCGAATCCGGGCGACTTGCTTCCTGACTTCAAACGCTTCGGTCTGTTTTGGGTTCTAAAGACGGAGATGGAAGCGGCCTTCGATATGGAAGGTGCCTGCAACGACATTTCACTGACTCTGATGCGCGGAGCTAATGAAGCGGACGTCATCCGAAGGCTCGACAATCTGCTCGGCCCGTGGGGCGGTGTTGGCAGTTATGGTCGCGACGATCACATGTCGCATCGGTTCATTACGGATGAAATGGCCGGACTGAAAGCCATGGGGCTGGTGACGCCCGTCATCTTCATGGCAGTCGCCGTGTTTCTGCTGAACATGGTGATGACGCGGGTGATCGCCATGCAGCGAGAACAGATCGCGGCCTTGAAAGCGTTTGGCTACTACAATCTGGAAGTCGGCTGGCACTACGGGAAGATGGTGAGTCTCATTGTCGCGGCTGGGGTTCTGAGCGGGACCGCGTTCGGTGTGTGGATGGGACATGGATTGGCGACGCTGTACGCCACCTTTTTCAAGTTTCCGCTGTTCTATTTTGAATTTGATTTGAGCACCGCTGTGATCACGGGAACGTTGAGCGTTGTTGCCGCGCTGCTCGGAACGCTGAATTCGTTGCGTGCGGCCAGTCGATTGCCGCCTGCCGAAGCTATGCGTCCAGCTCCTCCGGGACATTATTCGAAGTCGTGGTTCGAGTACTTCGGCCTGCAGAAAGTGCTCCCGCAAACCTGGCGGATGATTCTGCGACAACTGCAGCGACAACCGCTGAAGGCCGTGTTTTCGATTATGGGGATTGCGGCAGCCGTCGGTGTTCTCGTGCTGGGGAGCTTCAGTACGGATGCGTTTGAATTCCTGATCGACTTTCAGTTCCGCCAGGCGCAGCATCAGGACTTGTGGGTCAATTTGATCGAACCAACATCGACCGATGTCGTCAATAACTTCCGTAACATGAAAGGCGTTCGACAGGTAGAATCCTTTCGCGGACTGGCCGTGCGACTTCGGCACGGTGCCAGATCGCATCGCGGTTCCATCATGGGACTCGGCGAACAACGCGAGGTCTACCGCGTCGTGAATCAGGCGGGTGTTGATCAGGATTTGACCGACAGCGGACTGGTGGTGTCGGAGTTATTGACGAGCAAGCTGGATATCGAAGTGGGCGACGAAGTCATCGTAGAAGTTCTGGAAGGCAAACGTCCCGTGACAACGGCTCGCATTGTCGGCACTATCGACGATCTGTCCGGAACCAACATGTATGCGACTCAGCCGCTGGTCAATCGGATTGCCCGTGAAGGTCCGAAAATCACAGGCGTCTGGATCACAGTTGATAAAGCACACCTGGATGACACCTACGCAAAGTTGAAAGAGACGCCTCACGTTGTCGGCGTGGTAGCGAGAGAAGCAACTATCGAAAGTTTCACGAACACAGTCGCCGAGAGTCAGTTGCAGATGCAGGCGTTTGTGATTGGATTTGCGGTCGTGATCGCGGCGGGTGTCGTGTATAACACAGCTCGCATTACGTTGTCAGAACGGGATCGCGAACTGGCGACCATGCGAGTACTTGGGTTTACGCACGGCGAAGTATCGGTCGTTCTTCTGGGTGAGCTTGCGATCCTGACGCTGGCCGCGATTCCGTTGGGCCTGGCATTTGGATACGGCATGGCATGGCTGACGACGGTTTCACTGCAGACTGACTTGTTTCGTTTTCCTCTAATCATTCGCCCGGCGACGTACGCCAATGCGTCAATGATTGTTTTGTTTTCCGCAATCGTCTCCGGCTGGCTGGTCCGGCGTCGGCTTTATCATCTGGATCTGTTCGCGGTGCTCAAAGGGAAAGAATAGAGTTGATGCACTTGTTCCGAGGCACCTGCCTCGGAACACACTGCCATGGAGGCACCTGCCTCCTCTGTTGTCCCGGAAGGCTGGAGCCCTGGAACGAGAATCTATGTGAGCGGCAAGGCGCTAGCCGCCGGTTTTTTCCTGTGATCCTTGAAAAGTCACCGGCGGCTAGCGCCTTGCCGCTCACCAATTCAGCGACATTTACAGAATCAAAAGAAATTCCAACTATGACCTGGTTACGCCGCCTTTTTCTCTTACTTGTCATCGGTGGCGTCATTGCTGCTTTGGCGATGGCGATGATGCCGAAGCCAGTGCTGGTCGATACTGCCGTCATTGAACGCGGACCGCTGGTCGTGACGATCAGCGACGACGGTCGAACGCGCATTCGAGAACGCTACGTTGTGTCGGCTCCGCTGGGAGGGCGACTGGTGCGGATTTCACTGGATCCAGGCGATCAGGTCGTCGCTAAGGAAACACTGCTCACCACAATTGAGCCGACCGACCCGGCATTGCTCGATCCTCGGGCCGCCGCTCAGGCCGCTGCGCTTGTCAAGGCAGCCGAAGCGCGCGTGAGTCTCGCGAACCCGCGTCTTGCATCGGCCCGCGAGGCTATGAATCTGCAGGAAACGGAATTTGGTCGCTTACAGAAACTCGCTGAGAAAAAAGCGGTGGCCTCGCAGGAGTTTGACAAACAGGAGGTCGCATTTCATCAGGCGGAAAACGATTACAGCGCTGCCAAGTTTGAAGTGGAGATTGCGGAATTTGAACTGGAACAAGCGAAAGCCGCGCTGTTGCGGACCAGCAACACGGACAGCAATCCCGAATCCGCCTCAGAATCCACTGAATGGAATTTCCCAATTACGTCACCGGTTTCCGGTCGCGTGTTGCGAGTGTTTCAGGAAAGCGCCACGATCGTCAGTGCGGGTGATCGCATTCTGGAACTTGGCGATCCCACCGATCTGGAAGTCGAAGTGGATGTGCTTTCCACGGACGCCGTGCGAATTCCTCCGGGTGCGCGCGTCATGCTGAAGGAATGGGGCGGAGACAAGCCGCTCGATGCCCGAGTTCGCCTTGTCGAGCCTGCGGCGTTCACTAAGATTTCTGCACTGGGAATTGAAGAGCAACGGGTCAACGTCATAATCGATTTCGTTGACCCGCCTGAGGCGCGTCCATTGCTGGGCGACGCTTTCCGTGTCGAAGCCGACATTGTTCGCTGGGAGTCCGATGATGTCCTGACTGTTCCCACCGGTGCCTTGTTTCGGGAAGCAGGCCAATGGGCTGTGTTCGTAATTTCGAAAGACAAAGCGACGCTGCGGCCAGTGGAACTCGGACATCGCAACGACGACGACGCTGAAATCCTTTCCGGCCTTCAGCAAGGCGACAGCGTCATCCTGTATCCCGGCGATCGCGTGGCGGCGGGAACCATCGTGCAGCAGCGTGCTACACCGATTCTTCGCTGAATTCAACGCCATCGTCACTCTTGATCTGGACTACGCTGACATCCTCACGTAACCGCCTCGCTCGTCAAGCCGGAATGCAAGTTCACGCTTTGGCTAATGTCGTGCGAGTCGGCATGGCCTCTGCGGCGAAATGCTCCCTGACTGGAGCATGTCAATTCACCTCAGCCTGAGACTGATCCCACGTTCATTATTTTTCACCAAGTCCCGGCACCCATTGAATGAACCAAATTTGGTCCGGAATCTCGGCCAGTTCCCATTGCACTACCGGGGCTTCAGCATCTTTGCGTGCCTCCGATACGCCCAGAACCAGTCCGCTCGCCCTTGATTTAATCGAATAGTGATTACCGACCTTAACGAATGTCCATTGCTGGTCTTCGGTGCCTTTGTCATCCCACTGGATGATTTGCTCCCCCTGCCGTCCGGATGCTTCCGGCACTGCGAGTACCTGGCCGCTGTTTTCATTAATCAGTTTGTAAAACTTTCCGCACGCGACGACCTTCCAGCGTTCCGGATTGCCTGCCCTTGCAGGAGATTCTCCCTGGACGACACTAGCGCCTCGTCGCTTTGAGCCACCCTCAAGCGTCAGGCATCTTCCGCTGTTCGTGCTCACAAGGATGAATACTTCGCCGTCAACAGGCGCGGAGGACTTAAACCGTTCGAACGGTACGTCTGCGGCGGTCGTGGCAACAAACAGTGCAGAAATGCTGAACGCAACCACCATGAGCCGGATCCAGGTAGATGACATTGCAATACACCTTAAAAAGTCAGGCAGAAAGGACCAAGAATGACACGTGCAACATTTATAGATCACTCGGAAGAATCTGATGGCACGCTTTCTCTGCTGGATCTTCAGTTTTCGCAAACGTAACAAGCGGAACCGCACAGGCTGCTGCTGCAAGGACGTAGGACAGGATCCCCAAATACCACGGCAAGTAGCGCGCGACGATGTGGGGCGCGTATCCCGAATCCACGGCATAAGGAATTGAGATCAACATCCCGACAAATTGAAATCTCCGGGTGAGTAAATCAGTTGGGCGGTACAGGGTCAACACAGTGAACAGCAGGCCGAGATGGAGCAGCAGGTCGATCAGTGTTTGTGAATGCATGAACATCAGCATGAGCATGGACACGAAAATCCTGCTCAATCCGGAATTTTCATGCAGCTCGCCAAAATCGTGCAGCTTGATGCCCGGACATAGCAGGTAGATGATGAAACACGTGCTGGTCAGTGCGCTCAGCAACCAGTCCACTGACGTTCGGTCCGGACGAACCAGAGGCCCGACAAGCCAAAACCGGTGGAGGAATCGGGCAACTGCTCTGATGCGAATCATGGCGAATTCAAACTTGAAAGGCAACGTTGCGTACTTTGTATCGGTGGCATCCTGCCGCCGCAATAAGGGCACGGTTTTTCCGCGGCAAGATGCCACCGATACATCAATCTGCTTGTCCATGGGTGATTACCAGATCTTTCAGGAATCCGCCAAAACCCCGCTGCAGATTTTGGGCTCAATGACGATCGGCAATGCCCCTGTTCTTTTTTTTAGAGGCGTCGTGTTCCAGATTCCTCAAAGACCGCTCGAATTGAACGGCCGTCGCTTCACTGATTGGGACCAGGATGTCGCAGGTCACATTTCCGTCCTGGATGACAGCACACACATCGCTCGAGCGATCTCACGTCGGATTGGACTCATCAGACTTCCCTTTCGACTTTTTCTTAGCCTGCGATTCTTCCCATTTCTTCTTCCGGTCTGCTCGTTTTTTCATTTCAGCCTCTTCTGCGGCATCCTCTTTCGCGAGTTTGGCTGCCCGTCGTTTTTCGAATGCCGCCGAATCCCTGCATTGGCTGACGGTTTCGTACACCGCCATGCGAATAACTTCTGTCTACCATTTTCTCCATCGATCCAGTTTTTCGCTCACGGAATCGAAACCCACGATGAGTCCCATTTCTTGGAGAACGTCGCAGATGGCGTCGCGTTCTTCCGTGAGGATCAAATGTGTTTCTTCCTGAATCTCGTTCAGTGCGCCGATGCAGCTTTTAAATAACGCCGCAGTCTCAGCTTTGCGTCGAGTCCCCTCGCCAGCGATAAGTTCCGTTCGAAGCTGCGACAAGTGGTGCAGTACAGACCTTTTAATCTTCGCATCACACCAATGAATCGCCTGCTTAAAACTGATCTGTTCCAACCGCTGGATCGCCGTCCTTGTTTCAGTTGGGGCTGTCGTCTTCGAGCGTCCGGCGGATTCTGCGTCGTCAACGGTTGAAACTAGCCCCATGGCCTTCTGAATCACCTTGTAGTTGTACAACATTCCGGACGGTCCCATACTCTTCAGACTGGTGTCTCCAGTACTGGCAGGACCAATACATTCATCACCTATGTATTCACGGGCGGCGTATAGCCTGCGAGTCAATTGAAACGCCTCTTTCGAGACGGATTGAAACCCTATGGTTTCCCATTGGTCGGCGACCGCATCCTTTAAGGATGCATAAAACGGCCCATGAAATGGCAGTGCCAGCAGATTCGCTTCGCTGTAGTCGAAGTCCTCGATGTGGGTGCCAAATACGATGAAACCAAAAACCGTCACGGGACCGAACATTTCTGAAATATGCAGAATCCATCCAATTGCCGTTCGTCCGTCCGGCAATGAAAACTTGACGATGTCACCCTGTTGAAACTTTTGCATGGCTTCATTCTTTCGGCAATTCTTTGCGGGTGCTCCCGCAGGGTCGTTTATGGAACTCGCGAACAAGCTACTGCCCCGTCAAATCTTCATTCGTCGGTAGGATGGGCATTTTTGCCCGTCCTTCACCAGTCGGACAGGAATGTCCAACCTACTATCCCAGGCGTGACGTGGCACTACTCATCCTCATCCTCTTCTTCTGCCGCTCGTTTTTCAATCCATGTCTCAAGGCCGAGTGATAGCCAGTTGCTGATGGATTCGGCGACGTGATCGACTTTTTGAGTTTCATGGTTGAACTGGATGACGCAGGCAACCTTTCCGTCGCGGATGACGGCACACATGACATCGCCTGAGCCGTCGGCGGCAATGGGAAAGAGAATGGCAGCATCGACCAGTTCATGCGTGATATCCGGCATTCGAGATCGCTCGGCAATTGCATCCGCGAGAGACAGCAGTTGAAAGTTCTCGTCGAACACGAAGTCACCGCCAAACGATGGAATCAAGCCTTCGCTGTTAGTCTCCTCGCCGTTGAAATTCAGATACAACTCGCGAAGCTCGTCGGGCAGCGAGAGTCCGGACTCTTCTTCCAGACTGGCAAGGGCTTCCTTTGTGAGTCCCCGTTGCAGTTTGACCGAACTGCCTTTGACAGCCTTCTTGATTCGCGTCACAACATCGGAAACGCTTTCATGAGCAGGCGCGGTAATCGGAACTGAAGCCGTCGTGTCATACTCGCTCAGCAGTTTGATCATTCTTGCGTTTTTCATCTGGGTCGCGATCTCCATTGGAGTCTTGCCAGACATTGGAATTCCGTCGTAGACTTCCGACGCAAGACTCAAATCGGCACCGTTTTCGAGGAGGAGTTTTGCGATCTCAAATTCACGTTCTTCTACAGCCTGCGCCAGCGCAGTTCCCCACGGCAAAATAACGTTGATATCTGCTCCAGCATCGATAAGAATTCTGACTCCCTCTGTGTTACCGCGCGACGACGCAGTCGACAGTGCTGTCGCTGACGACGTCCCATCAAATGCCCGACTCATCAAATTCGGATCTGCTCCATTTGCCAAGAGCCGTTTCAAGATGACAACGTGGCTTGGTTTGGACGCAATCTGCACTATCGGTGGTCTGCCGCTGGGTGGAGGCGTCAGATTTGGGTCTGCACCGTGATCGAGCAGTATCCGTACGGAATCGATCGATCCAGACTCGGCGGCAAGTCCCAGAGGCGCAGCTTTAAAGCGAATATCCCAGCAATTGGGATTCACTCCCAATTCAAGCATTACCCTGGCATATGCCCCCCCAAAAAAACGGGATGCGACCGCAATCGCGAATCTCCCTTCGAATGCCTCGTTGGGATCAAATGAAGTATCACTTACCAAAGACTTAAACTCATCGACTCGGTCTGGTTTTGAGCCATACGTTTCCAACCACTTGATGACTTGTTCAGTGCTCGTTGTCATTGCTTACCGGATCCCTGAGAGAATTGCATCAAGCTGTGCTCGAACACGTAATTGGCTTACTGATCATCCTCTTCTGCCGCTCGTTTTTCAATCCACGCTTCAAGTCCCAGTGAGAGCCAGTCACCGATCGATTCGGCGACTTGATCGACTTTCTGAGTTACACGGTTGAATTGAATGACATAAGGACCCATGCGTAAGTCCTGGGGCCTAACTTGGCGAGCGGTGGGTGTCAGCCCACCGAGTTGCCCGCATTTGACTCGGAGGGCTTACGCCGCTCCGCTCGCCGGGTTTGCGGCGACCGGGGACGTCGCTCCCGCTGAAAAATCTCAATGGCGGGCAGCGGAATACTGATGGAACTGTGGATCGCTCCATAAATCGTGCGTGAAACGTTACGCTGCGGCGACAGGAAATTGTTCGAGACCCGGAAAGCCGCCAGAAAGATCCAAAGGCGAAGAATCATGGACCTGCCAGTATTTCAAGAGAGAAACGCCGTGAATCGTTCTTGTAGCCGAACTCGTGAGAATTCGGATTGCCATGGTGACGCCGTCCGAAGTCTCACGACTTCCGCTACAAAACGGTGGTCCGCGGTGATACTCGTCGTGATCGGGTTGCTGAATCCGACTGTTGCAGAGGCACAGGATGCGGCATCGAAATCAGCGGCAGTCAGTCAACAGGTGCTCACGCTGCTTCGCGCCGAAGAGATGTCAAAGGCGCTGGAGACGATTGCTCCGACTGTCGATCAGTCAGCCACGATCAATGGACTGGACGTGGGATTGTCAGCGGCGGCGGGCGGGTTGTCGCGGTCGTTGTCTGAACTGAGCACCGATGAGCAGTATGACTTGCTCCACAAATGGTCGATGCCGTCGGCGGAGCGTCCGGGAATTCGAGTTCTCACGTCGCTCGTGCCGGAGGTCGCTCCACCGATGGAGTTCGCCCGGGCTTTGGGACAGCGTCCGAAGAAGGAATCCTTTGCCATCTCTACGATTGGTCCAATGCCGGGAATTTTTTGTTCGGCGTGGTCCATGATTCTTGCCGCTGATGATTCCGGAAACCTTCGCAAGCTGATGACGGAACTGGAAGGGCTCGCTGCAAAGAAAACACCGAACGCCGACTCTGTCCTGCTGCTTGCAAAAATCCGTGACACGCGTAGCACCGATGACGATCTGAAGACACTGCTGGCCGCGCGAGTAGCTCCAGCAGACGCTGCCACGCCGTCGATGGCGACCGACACGGTGCTTGTCGCCGCAGCCATGAAGCGTCCGCCGCTGGGGGAAGTGTGTGAGCAGATTGCCGAACGATTGAACCAGTTTGATTTTGCCCAGGGCACGTCGGCGTCAGTCCCGTTTCTGCGTCGATTGCGAGCGACCGTGATTCTGAAGAACCGCAGCCCGGAGACTGCACCGGAAACGGTCCTCTACACGCCGCCACAACTTTGGATTGCCGCCGATGATCAACGCCTTCGTTCCTCAACTGGCTCTGACAGCGCAATCTGGCTGACTCATGAAGAACACATCAAGCGTCTGGCCGGGCCAGGGGATGATCTGCTGCTGTTCAGGTATCCGCTCGTTGGTACATTCGAATTAAAGGGTGAAGCGACTTCGCTGGATCACGGCGGCGCGGGGATGACGTATGGTGGCCTCGGGTTTGATGCGAATGCGCAACGATTCGCTCTGCGGGAAGTGCAGCGCAGTCATGAAGAGACGCGCGTCTGGCCATTCGTTGCGCCGCCGGAACTGCGAATGTTCAACCGCGTCAACATTCGCAGCGATGGACAAAAAGTGACGTTTCTTTCGAACCTGCATCCAGGCTGGAGCGGTTCTGCGGCATCGTGCGCCAGTTGCCCGTGGCTTGGCCTGCGAGCGTTTGGCGACGGGCGCGCTTACTTTCGAAATCTCGAACTGGTCGGGGAACCTCAGATTCCTCGCGAAGTTCGCATCGCGGACAGCGCCGATCTGCGAGGCTGGACGGCGACGTATGGCGAATCGGTGCCAACCGCCGTGCAACCATTTCTGGCCGCAGGAGCTGCTGACGCCGCGCAGGACGATTCCAAAGACTGGCACGTCGCCGACAGTGTGATTTATGGTCGCGCGGCCGACGGTGCGGATACAAAATCGGTGAACCAAAGTCATCTTGCCTACATGAGGCCGCTGCTCGACGGCGAAACCATCGCGTATGAATTCTTCTACGAGGACGGCAAGACAACCGTGCATCCGGTCCTTGGTCGTCTGGCATTCCTGATGGAACCGGATGGCGTCCGAATGCACTGGCTCACGGACACTGGGAACGAATGGACCGGGCTGCCGGAAGACAACACGGTCATTGAACCACTCAATCGTCGCGGAGCAAAGTCACTGCCCTTGAAGGCCAAAGACTGGAACTCCGTGACGCTGAAACTCTCCGGTGGCAAAGTCAACGTCACGCTCAACGGTGAAGGAATTTACGAACGACCACTGGACGATATTCATGGCCGACATCCGGGCTTTTACCACGACCGGAACAAAACAACCGCGCAAATTCGAAACGTGGTGCTGACGGGCGACTGGCCGGAGAAACTGTCGGCTGAGCAATTGGCGAAGCTTGTGGCATTGGAGTAAATGTTTGTGTTGTCGTAGGGCTGGTTCCTACCGACCTTCGCGGTTTGTTCAAGCCTCGCTGTAATAGTAAACTGATCTCTTGTTCAAAATGCCAATCCGTTATTGAGGTGGCGTCATTAAAGCTACTAATGGGCGGCACCGCTCGAAAGTCAACGCGCGATGATACTCAAAGAACTCGAAAACACGATCTCTCACTTGCCACCCGACGAACTCGCAAAGTTTCGTGAGTGGTTCCTGGACTTTGATGCAGCGCAGTTCGACAAACGTATCGAAACGGATGTGAACGACGAACGACTCGAT
>JBBQSE010000259.1:0-11614 GCA_038214195.1 Planctomycetales bacterium
GAGTCGCAACTATCCACGCCGCAAAGAAGAACCAAGAACCGGTCCGCCTAAAGTCACACTCGCGACCGCCGCGCATAAAAAACTCGACCGACAAATTCAATCCCTGCAAAATACAGCATGAAATTTTCCTTAACGGCGTTGCCCCTCACCCTAGCCCTCTCCCCCCGTGGAATAGTTGTGAAATTGGAAAATCGAAAGCGGGGGAGAGGGGACAATCGCAAGACACGTCAATCATCGTTCCATACAGCGCGAAGCATAATCATTTAACGGCCGGCCTGATGCCCGGGGACTCAGCACTATTCCGGCAACGAGTATTTCCAACTTATTCTTTCAGGTATGAAATTCCTGAGATACGTATGGCTCTGCCTGAGCGACGCGACTCGATCTTCCAGACTGCCTTCGTAGGCTCGGTCTTCCACTTCGACGCAAACTGGTCCGCAGTAGCCACAGTCGGTCAGTGTGGAAAAGAACTGACCCCAGTTAACATCGCCCATCCCTGGCAATTTTGGCGTATGGAATTTCGCCGGATGAGACATGATGCCAACGCGATCCAGTCGATGGCGATCGATTCTTACATCCTTAGCGTGGACGTGAAACAGCTTGTCGCAGAATTCACGCATCGGTGCGAGGTAGTCCATGTGTTGCCAGATCATGTGGGACGGATCGTAGTTCAGACCAAAATGATCAGACGGAATATCTGAGAACATTCGTGTCCAGATCTCCGGGGTCGTCGCCAGATTTTTTCCGCCAGGCCATTCGTCGGCGCTGAACAGCATCGGACAATTTTCAATTCCAATCCGAATTCCGCGATCTTCGGCAAGTTGAATGAGTGGCCTCCATGTCGCCAGAAATCGTGGCCAGTTGTCATCAACAGACAGTGTCCAGTCGCGGCCCACAAACGTATTCACATTGTGCAGCCCCAGGCGATAAGCGGCATCGATCACGACATGCAAATGAGCGACTGCCGCTTCGGCTTCGCCTTCTTTCGGACTCAGCGGATTCGGATAATACCCCAGTGCGCTGATGCTGATACCGTTGTCATCGATCGTCCTGCGAATGTCGGCGACAATGTGCTCGGTCATTTTATCGACATCAATGTGGCAGATCCCGGCATATCGTCGCTCCGCCTGCCCGGCAGGCCAACAGCAGACTTCCACGCAGTCGTAGCCAATGTCACCTGCCAGACGAAACACTTCATCAAACGACTGATCAGGAAGAATCGCACTGACAAAACCAAGTTGCATAATTGACTTTCCGGCGGCAAATGAGTTTCGTGCCTGATCCTCAGCAAAAACGACTAAGCATCGAGCGGATTTATTATTGTCGTATCAGCCGGAACGCGCCAGCGTCCGGTTCTTTGAAAACCGGGAGCTAGCGCTCGGCGGCTGATTTCACTTACGAGTGTGCATGAATCATGGTTGGAAAGCACTCGGCAATTCAAGTCATGCAGGCCCGTGGCGACATTTTTCAGCAGAGTCGCAGCGGAGGCGTGCGTTATAGTTTACGAAATGGAGAAACTGGTTTTCCTGCAGGCCGCTGAACTACAGCTTGCCGATATGCCAATTCCCGTATTTCAGTTCACGCCAGTAGAATTCTGAGTTTTCGTGTTAACCTTTGTTGAATTCAGGACATTTGCCTGCATGGAATCCGCAGACAGTCAGATCAAAGCCCTGGAACAGAACGCTGAAAGTGCGACAGTCGCGGCGTTGACCGACATTCAGTTGTCTCTGCAGTGTTACGTCCGTTCGCTGCTGCCGGGCGATTACGCCGCCAGCGATGTTGTTCAACAGGCAAACGCAAAAATCTGGGAGAAGCGAGCCGAGTTTGCACAAGGCACAAATTTCAAGGCGTGAGCATTCAGTATCGCTCTTTTTCAGGTTCTAAGCTACCGCAAGCAGCAGGCTCGCGATGCCCGATTGAAGTTCAGCGAGGAGCTTGAATCCACGATCGCTGAAGAATTGGCAGGCGAACAGGACGGAGTTCAACCGCGGCTCGAAGCTCTGCGGAGTTGTCTGAGCAAACTCCGAACAACGGATCGGGACTTGCTGCTGCATCGCTATTCGGCCATCGGGACTTTGTCTGAGTTAGCTCATCGCGTCGGACGCAGCGCAGACGGCCTGAAGGTGACCCTGCACCGACTGCGAAATGCCCTGCTCCGGTGCATTGAGCTTCAGCTCCGCCAAAGTGAGGTGCAGCCATGAATCATCAGGAACGCAGCCAGATCATTGACGCCTTGCTCGACGGCGATATTTCTGAAGCGGACTTCCTCCGCATCGAGGCGGAATTAACTGTCGATCCGGACGCGCGTCGTGAATACTACGATCGCGTGCGTCTCACTGTACTTCTGGAAACTGTCGCTCCAGAGCATATTGCGACGTCTCGATCCACGCCGCTGCTGCAATTACAGCGGAGTCACTACTGGCGGCACATGCTGGCAGCAGGGTGTTGCGCCGTAACGTTCGCGGCTTTCGCGGTCTGGCATTTCACAACGCGCGAGACAGATCCGCGATCTGTCTCTGTTGATCCGCCACAGCACTCGGGCGTGGGGCGGTCTGCGCCGACGGCGATAGAAGCGGAAGCTTCTGGGTTCGGCGTGATTTCCGGTCAGTCGAACGCCCTTTGGCTGGACGCCGTGGCGCATTCCGATGGCGCTTTGGTTCCGGGTGGAACAATGCATCTGGCGTCCGGACTGGTACAACTGGAACTTTTCAGCGGTGTGACCGTTGTTGTGGAGGGGGCTGCAGAGTTTGCCGTTCTTTCGTCGATGGAAATGTCGGTGACACAGGGCAAAGTGAGAGCCCATGTGCCGCAGGCGGCCAGCGGATTTCGAATCCACACCCAAGACGGTGACGTGGTCGATCTGGGCACCGAATTCGCCATCGACGTTTCGAGCATTCATACCGATGTGCATGTTTTGGACGGCGACATCGAATGGCATGACGCTGCAAAGGGCATGCAGCGGCTGGAGAAAGGCGACGGACTACGGAGTTCCGGTGATACGCCGCCGATGCGACTGGCGGCTGACGCCGGACTGTTCATCAGCGACGCCGAGTTGCGAGATCAAATCAATCAGGAACGAAAACGCCGACGTGACCGCTGGATGCAGAATTCTCCTACCAGAAACGACGACCCAAGGCTGCTGGCATGGTATCGCATCGGTGCAAACGATCCCTGGAGCCGAAGGCTGACGAATCAAGCCGCAGGAAGGAGTACTGCAACGGGCGAAGCGGCTATTGTGGCAGCCAGCCGGTCAGCCGATCGCTGGGGCGTTGTCGATGGTGCTTTGGATTTTAGTCCGACCGGCAGTCGTGTGCGGATGATGATCCCCGGCGAACATCGTTGTTTGACGTTGCTTTGCTGGGTACGCATTAACAGTCTTGATCGCTGGTACAACTCGCTCTTCCTGACCGACGGTCACGATCTCCACGAACCGCATTGGCAGATTATGGAAGATGGTCGGTTGTTTTTTTCGGTGAAGAAGAGAGACACGTGGGACAAGATGAAGGGCGAACGGGATAAGCACATCTTCTATTCTCCGCCGTTTTGGAATTCATCGCTGAGTGGAAAATGGCTGATGCTCGCGACGGTCTACGATGTCGATGCCGCACAAGTAACCCACTATCTCAACGGCCAACAACTCAGTCAGGAAGCAGTGCCTCATGAGTATCTTGTGGAGAGTGTCACAATTGGCAATGCGTCTTTGGGAAACTGGGGAATGCCAGAACGCAGCGATCCGCATTTCGCGGTGCGGAATCTGAACGGTACGATGGATGAGTTTGCACTGTTCGGTGCGGCGCTGTCTCCTGAGGAGATCGCTAAACTCTACGAGGATGGAAGGCCGTGAGTCTGCGACTCATCCCGAAGGGATTTCAGACATTAGCCGGTGGTCGCCGCAGGCGCACCACCGGTAACAAGGAAACGTATCCTCGCATCCTGAAGGGATGCCAGAAATGCGGGTTCTGGCATCCCTTTAGTTGGACAGCGCCAGTTTTGGCGGAAACCGAGCGTTTTGGCAGCCCGAAGCGTGAGCGAGGGATTGTACGGAACTCGTTCCCTCGCTTACGCTTCGGGCTACTACTTCGGGAAAAGTGGCGCTGTCCAATTAGGATGCGGGGGCTGATCATCTTCGTGTCCGGTGGTGGCGCTGCGCTTACCACCGGCTAATATCTCAAACCGCTTCGCGGTGGAACAGGGTTGTGCAGTCCATAACGACAGACAAATCGGACGCGATTGCAAAATGAATAGGAAACTTGAAATGTTGAATTCGAATTCAGGGCTAGCGCACACGTTGACTTGTTGGGCAACCCGCTGCCTCAGCGTCATCTTAGTTCTCGTTTTGGGCGGCGATCGTTGTTCCTGCGGCGCTGACGAAGCCGCTGCTGATCGGGACTTTACTCTGAAGGTGCAGCCGTTGCTAAAAGCAAAGTGCCTTGGATGTCACGGCGATGACGCTGAAGACATCAAGGGTGAATATGACATGCGGACTCGGGAGTCGCTATTGAAGGGCGGCGAATCGGAGGAACCTGCTGTCGTTCCGGGTCACCCAGAGAAAAGTCTACTTTATGCAGCAATCCGATGGGACGGGCTTGAGATGCCTCCCAAGGAAAACGATCGACTCAACGCAGAGCAAATTGAGATGATTCACCTGTGGATCCAAAACGGAGTTCCCTGGCCCGATGCGGAGACTCAGCGTAAACATCGCGAGGCTGCGTGGCGTGATACAGCCAGCGGGGACGGCGTGATCGTCAAGACCAGCGGTGGCCTGATTGATGACTGGACCTATCGACGCTACAAGTCTGAAGACGTCTGGGCCTTTCAGCCGCTGCGCACGGACTTTAATATCGCAGATTGTGGCTCGCCTATCGATTGTTTTATCGACAATCAGCTGGCCGATGCAGGGTTCGCACCGGCACCGCAGGCGGATTCATTGACACTCATTCGCCGGGCGACCTACGACCTGATCGGACTGCCGCCGACTCCGAAGGAAATCGAACAGTTCCAGACCGCGTGGAAGCAGAACGCTGAACAGGCATGGAGCGACCTCATTGACCGGCTGCTGGCAAGTCCGCATTATGGAGAGCAATGGGGCCAGCACTGGCTGGATGTCGCGCGGTACGCAGATACTGGCGGCTATTCCAATGACTATGAACGTTCGAACGCGTGGCGCTATCGCGATTATGTCATTCGGTCATTCAACGACGACAAACCATACGATCAGTTTGTGGTTGAACAGCTGGCGGGTGACGAACTGGCTGACGCATCAGTGAAACTAAGAAAAGGCGAAGTCGAACGCACCATCCACGAAACTCGACTGGCCGGTGACTACACGGAGCAGGAAAGTGAATGGATCATCGCCACGGGATTTCTGCGAATGGGACCGTGGGACAATGCCATGATCACCGCTCCCGAGGCCCGACAGATTTTTCTGGATGACGTCGTCAATTCGGTAGGACAGACATTTCTGTCAACGACCATGCGATGCCTGAAGTGCCACGATCACAAATTCGATCCGATTCCGACACGCGACTACTATCGTGTCTACGCAGCATTCGCGGGCACTCAGATGGCGGAGCGCCCCGCTCCCTTTCTGAATCGCGAGATTTGCGATGGATTCGATGAAGACAAGGCGCACGTGGAAAAAATGTTGGCCTTTGCCACGGCCGAAAAGGACCGCATCGTTGAAAAACGGGAAACTGCCGCTCGGGCGTGGTTTACTGAGCATAGCCTGCCGTACAAAGACGAACAGTCGCGTCGAAATTTACCCGATGAAGAAAAGCCCGCCCGCAATGTTGGTCTTGATCACGTCGATGAAGGACAGCTGAAAGTTCGCGAACAGGATGAATGGATCTGGAAGCGCAGCCTTGAACGATTCGAGCCGATGGTTCAGGGCGTCTACAACGGCAAGGATCATGATTATTCCTGGGACAACGCACGAAAACTGCGGATGCTCCCAAAAGACAATCCTGAATGGAAACCGTCCAGTTTCATCCTCACTGGTGGCGCGCTGGAAGCGCGAGGCCAGGCCGTTGTTCCGGGTGTGCTGAGTGCTCCTGGGATTCCTGTGGAAGTCAGCAAAGGAGACGATCCGTATACAATTCCGGAACAACTCGATGGACGCAGATTGGCACTGGCGAAATGGGTCACCGATCCGAGAAACGCACTGACGACTCGTTCGATCGTCAATCGCATCTGGCAGCATCATTTTGTCAACGGGATTGCTCGCAACGCGAACAACTTTGGAGCCAAGGGGGCCAAACCGACGCATCCGGAATTGCTCGACTGGCTCGCTGGCGATTTTGTTAAAAACGGCTGGACCATCAAGCGGATACATCGACTCATCATGCTGTCGAATGTGTATCGCAGGGCAGGCGAGCATCCCCAGTTGGCGGATCTTCGCACGAAAGATCCGGATAACCATCTACTGGCGTACTTTCCGCCTCGGCGACTGACGGCGGAAGAGCTGCGCGACAGTCTGCTGGAAATCACGGGCGAATTGAATCCGAAGCAGGGCGGTCTGCCGGTCAGACCTGAGATCAATATGGAAGTGGCGTTGCAGCCACGCATGATTCAGTTTTCCATCGCGCCGTCGTATCAGCCATCGACGACGCCTGACGATCGCAATCGTCGCTCAATCTATGCCTATCGAGTTCGAGGTCAGGCCGATCCATTTATGGAACTCTTCAACCTGCCGACTCCGAATGATTCCTGTGAATCGCGCGACGCGGCGGCCGTCACTCCACAGGCATTCACACTGCTCAACAGTGACGTGATGACGGATCGATCGATCGCGTTTGCGAAACGACTTGAATCAGAAGCCAATGATACTGAAACCCGCGTCGCCAGGGCATTCTCGCTCGTGTTTGGTCGCAGTGCGACTGAAGCGGAACTGGAGCGACTGACGGACTATGTCAACGAGATGCGGGACTATCACGCCGATGCACATCCGACTCCGGTTGTGTATCCGACTAAGATTACGAGATCACTCGTTGAAGAGTTTTCCGGCCGCCCGTTCGAGTACGAAGAGATATTGCCTGGATTTGAAAACTATCAACCCGATCCCAAACCTTCCGATGTCAGTCCATCAATCCGCGCTCTCGCGGACATGTGTCTTCTGCTGTTCAACAGCAATGAGTTTATGTTCGTTTACTGAAAATCGAGGCTCACATGCTGAATTCATCACAGCTTGCTCGCCGCAAGTTTTTGTACGGTACGGGTGCCACACTTGGCAGTGTTGCTTTCAATGCGATGCTTCATGCCGAAGCATCCAAATCTGCCGCAGTATCTCCGATGGCACCTAAAACGCCTCTGCTGCCAGCAAAGGCCAAAGCCGTCATTATGCTGTTCATGGAAGGCGGTCCCAGTCAGGTCGATACGTTTGATCCGAAACCGGACCTGAATCGTCTGCATAAGAAGGAATCCAAACGCACAAAAGGACAGGAGTCTGGATTCAAATTCTACGTGGGAAGTCCGTTCGAATTTCGCAAAGTCGGTCAGTCCGGGCTCGATATGTGTGATCAGTGGATCCACATGGCCGATCCGGAGATTGCCGACGAGCTGTGTAACTTTCGCGGCTGTCAGGCGGAATCACTGAATCATCCGGAAGCCCTGTTCCACATGAACACCGGCAGCCGTCTGGGCAGTGATCCGGCACTGGGTTCGTGGGCGACCTATGGGCTGGGTTCCATGAACCAGAATCTGCCTGGTTACGTGGTAATGACAGAGCTTGCGCTGCCACAAGGCGGTCCTGGAAACTGGTCCAACGGTTTCCTGCCAGCGCATTATCAAGGGACACGGCTGAGGCCGACTGGTTCTCCCATTCTGGATCTGGCGTCGCCTTCGTACAAGACGCGAGACCATCTGCGACGGTCTTTGGATGAATTGGCCTTCCTGAATCAGCAGCATGCCGCCGTTCATCCCGACCATGACGCGCTGGCGGCGCGGATGGAAAACTATGAACTGGCGTTTCGGATGCAGATGGAAGTGCCGGGCGTGATCGAGCTGACTCAGGAGCCACAACATGTCCACGAGATGTACGGTCTGAATGATCCCGAGTCCGCCGCATTTGGTCGTCAGTGTCTGCTGGCTCGACGACTTGTGGAAAATGGCGTCCGCTTCGTGCAGATCTTCTCCGGCGGCTGGGACAGTCATGATTACCTGGAACGCGGCCACTCGGCGCGGATCAGGAGTGTCGATAAGCCGATGGCTGCATTGATCCGAGACCTGAAGGCGCGTGGTCTGCTGGACGAAACACTTGTCATCTGGACTGGCGAATTTGGACGCACCCCGGACAACAACAAACGTGGCGGAGTTTACTCGCTGGGTCGCGGCCACAACGCCGACGCCATGACGATGCTGCTGGCTGGTGGTGGAGTGAAGAAGGGAACAATCGTAGGCGCGACCGACGAAATTGGAGCGTCGGCAGTGGACTGCGTCCACCCAATCCGCGACCTGCACGTGACCCTGTTAAAGCTCATGGGCCTGGACGATAACAAACTTACTTACTTCCATGCCGGTCGTTTCAAGCAGTTGAGCCAGTTCGGTGGGGAAGTGATTCCTGAGATTATGGCTTGAAACGGAATGGCTGCGAATTGATGGGTGACCGAATCTCAAAACAGCAACCACGGCCATGTACGACTGGTGATGGCAGAGACGTTTTGATCGTGCAGTCCGCGAAGTTCTGCGAGGCGAGGTTCAAACTCGTCGGACACCGAATTCTTGATGGCGTCCGTGATCTCCTGAATCTGCCGTCCGACATCTTTTGCTGACTGGCCGGATTCACGAGCCAGCTTCATTTGCTGCACTCGGGTTTCTTTTTCATGAAGCAGCGCCACAAGCTGTTCTTCAAGGGTTGCGGAAAACACGCCGCTGCCAAGAAATCGCTGGGGATTGTACTGCATGTCACGCAGCTGTGATGCGGCCTGCTGCAACTCAATGAGTTTACGACGTTCGTCGGCGAACAGGTAGCGCGAGGCACTCGCGACGGCGAAGGGCGTCGGTTCCTCGTGCCACCAGTTTCGAATCAACTCATCGGTGCAGGGATCGTAATGCCCTCCGCCGGTTCCATGCACAAACAAATCGCTGAACAACAATCGAAGTGTCGCGGTGATCATCGCGCCACGCGGCACCAGCTCCCAGCCTCCGAACAGCAGCGATGTAATTCCCTCTGCCAGATGATACGGCTCAAGAACCAGCAGCGTTTCGGCATTGCATTCGAGTGCCAGGCCGTCGGTTCTTCGCCGCACCCGCAGTACATGTCGAGTTCCGGCGGCGTGATTGATCACCCAAAATGGAAGTTCGCACCAATCCGACTCCAACGCGAGATTTGGAAAAGGATTCGCCGTATTGCGGATGTCCTGGGCTTCGCGAAATTTATCGAGCGTCTGGTTATAACAGGCCGCAAACTCGAATGGTCGTTCCAGAATCGTCGCGGTGAAGCGTATGAACTCCGGAAAAGAGCAAATCGCTGACAGCGGGATTTCCAGCATTCGACCACCGATGCCAGCGTGCCACCGAGTAATCAGATTCGCTTCGAGCGTGGCAAAGTCGCCCGAAGATTGTTTGGCCAGCGCGACGTACTGATCTGCCACGGTCCGAAATGCGTTCGCCGCGACCGCCGCGCCGCAATCTCGGATTTGATTTTCCGCCGCGTTCAGTTCCGTGGCAAGTACAGCGGGTGGCTTCAGGCGACTCGACGAATACAATCCGGCGTTCTGCGCCAGTGAGATGGATTTCGCGAGCAATGCTGGAATTGAATTTCGCGCAGTCGGAGAAGTCACGCACGACGTATCCGCCATTGGAAAAGTGATCGCTCCTGCATCCCCTTCGTCCGTGTCGATCACCACCGCGACGGCGATCAATTCATGCTCCGCCGCAAACGCCTCGGTCGTCTGGTATTTGAAGGTCAGCCCGGAGTGAAACACCACTGGCTGGTGCCCCGTCATTACAATCGGAGTCACATCCGGATCGCCCGTGAGCAGCGGTTGATCTCCCTGCAGTAGTCCCGCCCGCCGCGCGACGTCAGAAAGCCGCAGCACAAATTGTTCAGCGGAATCAACCAGCCTTTTCCGGGCCTTTTTTCGCAGCTCAGCCAGCGCGCCATTCGTCAACTCAGAATGCGTCACGAGCCATTCGGAGACAGGCGGTTCCAGGATCACGGATTCAAAGGGCAACGTTGCATCCAGCAGGCAAAACAGAGGAGAACAGCAGTCGCAACTGTTCCGTGAGTGGATTTAGACGCACACGTTCTTTCGGCCAACGGGATCAGTCGCAAAAAATCACTGAGAAGCCCGAATGACACGCAGAACGAATCCGTATAGTCTACTGGCCGCCCGTCAGATCGTCGGCGGGTTTCATCAATCAGACTGCAACTTCTTGAACGACTTCCGACTTTGAGAAGCCTGCGATAAAATTTCCTTTGGAGACGCAAAATTGGCCTCGACTCGTCAACAGATTCTTGAGCGACTTCAAAACAAGATCAAGAATGGCCTGCCGATCATCGGAGGTGGGGCGGGCACTGGTATCAGCGCCAAGTGTGAAGAAGCCGGAGGTATCGATTTAATCGTGATTTACAACTCGGGCCGATTTCGCATGGCGGGCCGAGGATCAATGTCCGGCCTGATGCCATACGGAAACGCCAACCAAATCGTCCGCGAAATGGCGAATGAGGTGCTCACAGCGGTGAAGCACACGCCGGTCCTGGCTGGCGTCTGCGGAACGGACCCTTTCATGCTCCGCGATCACTTTCTGCGAGAACTAAAAGACATCGGTTTTGCCGGCATTCAGAATTTCCCTACCGTGGGGCTCATTGACGGTGTCTTTCGAGCCAATCTGGAAGAGACGGGCATGGGATTCCAGTTGGAGGTCGATTGTATCGCAGCCGCTCGTCAGCTGGACATGCTGACCACGCCGTATGCCTTTGATGCTGACCAGGCAATCGCATTGACTGAGGCTGGTGCTGATATTATTGTCGCTCACATGGGTCTGACGACCAGCGGAACCATTGGCGCAACAACCGCTCTCACGCTGGAGGAGAGTGTCGTCAAAGTCGCCGAGATCGCTCGTGCCGCGCGGGCGGTTCGCGATGACGTGATCGTGCTGTGTCATGGGGGACCGATCGCGATGCCGGACGACGCTCAATTCATGATGGATCGCGTTCCGGAGATTCACGGTTTCTACGGTGCCAGCTCGATGGAACGACTCCCGGTAGAAATTGCGCTGACGGCACAGGTACGCAACTTCACAAGAATTCGTCGTGCGTAGGCCATGGAAACCGCAACCACAGCATGTTGCTTGCTTTCTGCGAGTCCTTTACGTGTAATCCTTAGCATCCCTGCCCCCGCAGCCACTTCGGAGACGTCGCCTGACGAGGCGCGTTTCAAGCGTGCCAATCGGCGGCAGGTCGAAATGATCACGTTATCGTTGAACCAGCGTTTGAACGTCGATCACCCCGTGCGAGCCGTCTGGGCTTTTGTCGAGGGGCTTGATCTGACCGAGCTATATGCCAGGATCAAAGCCGTCAAAGGCAAGGCAGGAGCCGGGGCAATCGATCCTCCAATTCTGTTCGCGTTGTGGATTTACGCCACTCTTCGAGGCATCGGAAGCATGAAAGGTGATT
>JBBQSE010000260.1:0-11602 GCA_038214195.1 Planctomycetales bacterium
TCGCAAACTCCTGAACTTGTCCGACACCGCGCTGGAAGAATTGATCCAGCAGATTGAACAGCAACCCGCTGGATCAAATTCAGCTCGCTGAAGTGACCGGCTCCATTCAACTTTGTCGCTGAGGGATTCTGTTCCCAAAGCCTGGCAGCGCCCGAAGACGAGCGCCTTTTTTTCGCAGGGAGTGCTGAGTTGTGAGACGCCATGATTTAACAAATATGCGCACTCGCACAATCGATGGAATTACCGGGATGCGAATCCGTCAGTACGAACAGCTGACGGGTGAACCTGTGATGTTTCCGGTCCCGATTGAGATGATCGTGGAGCGAATTCTGGGGTTGAATTTCGACTGGAATGAAATCGAGGAGCAACCCGGCGAACAGATTTTGGCGGGACTCATCCCCGAGGAACGTCGGATTGTGCTCAACAGTAAACACCTCAGCCTGTTTCAGTCAAAGCCTGGAGTGGAGCGCAGCACGATCGGACACGAAGCCGGGCACTGGGACATCGACATCGATCGGACCAGCCTGCATCATCCTCGGCTGCCGGGCTTTGACATTCAGCAAAATGTGGTCCGACGACAGGCGACCGATCGGCACGTCCTTGTCGAAGTCCTGAACCGCGCCGCATACGATGATCGTTACTTCGAACTCTATCGCGAACTCACCGCTGGCCAGGATTCGCCGGAAGTCCGCAGCGCGGTGGATCGTTATCAGTCTTCGCTGCTGATGCCGGAATGGTTGATCAGAAACTCCGTGAAGGATATCGATGTCACATCGTGGCCGGCACTTTATGAAATTGCGGAGAAGGCACAGGTAACGATCTCCAATCTGATCGTCCGCCTGAGTCGACTCGACATTATTTACATTCCGGAAGGGACGCGCGATTTGTATGCGGGTCTCGACGCCTTCACCGGGCAGAAGCATCTGTTTTAAGGCAACCCGAATTCTGACGAATCCGGCTATGGCAGCGCGAAGAGTTGGTCTCTTCGCTTTTTTTGGGACCATGAGTTGACAGTTTCTGTCAACAGTGGGCGACGGCGAGCAGCCGCAAAGACTTTTCAAACCCCTTCATCATTTCAAACGGAGTTGAACTATGCTTGTATTGTCACGAAAAATTCAGGAACAGATCTTTATCCCTGCGTTTAACATTCGCGTCACGGTCCTCAGCGTCGGCAAGAATCGCGTTCAGCTTGGAATTGAGGCTCCGAAAGACGTGCAAGTGACTCGACCAGATTCGACAACCGGGACACCTGTGCAGCATGAGCTGCGGATTTTTGAGGCGTCGGCGATCGGATAATCGCATTTTTCCAAATCTCGGACTTGATAACCGCTCCCTTCTTTTCCGTCTGGAATGGTTGCGCCGTATTTGACGATTGAGTGGGCCAGCTGTTCATGGTAACTTAGGATGGCTGCAAAGTGCCGGATAAGTGCGTGGACTTTTCCGAAATGGAATGTTGTGTGAGTTACTTTGCAAATGGACGACCTGATGATCGCACACGACGATAATGATGATGCGATCGTCAATTCTGCCTTCCATCATCGAAGGCAATACAGGGGGCTTATAGTGAACGTCATTTCTTACTTGCGTGAGCGACGCATGCGTCGCGCCATGGGTGCGTTTTCCGTTGCGACAGCACTGCTGGTTGGTTCCGCCGTATTTCCAGCGGCTCTGCTGGCGAAATCAGGACTCGGGCCGATTCTGATATCGGAGTTGAAAGTTCCCTCCGATATCACCGAGGAATCGATCGAAGGAATTGACAGTGAACTTTCCAAAGCTACCGGGCCGCATCTGCGAACTTTGTTTGACGTTACCAAGCCAGCTGACGAGCGGCTCAAGGCAGCTGCCGAATTGCAGACGCTCACCAGCGCTATTGATCCATCAACACCCCAAAAGGAGAATCTGCAGCGTACTTTGACGCGGCGCGTTTCTCTGATTCATGCTTCAATTGAAGCTGCCCAGACGCCAGCCACAGCTGCGCCTCTGAACCTTGCGGCGTCTGCTTCGTCAACAGCAACCTGGCTCTCGGGAATTCCAAATGGATCGACGTGGGTCTCTTATCTGCATCTTGAAGATCTCCAGAAACCCGAAGTCAGCCCGGACCTGCTGAAACAAGTATCAGTGAACCTCTCCGCGTCGAATTCCATGGATGCCTCTCAGAAAGCATTCACTTCGAAGTCACAACTGCAGAGTTTGAAGGCACTCGTTGATAAAGCCATTCGTCAATCGGCTTTCAAAGATGAAACCGAAGCAGCTGTGGGTGAACTCAATTACCAGATCAATTTGCTCGTTACTTCTCTGCTCAGCTATGAAAATGATCACGTTGCTGCCGACGCCGAACACGCCCGTCTTGCGTGGCGAATGCTGCGAGCTGACTTTCCTGAAGCTGCCTCTCGTCTGCGGACTGCTGTCAACCAAAACTATTTCAATCACAACGTTCACTTCGTCGTTTCCGAAGAATTGCTGTCTCGTCTGATTTCAGACTACCGCACCGAAACAGGCTGTATCGCTGAATGCATTATGGGTGCGTGGGTGACAGGTTCGTCCAACACCACGGTGGATGTGCGAGCCGATATCAAGCCGTCGTTGACCAGTGCGGCATTCGACATCGCCGTGAGTGGCCATGCCCAGTCCAGTACCGTTGCTCAGAAGAGTCCAGCCACCGTCTGGTCTCGTGGCAACAACTACTTCTGGATGAACAAATCGGTGTTTTTTGATGGCCGCAATGTCAACAGTACTTCAGCGACTTTCAGCATCAACACGAACAGCCAGGTGACGGGATTGAAAACGAAGTACGATGGGATTCCCATCATTCGCGGCATTGTTCGCAGCATTGCGGCAGACAAGATTGCAGAAAGCAAACCACAGGCGGAAGCACTTACCGCTGGCAAGATTCGCGATGAGGCTTTGCCGAGGTTCGAGAGTGAAACAAATCAGCAATTTGCTGATGCGAACAGCACGCTGAACAAGTTGCGAGCTTCACTTGAAAAACGCGACGTCGCCCCCGACAGCATCAGCGCCCGCTCCAGCAATACTCACATTGCCTTCAGTTCCCGCACGATCGGGTTCGCACGGCTCGGTGGTTCTGTGCAGCCGCCATCAGCGTTGATCGCGAAAGGGGCAGCCGTCCAGTTGCATGAGAGTGCGTTGAACAATTCCATCGACGCCCTGAACTTCCAGGGACGAACGATTCCTGAAAAGGATCTGACAAAGGAATTGGAAGCGGCGCTCAGCGACCTGCTTCAACGTGACATTAAGCTCAATCAGGACGAGACCTCGCAACCAGCGGTCAAAGACGAAGAAGCCGATGCCCCGACTTCGTTCGCCTTCAGCAACACAGATCCAATTCGAGTCCATTTTAACAACGGCAAGATTGTGGTCGTCCTGCGTACCGGTGTGCTTCAGGAAGGCAAAGACCCAATTCCTGAGCAGATCATTACAATCCCCATCGACATGTCTCTCCAGGGCGGAAAGATCGTGCTTGACCCCGGCACGATCGGCGTCGCCAGCAAGGAAGAAACGGATCGACTGAAACAGATCACCCGCGCCAACCAGATTCGCCGTATCCTGGGCAAGCGAGTTATCCGTCGTGAATTGAGCCCGACGGTCGATCTTCAGGCCGCTGGCGACAAGCCTCTGCCTCTAACCGTCACCATGATCCAATTGATCGACGGTTGGCTATCGGCTGAGATGATGTAAACCAGGCCCGCCCGCCCTTGAAGTGCCTCGAAGCAGCAATCACCCGAATCCGCACACTACGGATTCGGGTGTTTTTTTTGGAGTCCCGGTCGATCAGAATGCCGTCAAGTCGTCATAACGAACTGTTTTTAGAAACTGGGCGGCTGACACTGGCCTGTTCAAACGCACAGTTGTAACATGGGCGACAGCTAATCTCTGCAGAGTTTTCTTCGCAGACACCCGCGACGGGTACTCTGGAATTCTCTGCAACCCATATTCACACAGGGTCGGACAATGGTGGCTGTGAATCGTGCTGTCGTATTTTGCATTTTCGTGATGCTTGGCAACTTTGCCCATGCGATTCAGGCAACGCCGGAGGTGCCGCCCGTCCTGGATCCGAAGAGTCAGCAGATTGAGAATCTGGTGACGTCCGCCAAAGCGAAAATGAAAAACAGAGACTGGGACGGAGCGATGCGGGACTGCACGGCTGCGTTGCAGATCGATGAGAAGAGTGGACGAGCACTCGTCGCGCGGGGCATGGTTTACAACGGCAAAGGCGAATACGAGAACGCGATGAAGGACTTCGACGCCGTCACCGAGCAGTCGGGGCGTGAGCCGGAGAAATTGATGAATCGTGCCGATGCCTATGCGGAACGATCTCATTCGCTGTACCAGCAAAGCAAGTATCTGGACGCGATCGACAGTGCTTACTTTGCAACGCTCGAAAAAAGCGATCACGTCGGAGCTCATTTGAATCGAGCGAACGCCTACATTGCCCGGCGTCAGTTTGACAAAGCCATCAACAGTTCCAATCGCGCGATCAATGCCGACGAAAAATCAGCCGAGGCGTACAGTATGCGTGGGCTCGCGTACGGCGGGAAAAGCAATTTTGATCAGGCGTTGGCGGACGAAAATAAGGCGATTGAACTCGATCCCAATCTGGCGGTCGCTTATCAGCGTCGAGCCGCCGCGTATGTTGCGAAGAAAGATGCCGCCAAAGCGTCGGCAGACTTTAACCAGGCGATCACGCTGGACCCTGCCCTGGTCGATGCGTTGTGTGATCGAGCGTATTTTTATGCCCTGCAGCGAGACACGGTGAAAGCGATGGCCGATCTGGATCTCGCGATTCAGAAGGATCCGAAGTTTCCGAAAGCCCACATTCAAAAGGGGCTCGCGCTGCTGGATCAGGGTCAGTTTGATCAGGCAATTGCGTATTTTGATACAGCAATCAAGCTCCAGGAAAATAATGCGGCGGCCCACTGCTATCGCGGCTACGCTCTGCATGGCAAAGGATCTTATCGTGGTGCCGTGGACGAATTCACAAAAGCCATCGCGCTGGACCCCGAATTGGTTTTGGCCTATTCCGGACGCAACCAGTCGTACAAAAAACAGAAGATGCATACTGAGGCCAACGCCGATCTGGCAAAGGTCAAAGAATTGACTCCCGAGCCGCCAGCGAAGAAAACCGACGACAAAAAGAAGGACGACCCGCTGCCACGATTTCTGGTGAAGTCTAAGGCGGTCGATCCGGCAAAGAAACTCCAGATGCAGCGTTCAGCTGCTCAGGTTGATCGACTTGTGGAGGCGAACTACGCGAAGCTGAAGGTCTCCGCGAATCCGAAGACTACGGACGAACAGTTTCTGCGACGCATTTATCTGGACGTGACGGGTACGATTCCAAATTTGGCCCAGACGCGAAAGTTTCTGACGTCGCCGGATCCCGAAAAACGGTCGGCGTTAATTGACGAATTGCTCAGCAGCGATGGTTATGCCAGTCACTGGTACAACTATTGGGCGGACGTCCTGCGGTACACCGACAGCCTAAACAACAATGTTCGCGGTGAACCGTATCGGCAGTGGATCAAACAGTCTCTGGCGGAAAGCAAGCCGTGGGACAAGTTCGTGAATGAGCTGCTCACGGCTGAGGGATTGATCTGGCAGAATCCGGCCACCGGATACGTGCAGCGCGATTCGGGCATGCCGCTGGACAATATGAACAACACCGTTCGCATCTTTCTCGGCACGCGAATCGGCTGTGCTCAGTGCCATGACCATCCATTTGATCGCTGGACTCAGAAGGAGTTCTATCAGATGGCGGCGTTCACATTCCCGACGCTGACCAATACCGGCGGAGGCGACACGCGATACTGGGACAAAAATCCTAACGATCGGTTGCAGGAAGAATACGGCCGGATTGTTCAGGAAGAAGAAGACCGCCGGAACAATTCCTACCGGTTTGATCGCCAGCTCAGCGTGAACATGATGATCGTCAATGACAAGTTGGATCGCAAAATCACGTTGCCGGCGAACTACGCGTACGACAACGGCAAAGCGGGCGAAGTCGTTCCGCCGAAAGCGTTGTTTGGACCGACTGCTGACATTCGTACGGACGAAGCACCGCGTAAGGCATTCGCGAGGTGGCTGGTGTCAAAAGACAATCCTCGCTTTGCGGTGACGATCGCCAATCGCTTGTGGAAGCAGGCGTTCGGCGTCGGTCAGATTGAACCGGTGGATGACATGATGGACAGCAGTGTCGCCGAAAACCCGGAACTGATGGCGCTCCTTGAATCTGAAATGAAACGGCTCGACTTCGACATGAAGGAGTACCTCAGGATTCTTTATAACACTCAGGTGTATCAGCGTCAGGCGTGCTTCGAAGAAACCAATCCTGGCGAACCCTATCACTTTGCCGGACCCATCCTGCGACGCATGACCGCCGAACAGGCCTGGGATTCGATTCTCACGCTGGCCATCCCTGATGAGTTTCGGGAACTGCCGGCTGAAACATGGACGACGGCGATCAATGTGGATCTCACAAAAATTTCAGCAGAAGAGCTGCTGGAAGCTCAAACCAAATCGCAAGAGGTTGTTGCCGAGCATGGCAGGAAACAGGCTCCTTATACTTACAAAGGCGTACTTCTGGCGCGCGCGTCAGAATTGCCATCACCCGTACCGGCCAGTCACTTCCTGCGAATGTTTGGACAATCTGATCGTGAACTGATTTCCGCATCATCGACGTCTGGTTCAGTGCCACAGGTCCTGTTCATGCTCAATGGGCCGATTTCTCACATGCTATTGGAAGGTAATTCCACAATTTACAACAACGTGATGAAACGCAAGACGGTGGATGACGGCGTGGAAACTGTCTTCCTGACAATCCTGAACCGGAAACCAGATATCGAAGAAAAGAAACTGGCGGCCCAGGAAATCAGCCAGTCCGGTCCGGCTGGCTATGGCAACGTCATTTGGTCCCTGATCAACACCCGCGAGTTTCTGTTTATCCAGTAGTCGGAACCAAACCCATGCGAGACCTGCTTAAAAAACTTGACGATCTCAACCGCCGCCGGTTCGTGGAGTTCGCGGCAAAATCGACGCTGGGAGTCAGCGTCCTGCCAATGCTCAGCGGCAACTCCAATGCGGCCCCGCTCACTTTGACGAGCGGCAAAGCCAAGCGACTCATCTACCTGTTCATGAACGGTGGAATGACGCATCTGGACACGTTTGACCTGAAGCCGGGGCATGAAAATCAGGGCCAGACAAAACCGATCTCGACGTCCGTTGCGGGGGCTCAGCTCAGTGAGTTCCTGCCGACACTGGCCGGATTGTTCGACAAGTTCGCTGTCATTCGCTCGATGTACACGCAAACGGGCGACCATGAGGCGGGTGAATATCTGATGCGGACCAGCTACGAACAAATCGCGACCGAACGGCATCCGTCGCTGGGGCCGTGGATTCAGAACTTCAAGGGCCGTCAAAGCAAATCGTTGCCTGATACTGTCTTGATTAGCGCACCAGCGCGGCATCCCGGAGCAGGATTCTTTGACCCGACGTTTAGCCCGCTGCCGATCGGCGATCCCAATCGAGGTCTCGAAAACACCAGGCCGCCGGAGTATCTAACGGCAGCGTCATTTGACAAACGGCAGACGCTTATTGATGGCTTCGATCGAAAATTCCGCGAACGCTATCCGCTTCGCAAGGTGAAACAGTATTCCGATTTCTATTCTGAAGCTACCAGCCTGCTGACCAGTGGTGAATTGAAAGCCTTCGATCTGAACGAAGAAAAGCCGGAAGACCGGGATCGTTATGGACGCGATGCGTTCGGTCAGGGATGTTTGCTGGCGCGCCGTCTGGTGGAAAGCAACGTCCGCTGCGTTGAAGTCACTTGTGGCGGCTGGGATATGCACAGCAACATTTACAACAACGGGGCACTGCCAACGCGTGCTGGAATGATGGACCGCGCGATGGGCAATTTGATCAAAGATCTGGCCGAGCGGAATCTATTGGACGAGACGCTGGTTGTGCTCACCACGGAATTTGGCCGGTCGCCCGAGATCAACTACAATGCTGGCCGCGACCATCACCCCGCAGTGTTTTCGTCGGTGATCGCCGGCGGTGGAATTAAAGGTGGTCAGTTCTACGGCACATCGGATGCGGCGGGGCACAGCGTGGATCAGGACGGCGTAACTCCGGCCGACTTCAACGCGACAGTCGCCACAGCCCTCGGCTTGCCATTGACGGAAATCGTCCATTCTCCCACAGGCCGCCCGTTCAAAGTCGCCCACGACGGAGCAGTGATTTCAAAGTTGCTGTAGAATTCCGTGAATCACACAAGTTTGGTCTTTTCTGCCGGAAAGAACATTCGCCGCAAGGCGAACCGATTTGTATGTGAGAAATCCAAATGACCAGGGCTCGATAACCAGTGAGTCTCCACTACCTTCCAGTTCCATTTTTGACCTCAAATCATTTTGTCCCTGCTTGGCCTCCCTGCTGAAAAATGCAAGGGATTTCCGTTTCGGATGGATTTGTCGATGATTCTGTTGACGAAAGTGGGGAAACGGCCATAATTCGCGCCGTGGAGTAATCGGCAGAAGAGAATCAGGATTGAGTTTCCTTATTCTGTTTCAGCTGCCGGGGCTTCTCGAAACCGCCATTTTTGACCGAAGTGGACAGCTGACCGCGTTGGAAGAATGTCTGTTTCGCTACAATTTGTCTGTGTCCCCGCTTGGGGACATTACCATTTGCGGGTGTAGCTCAGTTGGTAGAGCACCACGTTGCCAACGTGGTTGTCGAGGGTTCGAGTCCCTTCACCCGCTTTTTTTTATTGCCTCCCGATGTTTAAATTAGGGGTCAGGAACCAATAGCCAAATGGCCCTGAGTGTGTGTTGCACATTATTGGTTCCTGACCCGTTTTTTTAAAACGGTGGAGTTTCGGCAGTCCGAAAGATGTTGAAAAGGTTCACGAATGAGTTCTGAAGATGCAGGCCAGGCAGTGGTTGATGGTGAAGAGAAAGTGGCGTCTCGATTGGCTCTAAAGGTTGAAATTACGAATGTTGGCGCTTGCCGGAAACATGTTTCAGTCACCGTGCCGGAAGCCGACATTCGTACCATCCGTGATTCCGCGCTGAGCGATCTGTCCGACAAGGCTCAGGTCCCCGGTTTCCGCGTCGGCAAAGCCCCGGTTGCATTGCTGGAAAAACGCTTCAAGAAAGAAATCGCCTCCGATATCAAGCAAAAGGTGCTGGTTGCAAGTCTTGAACAGCTGTCCGAGGACAGTAAGATCGAGCCAATCAACGAACCTCGAATCGATGTTGAGAGCCTTGATGTTCCCGATACGGGTGATTTTCACTACGAATTCGATGTCGAGGTCCGGCCTGAGTTTGAGCTGCCCGACTATGCTGGCATCAGAATCACCCGTTCTTCAGCTGAGCAAACAGAAGAAGAATTTCAGGAATACAAACAGGAATTTCTCGATTCGTACTCGGAGCGAGTCACGGTGGATGAGCCTGCGGCTTCGGGAGATTACGTGATTTGTGATATGACTTTCACGCATGAGGGCAAGGCCATTCGCGAAGTCGGCGGGCAGAGTCTTCGTGTGATGGGTCAGCTGGATTTTCAGGACGCCGTTCTTGATGCTTTTGACAAGCTGATGGTGGGGGCAAAGGCTGGTGACAGTCGGCAGACCAGTGTGCGTATTTCGCTTCAGTCACCCATCGTCGAAATGCGTGGTGAAGATATCGCTTTAACGCTGGAGGTCAAAGAGGTTCAGCAGTCCAAAGTGCCGACGATCGACAAGGAGTTCTGTGAGCGGCTGGGAGCCGAGGACGAAGAATCCCTGAATAAGTTGCTGCGAAGTTCGGTGACACGCCAACTGGAATACCAGCAGCGACAGGAAACACGCCGTCAGGTTCTGGAAAAGATCACTGCTTCGGCAGACTGGGATCTCCCGGAAACTCTTGTGCGACAGCAGACCGAAAATGCTCTGCGGCGCGAAGTCCTGGAAATGTCTCAGGCCGGATTTACCCGCGATCAGATCATGGCTCGCGAGAATCGGATTCGTCAGGAAGCTCTGGAGACAACAACCCAGGCGTTGAAGGAGCATTTTGTCCTCGACCGTATCGCAACCGCCGAAGAGATTGAATGCGAAGACACTGACATTGACCGAGAACTGCTGCTGATGTCCTTCCAGAGCGGTGAGTCTGTACGAAAAATTCGCGCTCGCATGAAAAAATCCGGCATGATCGAGAATCTGGAAGCTCAGATTCGTGAACGAAAAGCAGTGGACTTTATTTTGTCCAAAGCGACATTTGATGAAGTTCCTCGCGAGCAGAAGAAAAAGGAAAACCAGACATCTGTTCGCTTTGCCATCTGCGGCAATATGGGCTCAAGCCTGATTGACGACACCGCCGATGATGGCGAATCTGAATAAAACTGGCTGTCCGAATAGCACAGGCGCACGTACGATAATGCGGCGTCTGTTTTTATTGGCGGACAAGCATCTCAGAACAACATTCTATTGAAGTGAGTCCGTTCAGCGTCGCCGAACAACTCACGACCCCGGAAGCAACCGAACCGAACAGGACAGGATCAAGCGAATGAAGGACCCGCGATTCGACTATATGCCAGTGGCCGCCCGTGAATACTCGGCCCAGCGTCAGATGACAGTCGGCGACCTGCTGCTCGACAATCGAATTATCTTTCTCGATGGTCCGATTCATGACGGCAGCGCCAACCTGGTCATCATGAAAATGCTGTTTCTGCAGTCGGAAAACCGCCATCAGGACATTCACCTGTACATCAATTCGCCCGGTGGTTCCGTCACCGCGACGCTTGCGATTTATGACATCATGCAGTTCATTGAATGCGATGTCGCCACGTACTGTGTGGGTCTTTCTGCCAGTGGCGGCGCGATTTTGGTGGCGGGCGGAACAGTCGGCAAACGCTTCGCCCTCAAGCATTCGAAAATCATGATTCATCAGCCGTATGGTCAGGTGGGCGGGCAGGTATCGGATATCGAAATCCAGGCACGTGACATTATCGCCACCAGGCAGCTGCTCAATGAAATCCTTGCCGACCACACAAAGCAGCCGATCGAAAAGATCGCTAAGGATACTCAGCGAGATCACTACCTCACAGCTTTGGCAGCCAAAGCCTACGGCCTGGTGGACGAAATCCTGGAACGCCCGCCGGGCAAGAAAAAGCCGTAGCGACGCGATACTTAGGCGGGATCACGCGTCGCACGGGATGCGATGCGACCCTTGTTTCTCAATTGAACCCCTCAGCTCTGATGGATGCCGGAAATGACAGTACTCGTTCCTTATGTCATCGAAAAGAATGGTCGCGACGAACGCGCGATGGACATCTACAGCCGACTCCTCAAGGATCGGATCGTGATCCTCGGCAGCGGCGTCAACGATGATGTGGCCAACAGCATCGTGGCTCAGTTTCTGTTTCTGCAGTTCGATGATCCGAAAGCCGACATTCACTTCTACATCAACAGCCCCGGCGGATCGATTACGGCTGGCATGGCAATTTACGACACGATGCAGTACATCAGCTGCGATGTCGCCACCTACTGCATGGGTCAGGCCGCCAGCATGGGAGCAATTCTGCTCACAGCCGGCACACCCGGCAAACGCAACGCCCTGCC
>JBBQSE010000261.1:0-11563 GCA_038214195.1 Planctomycetales bacterium
ATCGTCGGGCTCCCACCCTGTCCGCAATACGCCGTGAGCGAAAAATTCACTCCGGCCATGCGCACTCGACAGTCAACGTCCTGTTGTAAAAAATTCCAGAAGCCTCAAGATCTCTGGAATCCATCGTGGCAGAATCTACAAAACAATCCTCGAACTCACTGAACTTGACATCAGCACGCAACAAATGTGCCTAAACCTAAGGTTGACACCCACGGAACGTGATAGGGGACGCCGGAAAAGTCGCGGAGCGACGAATGACTTTATGCCCGCGCCGGCACAAATCGTCAATCGTCGCTCCGCGACTCAGGATCCACGGTCGGAACATTTCCGTGGGTTAAAACCCACGGCTACCATCATGCGGTCGCTCTGCGACCAATCGCAGAATGCTTCACTTCACCCTTCCTTTCAAGGACGATCGAGCGACAGCGAGGGGAGGTCCATGCGCATCAGTCAACAAATCGCGGCAAAGCCATCCTTCAAATCACGCTGATGCAACCGCCGAACAGCAAAAGGCGAGAAAACGCCAAAGCCCGATCTTTCGTCAGCCGGATCGCGGAGCACCCATCGTGATTCACGAATCCCGCGTAGCGGGCAATCCACCTGGAAAACACTCCCAGTCAGGCTTCCCGAAGGTCCCTGTTTGAATCAGTGATGGCATTGACGAACGGTCCTTGGAATGACGCACTGATAAAACTGCAGGGGTTCTCTTCCTGACCGCGCCAGTCACAGAATTTCCCCCGTCAAGTCGCCCAGCATGACGTCTTATCACCGGCTGACCAAGTCACCATTGCAAGTCCCAGCGCCCCCGATAAAGTCCTCCCCCGTAGGAGAGATAATTCCGGATATCCGTTTTCTCTCCGTAACATTGCTCGTTACTTGCATTGTGAGTATGCAGCGAGACCCTCCCATTTTCCTGTCCGAGTGCCAATCTTGAAAACCCGCAAACGATATCGCTCAGCTTACATCGTCGATGAAGCGAAGCTTCGACGAATTCACGGCGTAATGATCCAAGAATTTGAACGGCTCCAGACACCGTTTACATTCACATTCGAGACGACGCATGCGGCACGAAGAACGGTTGTCGTGCATACGCTCGACGAACTTTTGGCACTCGACAATTCCGTAAAGTCGCCAATCCGTTCCTTGCGTATCGAATGCAAGGTCGAGGCAACTGCATCCACTAGCGAAATCCCAAAGACACGAAAAAAACAACCACTCCAGCCATCGCCTCAACCGCTACACGAGGTCACTTCGTGCAGCGTCTTCTACGTTGATGCGGACGTATTCCCTTCAATCGCCGTCGAAATCGAAAGTGATCAGACTGATTGGGGCCACAATCTCAACTCACTTCTCGACGAACAGGTTGAACGGACAACTCAAAGTGGCTTCATTCCGAGAATCAAGTCCTCGATGTTCTCCAAGATCATGCCGTTGTTGTTCTTCATGATTCTCATGACCCTCGCTCAGGTGGCAATATTAAAAGGACGCCACTTTTCAAAGCTGAACGACAACATGTGGCTTACTGAGTCTGATGTTGCGGAATTGCTTGCCAAGGATCCGCCAGCGACTCATGAGAACCTTGTTGTGCGACAACTAAAAAACATCGGAAAAAAGCAAGCATCAGACGGTAGAGCACTCGCCTCGCTGTCCGACTGGCGTGTGTACGCCGCTGGGAGCCCAATCCTCCTAGTACTGATCTGCATCGTCTACCTGTATTTTGCATGCTATCCATCTACCGTATTTAATTGGGGCGACATGGGGGAGCATTTTTCTGGCCTGCTTGCACGGCGAAAGTTATTGTGGACTACGGTAGTGTTCGGCACCCTTATTGGCGTGATCGCAAACGTTGCAGTCTACGGGATGATGGGCCTTTCATCGCAGTGATCAAGGGCATCCTAACTAATGCCGCTTTAACTTCGTGAGCGCGTACGAACGACGCGGCGTTAGATTGAACGTGGAGCGGAGTGCGATTGTGGCGATGACAGCCCGTCGAGCCGACGCTCAAGGCATTTGTTCAAGCAGCCCGGTGGTTGATGCACGCCAGGTCGTGTACGGGAAACGTTTTGCCAAACGATGCGTTTCGGCAATTTATGTAGGTCTTTTCTGCCGGAAAGGACTTTCGCCGGAAGGCGAACCCGCGGGATTGGAAGTTGGCAAGCAATTTTGACAACAGCAAACCGCCTCCACTGGCAGCTGACAGTGAAAACTCGCCCCGATCGCCCTATGCCGCGTGACAGGCCATTTCTCAAGGGCTATCATTCGGCCAATGTAGCTTCGCCAACCGCATTGATTCCGCACGAAGCCGAGCAACTCGCGGCCCCACGAAGCGAAAAAGTTCAACGCACGATCTATGCGGCTAAATCCAGCAGTGATTAAATCACACCTCCCAGTATTCACATTGTCCGCCGCGTTCATGCTGCTGCTTGCATCACGGGCTTCCGCTGGTGAGACGGTTGTTGACGATGTTCGAGGATTTAGGCTCACCCTGCCCGACGGTTTCGTGCCGAACCCGAAACTGGCTGGTGCCGCTCCCGACATCATTCACAGCTTTATGCTTGATGCTCCTACGGATGACGAATTGGATGTCTTCCTGTTAGTCGAGAAGATGCGCGGCACAATCGGTCGTGAACGTCTCAATCCCGAAAAAATGCCGTCTGGCTTTCGGGGCCGCCTGTTTACAACTCAGTGGCGGGGATTCGATGTCGATGCGTTTGAAGTGCCAGAACAACTCGGCGAGATCGAAGCGATCACGTACAACGTGCAAATTCCGCTCAAACGGGCCGCAATCCAGGTCAAACTGTTTGGGCCTGCTGATCGTCAATCAGAATTGACGGCATTGCTCGCGGAAATACTTGCGAGGCTCGACGGTGAATCAAACTGGCTTCAATCAGCAGCGCCGTCGTCTCCGGTAGCGTCATCACAGAATTACGGCACCATTTTGTTGGTCTGCGCAATTGTCTTCATTCTTGGTGGAATCATTGTACTCTGGTTGATTTCCCGAGTGGCACCGAAGGGCGCGATTCTGGCGATTCCGGCTGGGATCTACTGCGCGGGCCTGGCGTTGGCCAGCATTCGTGTTCGGGAGATCGTTATGCTAACGGGTGCCCTTAAGATGCTGGGGTTTATCGGCGGCATTGGAGGAATTGTTGATTACATTCGGACACGAAAACCGCAAGATACAGACGCCACATAGATCGCAATCCGTAACTTCCAATCGAGGAAGCTTTCGCTGCGAGGCCTGCGTCTGTTATGGCCGGTCTTCCGTCTGTTATGGCCGGTCTCCTGACCGAGCCATTCGCCCGACCGTCAGGTCTCCCTCTGAAGGTGCGGGGTCAGGAGACCCGCGCACAACGGGAGTCCTGACCGGTCGGATCGCCGCACAGGTTGTGGATTGAATAGAGAAAAGATGGCGCGGTGAATGTCTCAATCTCAATCGCTCGGTGTATAACTCAACTCACACTCGTGCGTTGTCACAGCCAGGAACGGGTGTTGGGTGGCCAGGGCTGGACTGAGCGGAGCGAAGGAAGCCCCCGGGGGGTCGGACTATCGTCCTCCAACCCCGGCCACTCCGAAATCAGAGAGTGACAAAGCACAGCAGTCGCTGATTCGAATGCATCTGTTTCTTCCGCGAGATTTCCCCGTGTCCGACGATGCCCGTAAATTCCTCCCTTCAATGACACAGGTACTGGCACACAATGAAGTCGTGTCACTGATGGAACAGTTCGGGGTAGATCTGGTTCGCTTGAAACTCGTGACGGCGATCGATCGTCTTCGACAACAGTTGGCGGACAATGTGCCAGTTGTATCGAAGATCGATGCCGAGAATCTGGTGATTCGCTGGCTGGTCGCCGACATGGAGCATTTCCGGCTGCAGTCACCACGGCGAGTTATCAACGCTACCGGTGTACTGCTCCACACGAGCCTTGGTCGCGCTCCGCTGGCGGATGCGGCGCGACGTGCGATTTCCGAAGCGACGGGTGCCTGCCTGCTCGAGGTGGATCCGGACTCAGGCGAGCGAACCTATCGCGGATTTCAAACGGACGATCTACTGAGGTCACTCACGGGCTGCGAAGACAGCCTCATTGTCAATAATAATGCAGGTGCCACGCTGCTGTTGCTGCAGGCGCTGTGTCACGGTCGTGAGGTTGTGATTTCACGCGGTCAGCTGGTTGAGATCGGTGGCTCATTTCGTCTGCCAGAAATCTTCCAGACGGCGGGCGTGATTTTGCGTGAAGTCGGCACCACGAATCGAACTCACCTGCGAGATTATGAATCAGCCATCAACGATCGCACGGCCGCGATTTTGCGAGTCCATGCGTCTAACTTTCGCATCGTCGGATTTACCGCTGAACCGTCCACGTTGGAACTGGCCAGGCTCGCTCAGGCACGCGGCGTGATGATGTTCGACGACATCGGCAGCGGGCAGCTGTTTCCAACTCCGGTGCTTGATGCATTCCACGAACCGGATTTTCTAACCAGCATCGAGCAGGGCTCAGATCTTGTCCTGGGGAGTGGTGACAAACTTATGGGAGGCCCACAGGCTGGAATCATTGCGGGCCGCGCGCCGCTGATTTCCACTCTGCGTCATCATCCCCTCGCCCGCTGTTTGCGCATCGACAAGATCAGCCTTGCGGCGTTGCACGCCACACTGCTGGTTCACGCGCGGGGAGACGCGGCCTGCGAATTGCCGCTGTATCAAATGCTGCAGGCCGACATCGCAACGCTCACCGCCAGAGCCGAATCGATTGTTGAACAGGCTCGGTCATCGGTCGAGTTGACACTGGAGATCGTAGCCAGTGTGGCCGAAGTTGGCGGCGGTTCCTGCGCAGGGCATCAGTTGCCGTCGATCGCGATTGCAATGAGATCTCCGAATACGCCGCCTCAGATGCTGGCGCGCAGCCTGCGAATGAGTGTGCCAGGTGTCTGGGGACGAATTGAAGAAGGCGCTCTCTTGCTGGACTTGCGTTCCGTGAATCCTGCTGATGATCAAGTACTTGTTCAAAAACTGCTTGACATGCAATAGGTGAAAATTCTCCACGATTGTGGGCCATTAACTTCACCACATTCGATACGGCGTCGGCATTGCGTTTTACGAATTCACGACGATCGAGCACCGCAATCCAGTAGCCAGGCGAAATGCCAATGTTTGTGGTGCTTCAGATTCACTCTACCGGGCGGCCGGGTTTTCATTCCGCCAGTGATAAGCTGTCATCGCATTGAGTTCGCGGATGAAGATCTCGTCACCGCAGATGGCAACGTGAGCCCATGTCGGATCTTCGCTGATCTTGCGGGAATCGATCTTTTCGAATTTCTCAGAATTTGCGTGGATCAGCAGCAACTCACCCTGCTCGTCCAGTGCCAGGATCTTGTCCCCGTTGGCCACAAGGCTCCAGTACTTTCCGAACGGCGTCGTCGTCCATTTCGATTCGCCGGTTGCCAGTTCGATGCAGGTGAAACGCTGGTTTTGCAGGTGCAGATAGACATGCCCGTCGATGAGGACCGGCGTGGACATGTAGGCTGTGACCTTATTCGTCCACGCTTCCGCCGTTGACAAAGCGCCGCCTTCGTTCTTCAGTTGGTACAGGAACGACTTGCCTCCGTAGGAACTTGTGAAGATCGCATCACCACTAACGGTTGGAGTCAGGATATTCATCCCGCGAAACGCGGGGATCGTCTGCGACCACAATTCATCGCCGGACTCGGGATCCACTCCGACGAGCCGTACGCGGGTCTGCACGACCAGTTGCCGACGGCCTGCGACTTCTGCAAGAATTGGTGACGAGAACGCGCTGTCCATCATGCCGCCGTCATCTTTCAAAGACCTCCATAGAATCTTGCCCGTCCGCTTCTGAAGTTTACAAAAGCTCGCACCAGCCTGAACGTAGAGATATTCGCCATCAACCAGCGGAGAACAGACAAAGCCGAACGCCGGAACTGGGGTCTTGAATTCTTCAGCGAAGTCGATCTTCCAACGCTGTTCGCCCGTTTCGGCGTTGAGGCAGACCAGCACGTCTTTCATCCCCGCAACGTACAGGCTTTCACCGTCGAAGGCTGGTGTTGAACGAATCCAGTCGCCGTTGGACCTGGCGAAGAATGGCACGGACATCGCACCGTCCCACGCCACTTCCCAGCGCTGTTCGCCGGTCTTTCGATCGAGTGCTCGCACAACTTCGCGTTTCTCGTCCACCGTCTCCGTCACAAAAACGAGCGATTCAGAAACGATCGGTCCGGAGTAACTGGGGCCAAGCGGAACTCGCCACGTTTGCACCAGCACGTTTTCTCCGAGCGAATCAGGCCATTCTGCCGCATCGACCTTGCCGTCCCGGGCCGGACCGCGCCACTGCGGCCACAGCGCTCGCGGCGCAGCGTCTTGCTGATCGCTTGCGGTGACATGCTGAGAAACGCCTACGATTACAGCGAGAAAAAAGCTGAGAATAAGCCTCATGGTCTGGTTCCTGCCCGTTTGAGTCTGGACGTTTTCGCTTGTTCTAGTCCTCAAAGTCCTCTTCGACCATCAAAAAATCTGATGAAAGGACAATTTACTTAGCAGGCAGCGGCTTGTACACAAAATGCACGATCACACCCAGCACCAGTGCCTGAAGAATGTAACCCATGCACCATTTGACGACGAGTGATCCTGGATACGGCGCAACGGCATACATAATGATCTGGCCAGCCGCAGCGATGACTCCGAAGCAAGCCGCGAATTTGAGCGAATTCATCAGGCAACGCTTCTCCGCCACAAAACTCGCAAAAATGAACGTATACGCCGCGCCGATCAGGAACTGCCCGCCGATCATGAAAGGCATTCGGGAAAGCATGTCTGCCTCGGGCCGCCAAAGCTCCTTCGTCGCCGCATAAGTGGACGCCAACCACACGGCGTGAATCAGAAAATCCGTCGCCCAAACTGTGATGAAGGCGACGACAATGGTGATGATCAGACTTTTGGTGTTCATAGAGCAGGATCCGTCATATGTGAAGAAGTTTGGATTTTAATCATTGTGAATGGGCACAACGGTCCGGAGTCGGATTCGTCAATATTCGGCGGGGCTGGAGAATCGCAAAACTCCGATGGGTCTGGCAAAGCGACGAACCGAGCAAACCGATCGCCGTTGGCGATAATTTGCTGGCAAATTGCAGTTTTGAGTCAGGCGCAGATTCCTGAAAAGGCACGGTGGAGATTACCGAGAACTTCCACTGGGAGCAACACGCGGCCAAATTGAAGGAAGCAGGCATGATCGAACAGGTTGTCGCTGTAAAACCGAATACGATGTAAGTCCTGTCGGCGTGGGTGAAATCGCCAAATACCAATCAGCAGGACAAATGGTTCAACGCGTTTCTCGGTGTGAAGGACTACGGAAGCAGCGACACCAACGTGAGGTTTTTCTTTCCGGGCTACCACTACAAGAGCGTCGAGTTCACAACCGGGCCGAGCGCGAAATCAGCCACGATCTATTTCACAAATCAACCGCATGGTGCCTTGGCGGTCATTGATGACGTGCTGCTCTTCGAGTCGCCGGACCTTTCTGAAGCCAAATGAGCCAAGCCAGCATTTCACCTGGATCGAGTCGAGCTGTGCCCATCATTGGCGTACTGGCGAACCTTTGCATCAATGCGTCGCAATTCGCAGCGATTCATGCTGATTTCTGGTCTGAGTTCGCTTTCCGTTCCCTCGGCTTGAAATCTCATTCCCCCCCAGATATCACCAGATTGCGACACAACGATCCCTGGCCCCGTCACTGACTCGCCAATGCGTGGCCAAGCACCGCATCGGCGATATCGAAACTCTACAGGAGGAAATCAGCGCATGGGGCAACGATGTGAATGACACTCAACGTGGTGTGGACGGGCAAATGAAAATTGATGATACTCGAACAAAACTCAAGTCTGTCTACCGAAGATCAGGCTGTGATAAAGCACCAGTTGAACCGTCGTCTTGTTATGGCACGTACCTCTTGACCATCAGTAGCCCGCCGCTATTCTACTTGCGCGCAGCATTCGACCAGCGGATCGGGGTCTGGGCCAGCGAGGGTTTCCAGTCGCCCGCGATGAAGCTCATCTGCTCGGGCGTCCTCATCAGTGTGGAATTTCAGCTCCATGTTAAGGAGAAGTCGATGCTACTTCGATTCTGTGGGATGTTGGCCATTTTCGGATGCGTGGGGCTTTGGGCTTCAGGCAGTGATGCGGCCGAGCCATACCAGGTGGATCTGGGGGCCCAAAATGCAGCAGAGCAATGGACGTTTCTCACCCCCAAAACAGCTTCGATCTCTCATCAAGAACTGATTCTGGATGGCAGATCTCAAATCAGTACTGCTTTCCTGAAGCCGGTCATTGTCGGTGATGCGAAGATCTCTGCGAAGTTTCGGGTCGAAGATCAAGCTGAGGGCGTCCTGGCCTGCGGGTTCGTCTTCGGAGCTGTTGATTCTCGCACCTTTCACTATGTGCACTTCGACAGAGGACAGGCAATCCTTGTCCGGTCGATACCTGATGTAAATTGGACCGAAATTCAGCGCGTAAGCGGCCTCAATAAGCCCACTGGTCAGTGGCACTCAGCTGAGATTGACTGTCACAACCAGACAGTCTCGATTTCGCTCAACGGCAAGAAGCTGTTTGAGGCGACCGCTCCTGAGTTGCAGGCAGGCCGAATCGGGTTTTATGGCAGTCAGGGCCAGGTACAGTTGAAAGACATTTCCATTCTTGGGGATGTACAAAAGACCGACAAGGAGTTTGCAGTTCACGCTCCCCAGTATCTCATCGTTTGCGATGACGGCGGCGCGGGGGCATATGAAGCTTTTCCTGATGTGTGCCGCCTGAACGATGGCCGCTTGATGGCGGTTTTCTATGCTGGCTATGGACATGTCTCCGTGCCCAGCCAGAAGTATCCACTCGGAGGCCGAATCAGCTACTGCATGTCAAACGATGAAGGACTGACCTGGACTCCCGCTCAGACATTATTTGATGGCCCCGATGATGACCGTGATCCTTCCATCGTGCAGTTACCAAGCGGTAAACTCCTCTGCAATTTCTTTACCTACGATGGTCACAAGGGAATCGGGACGTGGATTGTTTCATCCGATGATCTAGGGCAATCCTGGACGGAACCACAACTGATCACTCTGGCAGCATACTGCAGCTCGCCGATTCGCCTGTTGTCCACCGGTCGATTGATTATGCCGCTCTATACTGCGAAAAGTGAAACAGCAACTGGTGCAATCGCGTATAGCGATGACGACGGGGCGACCTGGAGCGACATCACCGAAATCGACAATGGTGGAATCCGACTGGACGCGGAGACCGATGTCATTGAACTCAAAGACAAAAGCCTCTTCGCTGCCCTGCGGGCTCATATGTGTTCATCCATCTCGAAAGACCATGGGGAAACCTGGAGCGTAGCCCAACCGATGGGATTTTCCGGACACTGCCCTTACTTTCTACGGACACCGAATGACGAAATTGTGCTGGCGTTTCGAATTCCGAACACCAGCCTGCGGATCAGCCGCGATGAGTGCAAAACCTGGAGTGAAAATGTACTCGTCGATAACGTGATCGGCGCTTATCCTTCTCTGGTCAATCTGAAAGACGGCAGCATCCTGATCGTCTACTACGAAGAAGGCACTGGATCAAATATCCGCGCCAAGAAGTTCCGAATCACGGGGGAGACCGTCGAGTTTCTCCCGTTGAAAGCAGAGAGCGAAGAATAATTGATCTCGCAATTGCGGGAGTGCGTGACTGGGTCATGTCCAGTCGCGATGAAGAACGCTCAGTGGATTCGGTTCACGCAAATTAGTTGATCCAGGCAAATCTGATGAGTTTAGATGACAATCCGGTTGGCGACTTGAGTGCGCTGGATGGCAGCTTGACCGCAATGGAGATTGACACTCGATGAATGACGACATGAACGATAAACAACATGCACTGCAGGGCGTATTACCTGTCCTGCAAACACCCTATTTAGAATCAGGCGAAATCGACTTTGACACTCTCGAACGAGAGATCCAGTGGTTGCTCGAATGTGGTTCCGATGGCATCGTCGTGGCGATGGTTTCGGAAGTCCTGCGGTTGAGCCACACGGAAAATCGCGAACTTGCTGCTTTTGTTTGCCGAGTGATGGACCGACGCGGACCTGTTGTGCTCAGTGTAGGTGGCGAGTCAACGAGCATCGCTCGGGAAAAAACGGCCCATGCTGAGGACGTCGGGGCTACCGCTGTAATGGCAATTCCGCCGATTGCAGTCGGTGCATTGGGCGATGAGTTGTTGAAGTATTATGAAGAGATTGCCCGGTCCACTTCGCTGCCGGTGATCGTGCAAGACGCCAGCGGTTACGTGGGCAAGCCGCTGTCCATTGAACTGCAGGCGGAACTGCTGCATCGTTTTGGTCCCGGAAAAATCTACTTCAAACCGGAAGCCCCGCCGATTGGACAACGACTTTCGCAACTCCGCGACGCGACCGAATCTCAAGCTCGTATTTTCGAGGGCACCGGCGGCATCGCATTGGTCGATAGCTATCGTCGTGGAATTGTCGGAACCATGCCCGGCGCCGATTTAATTCGCGGTGTGGTGGCGTTGTATCGTGCGCTTGAGAGCGGTGATGAGCAGCGTATTTATCAATTATCGCTGCCCATCTCGGCGATTGTGGCGGCGCAGCACAGCCTGGATGCCTTTCTGGCGATTGAAAAACATCTGCTGGTACGGCAAGGCGTGTTTCGCAACACGATTGTCCGCGGTCCGCAGGCCTACCGGCTCGACTCTGAAACGATCGCCGAGGTTGATCGCCTGTTCGACCTTCTTTGTGACACTTTGGAGACCAAATGATCATCGACGTCCACCGTCATGAGTGGGAATATCCAACCGACTTCGAAGATCTTTTTCGGCAACAAGCGGCGCGTGCATGCGGTCGCGATCAAGTCGATCTGACCGTTCGATATGAAGACTACCAGGCGACTGCGCTTAACGACTTGGCCACGATCGTCTTCGGCGGCAAGGCCAGTGAGTCGAAAAACGGGCACATCGCATCGGGCCATTCCGAAGTGTTCATGACTGCTTCGGCAGAGCACGAGCCGTTTTACGCAGTTTCGCATTAGGTGCCGGAGGATTCTCCAAAAGATTCAGGACACGGCGACTATCGCGTTGCGTCAGTTTGACGTTTTAAACCGCTCAGGAACCGGACGCTGGCGCGTTGCGGCTGATTTCATCAGGTGCATCGACGATAAACTTTCGCGTCTGTTTGTCCGATCCGGTGAATTCTATGGATTCCGCGTGAAGACACATCGCAGGTTCGGTCGGCGACAATGTCTGATTGCTTCCGGTCTTACCGTGTGGAAGGTAAGCCGGATCTCCACAGATCGGAAAGCCCAGCGACCACAGGTGTGCTCGAATCTGATTAGTGCGACCCGTCTTCGGAAAACACCGAACCAACGCGGTTCCGTCGTTCAGACGTTGCAATACTTCAAATTCCGTTTCGGCTTCGTCGCCCTCAGGATCGATCCCTCGGATTCCGCCTTCAACAGCTTCGCGACTCAACGGGGCATGACACGCAAACTTGTCCTGTTCAGGATGTCCGTGG
>JBBQSE010000262.1:0-11522 GCA_038214195.1 Planctomycetales bacterium
TGCATGTCATGCAAGCCAAACGCATTCGCCTTCTTGGTGCCCACCGTGTGGGCGAACTTTTCGCCAATGTCCAACGTATTCGCATCGAACCATGCATAGTCCTTCAACGAACCAGATTATGAACCAAAGCTGTACGCTGTATTCGTGCCGCCACGGCATGCGTATTCCCATTCCGCTTCTGTCGGCAAACGATACGACTTGTTCTCCTTCGTGCTCATTTTTTCGCAGTACTCAACGGCTTCGTCCCAGCTCACGTACACCGCTGGATAATCGTTGCCTTCCTTCACATAGTCCTTCCCTGTCCACGGCTTCGTGCCCATCACCGAAACCCACTGACCCTGGGTCACCTCCGTCACTCCCATGTAAAACGGTTTGGTGATACGGACTTTGTGCTGCGGACCTTCATCGTCCTGATGACCTTCTTCTCCGTCGGGCGAACCCATCAAAAACTCACCCGCCGGTATCAGCTTCAGCTTCATTCCGATACTGTTGGTGATGAGATCCGGCAGCGCTGGCTGTTTTAACTGAATCTGCAGATCCACGATTCCTGTGTTGATGTATGTCACCGTCTGCTTACTCTTCCCCTTTGTCTTGTCATCAACCATCGACTGCACGTCTTCTCCTACGCTTTCCGCCAGTCGTCCTGCTTTCACGTTGCCCTGAGCCGCGATGTTGGCGGCCTGTTCCAGAAATGCTTTCGTGAAAGCTCCGTGCTGCCAGTCGTCGTGTTCAAATGCCTGTTCGTTGCGAGAACAGGCAAACAATGCCGCAGTGCCATCGGGAAGGTCGGCGGTTGTCAGGTTGCTGCCAAAGGCGTTGCGGCCGCGAGCGGCTCCGGGGTCTTCCCGGCAACAGTCGGCAAGGATGATTTTGTTTTTCGCAGGCGAACGGGTCAAGGCATCCAAGACCTGTCGCATGGAGATCATCGAGACTGGATCGGGTTCCAGAATCAGTTGTTTGTTTTTGTCCCGCTGCACATTGCCTTGAAAGTCCTTTTGGTCTCGCGTACTTGTGTCATACGGACCAAAGTAGCCATCCTGACCGTACTGTACGCCGTGCCCGAACATACCAATCAGGACGACGCCGTCTGCACTGCCTTCTTTGCCAAGTTCCGTGAGCGCTGATTCAATGGTCGCCTTTGTCGCCTCTTTGCCGCGCAGGACTTTGACAGTGTAACCTGCCTGCTTCAGCAGATCCGCCACGGCTGCTGCGTCATCTTCGGGGTATTTGAGCGGACTGGAATTCATCCCGGCGTGGTGGTACTTCGTGACGCCAATGAGCAGGGCGTATTTGTCGGCTCCTGCGGCGATCGATGAATGCAGCAAAACGAGGGCGATGAAGAGACGGATGAATGCGTTCATGGGCGATCTCGATATAGATTCGATTTCCAATGGTGGGCGTTGTACTTCGGCGTTGTGTTTCGGCGAGCCGTGAGACGTCAGTCTCCGGATTTGCGTTTTGTTCTTTGACCCATTTCCGTATGTTGAATCATCGTTGAATCGCAGGAATCACAATCAGGGGACTGACGTCCCCCGCTCGCCAAACGCGAAATTATTCCCGTGATCTGTTGTATCGAATACTCACGGTTGATAACACATTGTCGCCGATCTGGACTGGTTTAGCTTCCATTTTTTCCTGTAAGCCTTCTCCCTTCGCCGTTTCGCTACCAACGCTGCGACCGCTCAACTTTGCATTCGGGGCACAGGCTTCGCGGAACTGGACCGTGATGACGCCGATGCCGCCTCGGGCTTTGAGTGCCGATGCGGCTCCCTGTCCGAGTTCGACCACACGGAAAGAATAGACGTTGTCGTGGATGCTCTGGTCAATCGTGTTCAACCAGCCTCGAACGACCATGGTATGACCGGCGGGAATCAGATAGCCAGGCCAATTCATGGGATTTCCATCGCCATTCTTATCAGTCGCGAATGTATTGGCCACGTCCAGCCCGTCTACAGTGAGCGTGGCAACGACGTCGATTGTGTCCGCATTGACAAGTTCGATTTCGTAGTAATCACCGGAGCCGATTGAAACAAATGCCTTGCCTTCCACGTTTTCAGGCGACACCGGACTTGTCGCACCATTGAACGTGTGCTTCTTCAGAATTCCCATCGCCAGTTTTGTTGCATTCACGGCAGTGACCCGTATCCCGTCGATCGTCCCGAACGTCGGCTTTTCCTGAGCCTTCTGCATCGCATCGTTGCGTTCTTCAAATGTGGATTTTGTCGTCTGAGGAATCGCTCCGGTCAGGCCCAGAGCCTGCGCGATGCCGTCGGTGTCGTTGATTTCCACACTGATCGGTTTCACTTCGCGACCTCGTTCATCCTTGATTTGAGCGGTGATCACAAGAACTTTTGCGCGTGGAGTGGCGGGATCTTCGGAGGTGACGAACAAGTAGCTTCCGGCGAGCGTGAATTTGGATTTCTCCTTGAGAAGATTGTTGAGGTTTTCCCGCAGAGCCTTTTCAATTCGCAGGCCAAAGTTTGTTCCCGTCGCTTCGCCTTCACCAATAAACTCACCAAGGGTGACCGACTGCCCTTTCAGTCGCGGGTCATTCGCCATCGTGTCGAGTACTTGTGTGGACAGACTGAACATCTGGCCGTCGAATTTCGTGCGCGTGGCGGCAATCAGATTGGTTGTGGACGATCCGCAGATCGTCGCCGCGAGTAAGAGCAGAACAGTACGCATGATTATGTCTCCAGTAAAGTTTGTTAAGGCGAGCCGTGAGACGTCAGTCTCCGGATTTGTGTTTTGTCGTCTTGTCTTCGTTTCGTCGGTTGAATCACAGTGAATCGCAGGAATCGCAATCAGGGGATTAACATCCCCCGCTCGCCGGATCGAAGCCGAAAATCATTCTTTGAACTGTGGTGTCGTGTAGTCGAGCGTATACGCTGTCAACTGCATGACCGATGTTCCGCCCTGAGTACTTTCCCAGAACGCGCGTTTAATCTTTCCATCCGGTCGCAGAAGTACGCCCAGTCCCAGTTCCAGCAGCAAGTCGTCATTTTCAATTTTTGCACGCACACGTTTCACATCCGGTTCGCAGAGTTCCGCTGCCACGGCGCGCAGGTCGAGTTCCTCCAGAAGGTAGTTGCGTGCGACTTCGCTCACAGGTTCCGGCATATCGCCCAGGCTTCGATTCGCGTGGTCGCCTGTTTTCAGAATACTGCCGATCGCTGCTTCCAAAGCCGTTTGAAACCGACGCGCGTCTTCCGCGATCTTTGGTTCAAGGATTTCTTTCGGAGGATACAACAACCGCACTCGATCGCGTTCCTTCCCAAAGACACGAGCGAAATCGCGGATTTCATCGGCGGGTGGATCAATCATGCCTTCCTTGTGGCACGACATGCAGGACAATCCGTTGACAATCGCGGGAGATCCTGATGTCTTCAAAGCGTCGCTGACGACTTCAATGGGTCCGGCGTCGATACGATTGTCGTTGCCATCGATCAGCAAATAAGCCTGCAAACCATTGGGCAGATTGAAAATGATTTCCCCGCCATCGTGATCGAACGCCAGCTTGGATTCGTTACCAGGGAATTCCGGGCCGAGCGGAAACTGTGACAGGATCGCTCGACGATTGTCGGCCTTGAAGTCGTAGCTTTTCCAGTAGGCTCCACCGTACTTTCTGATGCGATGTCGTTCCAACAGGCGATTCTGACCAGACACGCCGCTGGGCGTAAATCCGCATCGCATCGCTCTGTCTTCACCATGCAGGATATCTTCGACAACGTCGATACCCAGATACCGTTCCAGATCCAATGCTGTCATATGTTTCGGATTTGCAGGTTGTGATTTATCCACCAAACGATGGGCGAGTTCGGGAATCGTCAGCTCGTAAAGCAAAGCATGATACAAATTCGGCTGCATGGCCGTCGCGATGAACCAGTCCGCTCGCACAAGGTAAAGTGCTTCGCGGCGTTCTGTCTGGCTCAGGATTTCTTTTTCGAGTTCTTCAAGAGTTCGATCGTCGAGATTTCCAAATCCAATGGCATACGGATAACGGGCTCGCACAGCTCGCCAATGCTCAGTCGTCCAGCCGAGTTTTTCGATATCGACGGCGAACAGTGTGCCGTGTGTTTCGTGTGTATTCTGGTCGTCAACCATCCGAACCTGCACCACTTCTGGCTCCCAGGACAGGCTGTTGACGGTTTTCGCGATTGCGGCTCGTGACAGCAACAACGAATCGTCACTCAATGCTGGATTATTGTGTGCCTGGGACAGGGTGAAGTACCGTTGTCGAACGCGTGTTCGGGTGTCTGGCAGTTTTCGCAAATCGGCAGCGATGGCGTTCAGGGTCGCGTTGAGACTCACATGCGGACGTACGACAGGTTTCGGGAATTCCTTCGCCCCGTCTTTGATCCAGTCTGCCAGGATCTGCGAGTCTTCGCCGACTAGGCGCGCCAGTTGTGGCTGCGATCGCGGTGGCATGGTGCCACGGTGAGCCAGCATCCAAAGCATGGAATCATCCGGAGCTTCGGGAACAACAACACCCGCATCGATCATCGAGTCCACGTCGCGAACATCAAATTTCGCCTTCGAAGCTGAACCCGCCCCGCGATGACATTGCAGGCAATTGCGTTCCAGAATCGCCGCAGCTTTGGCGGCAACCGGAGCTGCTTCATCCGCCGCGATTGCAATTGGCATCGTGAGGCAGGATGTAGCGATCAGAAACAAACACGGAAATCTCATCACAGTGGCTCCATAAAGGATCGTTTTTCAGACACCAATTTAAGCAGTAAACGGTGCCGGGATGATGATCTTCCCGATTATTTCGAAAATTAGTAGTGCTGGCGAGCCGCGAGACGTCAGTCTCCGGATTTGTGTTTTCGTTGGCCAGTGCTGGGTGTCAAAACACCTTCCGAGACAAACCGCTGTGGGGGCCTTCAGCGAACTTACCAGACCCCACAGCGGCAAGAATCTTTTGGCCGAGCACAAGTGTTCGACACAGGGCAGCACGGTGGACTGCACTTTTGCACACTTCTGTGATCCGTGAACCACAAAATTCCGGCAGCGGCTCCGAATATTGAAGAGCCAGTGAAGTGCTCAGGCTACACAACTACCGAACCACCCGGAAGCCGTTGTTGTTGTTACGGTTGTCAGGTTGATTCCTGTTGCGATTGGCTGAGCGTGTGTTCCTGGAATTGTTGTTCCACGAACCGCCACGCAACACACGATTCCCGCGCGTCCCTCCGGAAGTCTAATCCGGCGAGCGGGGGACGTCAGTCCCCTGATTGAGATTCTTCTGATTCACAACTGAAACACACATCCGGAGACTGACGTCTCACGGCTCGCCAACCTCATTCCACAATCGAATTCCGTCTGAACATTGTGTCGTTCAAAATGTCCGCAAGCAAGCGATTCGCGTCCGCGTGCATCACATGCCCATGCCAGCTCATCAACCGCTGACGGATCTGTGGAAAAGTGATCTCCCGCCGCTCAAATGCCTCTTGCATCGCGAGCAGTCGCCGCCGGGCACGAACCAGGTTTTGGCGAGGCAGGCGACGGTGATCCGGAAATACACGCACACCCAGAAACGGAAACCCCAGCTTGGTGCGTGATATGACCGATTTCTTTGGATGCAGACGCAAGCGGCGTTGGTTCAGGAAGCTGCGACATTGCTCGCGGATCGCCGCCAGTTCCTGCTTGTCATCTCCAAAAACGACGAAATCGTCCACGTAGCGAGCGTACCCTGCCACGCGAAGATGATCTCTCAGGAAGTGGTCCAGTGGATTCAGCAAGACATTGGCAAAGAACTGGCTCGTTTGATTCCCAATCGGCAAGCCTCGACGACGTTCCAGTGGTGTCAGCAGGTTGTCGCCGGGAAACCGTCCATCGACCACTTCCTGATCATTCGATGCGTCAATGATGGTTTCCACCAACCACAGTACCCGACGATCTTTGATTTTGCGGCGTATCGTCTGTTTCAGAATCGCGTGATCGACAGTCGGAAAGAACTTCTGCAGGTCGCATTTTAAAACAAACGGATGTTTCCGGGCAAACTGCTGGGCTCGATCAATGGCGGCGTGGGTTCCCTTACCCTTGCGACACGCGTAGCTGTCATACACAAACGTCTTCTCGAAAACCGGCTCCAGAACGTTACACAATGCATGATGGACCACTCGATCTCGAAACGGAGCGGCACTGATCATTCGACGTTTCGGTTCAAAGATTTCAAACGTGCGATACTGCCCTGGCTGGTATGTGCCGGATTCGAGTTCATCCTGCAACTTTACCAATTCGTCTTCAAGACGAAATCGAAACCGGGCGACGTTGGACTGGTGTCGCTTGCCTCGGCATGCGTTATGGGCGGCCGTCAACAGGTTGCGAAAGCTGATCAGTTCCGGCCACAGGTTTCCGTAACGTTTCATGGCCAAGTCCTTTCATTAATGCCTCATTCTGTCCACGACGAGCGTCACATTGTTTCATCCAGCCGCCCAGCAGTTTGCCGATCTCATTCACAAACCGCGATGCGGAACCGTAACTTTCGATCGACAGGCAGCCGAGATCTTTAACCGCTCGAAACTGAAATCGCAACAGTTCAAGCTCCAGATTGATATTTTGCAGTTCTGTTAAACGTTCTCGCGAGTACTTGGCTCTCAACAGGTGTTCCAGCATGTCCGTGATCCGCTGTTCCAGACGGAGCCCAACACCGTACCGATGACTCCGTGGAAACTTTTCGATGTGCTTCAAAGTCCACACCAATAGTTCGTGCGTCTTTTCGATGATGATCAGTTCTGTTTCTGCTTTGGGCATTGTTTACAGCTTTTCCAGCGAGTTAGCAGGCAGGATGCCTGCTCCACAAAAAAATTCGACCGGGCTTTGCCCGGTTTGGTGGTAAAGCAGTAAAGGGGTGCAGTAATTACGAGTCCTCAGGCTACACAACTACCGAACCACCCGGAAGCCGAAGCCGTTGTTGACACGGAAGTCAGGTAGATCCCCGTCGCGATAGGCTGAGCGTGACTTCCTGGAATAGCTGCCCCACGAACCGCCACGCAACACACGATATTCTGAGCCTGACGACGACAACGGATCCGCTGTAGTGCCGCTACGCGAACCATACGCCGATTCGTCATAAATGTCCTCACACCACTCCCAAACGTTGCCGTGCGTATCGTAGAGTCCAAACGGATTCGCTGCGTAGCTGCCGGCTGTTGTCGGACGCTCCAGATACGCGCCTTTTGTAGTCGTGCCAAACGGATAGTTCCCGTCAACATTCGCCTTGTCTCCGTTCAGCACGTTGCCGAACCAGTACGCTGAGCGAGTATTGGCGCGGCACATGTATTCCCATTCCGCTTCCGTTGGGAGACGGTAGCCGGATGAATCAGGGGACTGACGTCCCCCGCTCGCCGTGCTGACCGTCGCCGACTTGATGTGTCCTTCTTCACGCTCGATGGAGGTCAAACTGTAGTACGGCGTCGAACCGTCACGGGTACTCAGCTTGTTGCAGAATTCCACGGCGTCGTACCAACTCACTGTTTCCACGGGAAAACGGTCCGTGTTCTGACCAGAGATCTTCTCACTGCCACCACCTGATGCAGAAAAGTAACTTGGAGTTGTCCCCATCACGGCTTTGTACTCGCCCTGCGTCACTTCATAGACACCCGCGTAAAACGCACGGCTGATTTTCACGCGATGCTGCGGCCGTTCAAATTTCAGATACTCTTCCTTTAAGGTCGAATCTGCCTTCAACGCCGCAGCAACATCCGCATCGCTGCTGCCCATCAAAAACTCGCCCGCTGGGATCAACTTCAACTTCATGCCGATGCTGTTCGTGATCAGATCCGGTATCCCAATGGGCTGCAAATGCAGGTCCACATAGCCGTTCACGATTCCGTTCACAGTCTGGTTTTCCCGACCGTTGGTTTTGTCGCGCACCAGGCGGGACACGCGTTTGTACAGAACATCTGACAAACTGGCGGCCGTGACGTCGCTGGCTCCCGTGCATTCATCGAGTAATGCTCTAGTAAACGCACCGTGTTGCCATTCATCATTTTCAAACGCCTGTTCGTTCTCCGAACACGCAAACAATGCTGCCATGCCGCGAGGCAAGCCTTCCTTCTGCAGATTGCTTCCGAACGCTCGACCACGGGCCGCGTTGGGATCTTCACGACAACAATCGGCCAGCAAGACTTTGCTGCCCGCTCCGCAGATTGTGAGTGCGTCCAGAATCGATCGCATGGATACCATGCTGTCCGGATCAGGTTCTAATTTGGGTTCGCCAGTCTTTTCTCGCTGAACAACTCCTTTGAAATCCTTGAGCGTACGAACTTTTGTATTGAACGGCCCGTAGTACGCATCATTGCCATACTGCACGCCGTGACCAAACATCCCGATCAGGACAACGCCTTCTTCCGTGCCTTCGGCTTCCGCCTTTTTGAGTGCTTCCTCAATCGCCTCCCGCGTGGCCTGTTTACCAAGCAGCACCGTCACCGTATAGCCGGATTTTTCAAGCAACTCCGCAACTGCCCTGGCATCCGCTTCGGGATATTTGAGCTTTGTACGGTTCATCTGAGCGTGCTCGTACGTCGTCACGCCGATGAGCAGGGCATACTTCTCCGCTGCATTGGCGAGTGTTGAACCAAACACGAGCAAGGCGACGACCAGAAATACGAAAGTTTTCATGGGTGAATCCCCGGTGGATTTGGGACCTACGGAATGAAGCGACAACATTCTACGACCGTAAACGACCGGCCATCGCAGTTCTTCCCAACAATTTACCCATTCAGCGAAGTGTTTCCAATCCTGGTACCGAACCAATCCCGGCGAGCCGCGAGACGTCAGTCTCCGGATATTGTGTTCTGCGATATGCGTTTGTTCCTCGTGGCACTGGTTGAATCGTGGTGAATCGCAGGAATCGCAATCAGGGGATTGACATCCCCCGCTCGCCGAAAAAACTTTCAGAAATCCGGGAAGATCACAGATCGGCCGCCGTTCTCTCTGTCAGAAGCGGACATGAAACCCGCTCAAACATTCAAAACGAAACGTCGAAACAAAGGAAAACGGACCATGCGAAACTTACTCAACCTGCGAACTTTGGTAGCAACTATGGTACTTGCCGGTGCAACAATGATCGGATCATCCTCCGTGTCTGCCGGAGATTCCTGCCACGCACCAAAGTACTACTACAAGACCGTGACGTTCTACGAAACCGTCCGCAAGCCGTATGAGTATTCAGTCGTCAAGTATGACCACTGCGGCGACGCTTTTCTGGTCACTTTGACCGGTTGGAAGACCGTGCAGGTTCCCATCCCGAAGCGGGTTCTGGTGCAGTACTAAACTCACTAACGGCGAGCCGTGAGACGTCAGTCTCCGGATTGTGTTTTGCGATTTGTGTTTGTTCCTCGTTCGTTGAGTTGAATCGCAGTGAATCGCAGGAATCGCAATCAGGGGATTAACATCCCCCGCTCGCCGGAACACACCTCAATTGTGCGTGCAGAGTATCAAAGAAATGTTCAACGCTGGTGCGTGTTGCATCAGCTCGATTTGTGTTACTCATTTGAAAGGGTAGAAAAATGACACGACTTCCAATTCGGATTGCCAGGAAATCACTGGCACTGGGATTGATGGCAACCATCGCCATTTGCTGTACCCAAACCGCTCGTGCCCAACAAGGCAGCTCATTCTATTACGCGAACCCACGAACCGGGTTCTCGTATTCACAGAATGTGGGCGTTGGAAATCATTCAGCGTACGGTGGTTTCAGTTCAACGAGCAACGGCCGCAGCTATTCGGCAGGCAGCAGTTACTACGGTCACAACCATTATCAGCACCAATCCTACGGATCACCACAGTCGACTTATGGCTATCGCAACTCCTACGGATCTGGGTATTCGAACCGAAGACCTTCTTACGGTTCGTGCCATCGCTAGATAATCGGCGTCGGCTGACTTGGCTCGGGACTCACGTCCGGTTACCTTGCCGACATGAATCCCGGGCCTGACACTTTTCCAGATACCGTCACAGTGCGTCGTTTTATTGCCGGAGATCGTCAGGCATTTGACGAAATCTACAGCAGTTTAGCGTCGCCGGTTCTGGCGTTTCTGGCGGCTCGATCGAAGACACATCAGGATGCAGAAGACGAAAGTCAGATCATCTGGAATCAGGTCTGGAAAAAACGCGAATCGTTTGACGGGACACATATCAAGGGCTGGATCTTTCAGATTGCCAGAAACCGCTTGATTGATCACGCTCGGTCGTCGAAGCGTCAGAAGCAAACATCACTTGAAGATGGACATGACATCGCTGAGAGGATCGATCCCGGTGCATCGATGCAACGTGAAGAGGAACTGAATGCGTTTCGAGATTGTGTAGAATCCGTCGGTGGAGTTTTTATAGAGGCCGTCGTCAGAACTCAAATTGCCGGAGAATCACCGGAAGAACTTGCAAAACAACAGGGAGTCGCCCGAGCCACCATCGATACTCGTGTCAGTCGCGGAAAGCAGCAACTCCGTGACTGCATGGAACAGAAAAAAACATGACAGTTCGTATCATCACAATTCCTGACGATCAGACGCAATGGCCCGGTTGGCTGGAACAACAGCTCGTCGGGTCGCACTTGCGCGATCTGATTGAGGAACTGCGAATTGTTAATGGCTTAGACTCATCGTTCCACGCCAATACGCCGCTCGGTGAGATCCTGACAGAAAAGCAGTTGGCCGATATCGCTGCGTCGGGCATTGCCGCAGTCGGTGTACCGATTGTCTCTGAGTTGATGTCAAATCCAGATGCGTTGCTCGACCTGCAGGAGTACGTTCTGATCAATGGCGGTTCCTATTGGCAAAACGTACCCGTTGACAGTCAGCTGAAATCGTTAATAGAACGAGTGCGGACCAAGCTCGCTGCGGGTCGTGGCAGCGATGAGCTATCGAATAGACAAACCTCGGTTGATGGTAAACCATCAACAACGAAACGCTATTCATTGGCTTGGGTGGCGTCGGTCGCAGCGATGCTGTTGATCGGTGTCTTCGTGTGGCGAATGCAGCCGCATTCATCCGGCCATATTCTGGGCACTCCGGGACTTGTCACCAACAACACTGTGTCGTCCGCAGAATACCTCCAGAGAATTGCAAATGCTGGCGAGAATTGGTTTCAGGAAGATCGCAGTGAAACTCCGAACCTGATGGCTTTGCTGGAAGACACCAGTCACGACTGCCAGATCCTTATTAATGCTCGCCACGATGCACTCACTCCCGAAGAACGCGACTGGTTCGTCACCAAATGCCGCAAGTGGAAAGGCGAATTCGATGCAACGCTCGCCTCCCTGAAATCAGGCACTATCACAGTTGAAACCGCCCGCTCACAATCAGATCTCACGATGACGAAGCTGGTCGCAGCACTCCGATCCGGGCCGACCGCCTGACTCATTGGTCCGACATTCCAAAATACATTTTGGTTAGCGTTATAGAACGCAACGGAGGTGCCTTGTGGAATCTATGGCCGCAACTGGATCTCATCACGGCCGGTTTCCGCCTACGCCGCTTTCTGCAGGATCGTCTGAGCTTTGAACTCGTTGCTTTCCTGCA
>JBBQSE010000263.1:0-11466 GCA_038214195.1 Planctomycetales bacterium
CGACCTTATGATCGTCGAGAACCGCCTGGATACTCGACTCGGAAAGTACCTCACAGAACGGTAAACCGTCATTGTGCGCAAACCGGCGGCGCAATTCGTCAAGTGTCGCCACAATCAATCCTTCCTCTTGTGGCTGGACTCTTTCGCGCCCCAAGCGCTGTCAAAAACTAACACGCATCGTAGACGTGCGGACAAACGGCAGTGTCAAACCCATGGAATGACTGCACCGTTTGGCAGGCGAATTGCATACCATTGGGAGTGAAAGGAAAACTCCTCACGAAACGGAACGTGATCGTGTGGCCGCATCGCGGTTGCGACTGCACGAGGTCCGGGACGCAACCAACACGGCAAATCACGAGCAACAACGAATTTAGATCGCAGGCTTGTTTCCCCACCGGCCCTGAACAGCGCTGGGCCGCGCCGCCTCGGCCGTGTTTGGAAAGCACCCTGTGAGTGCTCAGGTCCGGTGGCTGTTTGAAAAACTTACCAGGGAGTTTGCCGAAATTACAAGGCAGTCTGCCGCCGCCAGGTACGAGTTGACGTTGGCTCCGGGGAATGGAGCACATCGGGAGTGTTCCAGCACGCCCGGTTCCGCTCCGGCGACGGACCGTTTTACTCGGAAAGAGATGCAGCGGTCGGCAAGATTGACTGCACGACGATGCTTAAGCTGGTGCCATTCGTGGCGCACACCGGAGCGTCGAACACGCCAACGCCAAATCGCGTCGGTCACATCGACCGACGCAAGTAGTATGGCCCGTTCGGAAAAAAATGTCCCATTCAGTTGTTGAACAATTCGGCGACGCAGCATTTGAAGAAGATACCGAGCATCAACGCTGTTCTTCTTGCCATTGACTGCAGTTTACGGCGAGCCAGTTTTTTGAGTTCGGCTTTGCTCTTTGCCTGATGGCTTGCAAGTTCCTCATGTTTCAGATGATTCCACACTTTTCATCTGGGTTCCAGTCAGGGGAATATTTGGGGAGATGGAATACATGCAGACGCAATGCGTCTGTCAAGAAGCCGAAACAAGAGTTGACCGTGATTGCTGATCGCGGATGTTGGTGCTGCGATTGAGCCTGAAAGGCTCGCGCATGTCAGGCTGGGGCAGCAGAATCCGTGAATGCGGATGAACGCCGCCCCAGGTTGATGTCCGGTTCAAACACGAACCTTGACAACAGGGTTCCGCAATGCCGTTCTGCGTTGCCCTTTCAGGGCAAAATGTGTTGCTGCTGTGCAAACCTGGCTCGTTGCCGCAGACTGACTTGCCGAGGCCCGTTGAGCCGAATCGCAGGCGTGTAACGGCATGTCGCTGGCGACAGCGGTCTTAACGGCCACGACGCCTGCGGTTTGCCGTTAAACGATTAAACTGACAGTGGCTGACTGTCATCCGACTCCATCACCCCAGACTCACCCTCGCTGCATCCATCAGCTTCGCATCGCGCGCTTGTTAAACAGAGTACGACTCTAAAGCGTCACAAATCCAGGCATTGGGAACGACTGGAGTGTATCGAGACGTATTCGTCTCGTCCGTCTCAGGAACAAGACGCAAACGCAGATGATTCGGGGGGTGACGGGAATGTGCCGGCTTCAGAACATCAACGATATGTGTCAGGCGGTGCATAACATCGTGGCATCCTTCCAGCAGATCCTTATGCCATTCATTTGAGCTTGTACAGTTACAAGTGTGGCTATTCATACCGGGCAGGCTTTCGTCGTGTGCGGAGGGATTGCGACAGAATGTGAATCGGCGACGCCAACGGTATATCTTCAGCAGGTTTCCTCCGTGTTCCACAGGGAAGACATCACCAGAATTCCGCACCTGCCGCAGTCCGCGCTGATGTCAGAAGCGAAAGAACTGTTACGATCGGAATCGCAGAGAGGTTGTGAATAAATGGGACCGGCCGATTCTAATTGGACAGCGCCACTTTTTCCGAAGTAGTAACCCGAAGCGTAATCGAGGGAACGAGTGAGATACAATCCCTCGCTCACGCTTCGGGTTGCAAAAACGTACGGTTTCCGGCAAAACTGACGCTGTCCAACTAAGTAGCTCGGAAAATCAAAAACTGAGGACACAATGCGACTTGGCATCTTTGGAGGCACGTTTGACCCTGTTCACTACGGGCACTTGCTGCTGGCGGAAACCTGTCGGCAGGAACTGAATCTGGACCAGGTGCGGTTTGTGCCGGCCAATACACCGCCTCATAAACAGGGCCACCAAATCGCCGATGGTCATGCGCGGGCTGACATGCTTAACCTCGCAGTCTCCGGTTATCCCGAGTTCGTTGTCGATCGACGAGAACTCAGGCGGCAGGGTCCGTCGTTCACGGTTGATACACTGGCTGAATTCAGGGCTGAGTTTCCTGACGCGGATCTGTATCTTCTGCTGGGAGCTGATTCTCTGAGAGATCTGCTCACGTGGCGCGAGCCGGAACGATTCGCTCAATTTGCGACGCTGGTGGCTTGCAATCGGCCGGGAGTCGATGCCATTTCCGCAGCGCACGTCGCCGACTGGGTGGGCTCTGAGATCGCGCGACGCGTGGTGACGGTGAAGATGCCGGGAACCGATATTTCCGCGTCGGAAATGCGTGACCGGGTGCGGGACGGCCGAGGCCTCCGCTTTCTGACACCGCGCGCTGTCGAAGCGTTTGTGATGCAGCACGGACTGTATGTCGATGAAGCAGAAAGGCGTGGCTAGATGTCGCCTTTCGCTCCGAGGCTGTGATTCGATCGTGAGGCAGTTTTGCAACCTGCTTGATTTTCAAGAAAACGGCAGGATTGCAATCCCCCGCTGCAAAACAACTTAAAAGCTGGACGATCTCCGGGGAATGTGCGTTTTATAACTTGCGTCTTTCGGGTTGGTAGTCGACGAGGCAACGAGTCCTTCTGCTTTTCCTTACGCCAGGGACTCATAGCTTCGTCCACTACCAGAAAGTGACGCAGCGACTCAAGTAGTAAATCGCACGTCCCGAGGAGCAGGGACTTGGGCCGTATTGCGCAGTCCAGGCTAATGCGGCATTATTCTTTTGTAATCACTTCATCAAGATTCAGAATCAAACTCGTGACCGTTGTGAATGCTGCCAGTTCAATCGGATCCAGTTGGTCATCAATCGGAAACTCTCCTTCGTGGATCAGTTGCGTGGCGGCATCGGGATTCTGGTGGAACGCTGCGAGACTCAACGCAAATCGCCGTTCAAGAATCTGAACCTCCTCTGGCTCCGGAATTCTCGCGGTGACCGTCCTGAACACATGAGTAATCCGGTCCGCCATTGAATCCCGCAGAACCGCAAGCTCTCGCTGTGCGAAAACTCTTGCCGCTTCGACAAACGTGACGTCATTCATCAGTGCCAGCGCCTGCAGCGGAGTATTGGTTCGTGACCGTTGAACGGTACAGGCTTCTCGACTTGTCGCGTCGAAGGTGACCATCGTTGGCGGTGCGACAGTACGCTTCCAGTACGTGTACAGACTGCGGCGATAGAGGTCCTCGCCGTGAGACTGGACGTAGTCGGTGTCGGTGGCAATCTCCTGCCAGAGACCGGGAGGCTGGTACGGTTTGACCGAAGGACCGCCGATCGTTCGCGTCAGCAGTCCACTCACAAACAGCGCCTGATCGCGGATTGTTTCCGCAGGAAGGCGTCGGCGCGGCCCGCGCGCCAGCAGCCGGTTTTCGGGATCGCGGCTGAGCAATTCCGTAGAAGCATCGGATGCCTGTCGATACGTTGCGCTCGTTACGATCAGCCGCTGCAGTGCTTTGATATCCCATTCATTGCGGACGAATTCTGTCGCCAGCCAGTCGAGCAGTTCGGGATGACTTGGCGGTTCTCCCTGAGAACCGAAGTCTTCGGACGTTTTGGCCAGACCGTGTTCATAGAATTGCTGCCAGAGTCGGTTGACGGCAACGCGGGCCGTCAGCGGATGTTCCGGGCTGACAAGCCAGCGAGCCAGGCCCAGTCGATTACGCGGCGCGTTCGCGGGCAGTGGTAGAAATGCTTCCGGGACGCCGGGTTCTACGCGTTCGCCGGGTCGATCGTATTGTCCGCGCTGCAGAACGTGCGTCTCACGCGGTGTCGCCATTTCCTGCATGACCATGACAGTGGGAATGCGGTCGTAGAATTCTCTTCGCTGCTGACGAAGCGCCGCAAGATGATGAAATGCATCCCGCATCGACGCTGGCGCGTGATTCTCCAGAAAGTATCGCGTGAGTTTTTGACGCTGCTCATTCGTCCGGGATTCGGCGGGGACTTTCAGGATTTCGGACACTGTCAACGGAACCGCCAGCAGCAATGCTTCTTCGGGTGACAGGTCTCGCGCGTAGATTCGCACATCGTCAATCGCGCCGGTAAAGGGACTCTGCCCGCCGCCGATTCGAACTGGTTGCAACTTTGCCGAGAACGTTTGATTGATGCGGTCCAGCTTCACATCCATTGGAAACGGCTGTCCGTCTACATAGACCGTGATGCCAGCGGCCACGCGAGAACCGTCATATACCACCGTTATGTGAGACCACTGATCGGCTGGCAATGCTTCGTGACTTTCAACGCGGATACAATCGTCGAGCCAACGCTTAACAAGATTCACCTGAACGTAACCGTCTCGGAGGTGAACGTAATAACCGTCGCCTTCCTCGACAGGTGTCATTCGTGAAACGATTGTCCCGTTTGGCGAATCCGGACGGAGCCATAATGCCAGCGTGAATTTATCGAAGTAGCCGAAGTTCGCCGTGTCGCCGGCGTTGATGAATGACGAGCCGTCCAGCTGTATGGCCTGCTGAGATCGCCGAGCCGTGTAAATACCAGGATGGATTTCGAAGGCAGAGTCAGCACTGCGAATCGTGTCGGTCAAATTCCCTTCAAATTGATGGTGACTGATGAGCCCATCGGTCACGGACCAGTCAACGGGCAGCGTCGCATCGAAACTGGACTCCCATTCCTGCTCCGCTGCGGCGAGTTTGCCTTGAAGCTCAGCGACATGATGCTCCGCAGCCTGGATCTGTTCATCCAGGCTCTGTAACTCATTCCGCTGTTCAGGCAGAGGAGCCTTGACGTACGGCGGCGAGTTGCCCTCTTTGATCGCGCGGCCGTCTTCGGGGATGTTGTTGAAGCAGGCGAAAACCTGATAATAGTCCTTTTGCCGGATCGGATCGTATTTGTGATCGTGACAGCGGGCACAGCCCATTGTCAGACCAAGCCACACGGTGAAAGTTGTATCGACGCGATCGACGACGTATTCCACCTGATATTCTTCCGGGATGATGCCGCCTTCCGCATTGCCGCGATGATTGCGATTGAATCCGGTGGCGATCCGCTGCTCGAGCGTTGGATTTTCCAACAGGTCTCCAGCCAACTGTTCAATTGTAAACTGGTCGAATCGTTTGTTGCTGTTAAAGGAATCAATCACCCAGTCTCGCCACCGCCACATCGATCTTGGGCCGTCGTTTTGGTAGCCGCTGGTATCGGCATAACGGGCTGCATCGAGCCAGGCAACGGCCATGTGCTCGCCGTAACTCGGAGACTGCAGCAGGCGATCGACAAGCGCTTCGAAGGCGTTGGGAGCTTCATCGGTCAGAAAGGCGTCAACCTCGTCCAGCGTCGGCGGCAGTCCCGTCAGATCCAGCGTCACTCGACGAATGAGCGTACTGCGGTTTGCTTCGTTGGAAAGCCGCAGTCCTTCCCGTTCCAGTCGGGCCAGGACGAAATCGTCGATCGGGTTGCGACTCCAGTTTCGTATTTTCGTTGTAGGTGGATCGATTCGTTTCGGCGCGACGAAGGCCCAGTGTTCGCTCCACTCCGCTCCCTGCCGGATCCATTCGGTCAGCAGTTCAATCTGTCGCGGCGTGAGTTCTCGACCAGAGTCCACCGGCGGCATTCGTTGTTTCGGATCAGCCGCCGTGATTCGCTGATGCAGGACACTTGCCGCAGTGTCGCCCGGAGCAACCACCGAGCGTCCTTCGTGATTCGAGAACACGCCGTCCCGCTGGTCAAGCCTGAGTTCGCTGACGCGCTGTTCCTCGTCCGGCCCGTGACACTTGAAACACGTGTCGGACAGGATCGGACGGATCTCGCGATCAAAGTCGATTCGCCTGACGTTTTCTTCGGCAAGACCACGCGACATGATCCCGCCTGCGACCAGCAGAACAAACAGTCGAGCAGTCTGGCTGACGGTCATACTGAAATCCCTAAGACAGAAACCATACCACAAAGCGCTCGTTCAGCGTAACAGAAGTTTCGGCTGAACGTAAACAAAACAGCCATCCAAGTTTACTTCCAATGGCGTTTACCTCGGTAGTTCCGGGGCGATGCACTACTCGACAAATCCGGCAAACGTCGTAGTAGTGCAAAGGCCCGGAACCGACGACGCGAGGTCGAAGGGGGCGGAAATCGTGTCACGCGGGCGTGTCAACGCTGGGATCGAACCGACTAAAGGCCAGGGTCAGCAGCGGGACCATGCTGGCGCATTCCGCGAGCAGAACGATGACTGCGGGGATGACTGCGAGCAGCGGTGAACCCAGCAGGATTCCCGGGATGGTGGAAACACCAACGAGCGCCAGGCCACCGACGAGGCAGATGGTTTTCAGAAACGCAAAGAGCATCTGTTTGCCCGCGTTTTGAAAATCGCCTGGAGCCCCTTTCACGAGCCGCGTGGGGAAAAAATAGAACACCACTTTGTCGATGGCGAACAGCAGGAAGTTCAACGGGAGTGCCACCACTGCGGCGCAGACTAGCCAACCGGAAATCGACGGCAACAGGCCGCACAGCGCCAAAAAGAACGCGCCCTGCACGGCCGACAACAGGACGACAAAGCCCAGTAACTCGCCGAGCACAATAGCGGTCGGTCGCAACGGGAGTGACTTCAGATAACCAACGCGTTCGATCTCATTTTGCAGCGACAGGCAGATCAGAAAACTGACGTAGGTCATCACGCCCATGGCCGCTCCAGCGGCAGCGAAAGGTTCTGTGGGATTTTTGAGATGAATCGAGAATGCGAAACCCGCCGCCACCAGCACGGCTCCGCCGAGGATTGCGAAGATCTTCATTGACGTGCGAATGTTCGTGGTGACTCGCTGCCAGACGATTGGGCCAATGCCGTACCAAAACGGGAGTCGCGGCAGTCGCCGCTGAGCGACTTGCGAATTCTGCGAGCCGATGACCTGCCATACGCCCTTCGTCTGCAATTGCCTCATCCGGGCGGTCACCTTCTCACTGATTACAAGTGCGGCTTCCAGCGAAAATCCGTCCATTCGATACGCGGTCGCCAGCAGGCACAGATCAAGCAGCAGGACCGTGCCGGTGGAAGTCAAAAACGTAAACGCGTCGCGGGGAAAAATCATCCGCGCGAACACGTCAAACGGTGCGAGCAGCCAGCTTCCGGCGGTCGAACTTCGGAACGCCTTTGCCAACGCCACCGGATTGGCTTCCGGCACCGTCATTACCATCTGCGTGGCCGCTGCCAGCAGAAGGACAAGAATGCCGTAGCCAATGACTCGACGCAGCCAGGCGTTCGTTCTGGCCTCCAGCACCTGTCGCAGAAACGCGACGTTCATGGTCAGCAGCTGAATGAACGTCAGCGTGAGAATCAGGCCGATGAATCCACTCAGCCACAAGCCCGGACTGCGGGCAAACATTACGGACATGATCAAGCTCAGCAGTGTCAGTCCCATCAGGCTTTGCAGCAATTTGTAGGTCAATAACTGTCGCCTGTGAAAGGGCGCGGGAAACAGGAACGCGATCTCACCCGCTGTGAAGTAGACAGCCGTGTCGCCGGTGGAAAACAGCAGCGTGTATGTCGTCAACATGAACAGGCCGAACGCGGCAAATTCGGCCATAGGATTGATCGCGACCACGGCTGAATTCTGCGCTGATGCCGACATGATCCCCACGAACAGCATCGAGCCAGCGCCCCAGCCAACCATGGCCAACATGAACCCGAACTGCACCAATCCTCGCACCGTTTTCAGACTGCGGCCGAACTGACGAAAGGCACCACGCCATCGCAGGCGGGTGAGTTTCCATAATGCGGAGTGAAACATGGAAATCATTCTCGGGGCAAAACTGTGCCAGAAAATATCGACACTGAAATCAGCCGCAGAGCGCTAGCTCCCGGTTTTTAGGCGAGCGACAGATGGTTTCATACCGGGAAAGAAGCCCGGCTTCTCGCAGAAGCCGGGCTTCTGGTGGTAAATCGTTTTCTGCCGCTCGCCTTACAGAACCGGACGCTTGCGCGTTGCGGCTGATTAGACAATTATAAAACGCTCGGTACTAACTGTTTGTATGTTCCGTCAGCTGAAAGAAAACGTCCTCCAGCGATGAATCCGGACCGCCACGCTCGGCCAGTTTGCTTTTCGCCTCCGCAATCGTTCCCTGAAACAAACAGAGACCGCGATGCATCAGCAACAGATGCGTACACAGGTCGTCGATCAGATCGAGCAGATGGGAACTCACCATCACTGCGGCACCGGTTGCCGCGCGCTGACGAATGGACTCCTTCAGCGTGCGAATGGCGCGCGGGTCGAGTCCCGTCAGCGGCTCGTCGAAGAGGACCGCTTCGGGCTCATGGAGATAGGCGCAGCAGATCGCGACTTTCTGGCGCATTCCGCGGGACAGTTCCTGAGCAATGGTGTTCCGTTTGTCGATCAATTCAAACTGCGTCAGCAGTCGTTCGGCTGTGGCTTCGAATCCCGCAACCTGATAAACCGAGGCCGTGAATTTCAGATGTTCCCAGACCGTCAGTACGTCGAACAATTGCGGCTCGTCCGGAATGAACGCCAGGCGACTTTTGGCTGCGATGGGATCTGAAACGATGTCATGTCCCGCGATGGTCAGTTTTCCGCGGGTCGGCGGAATGATTCCGGCCAGGGCTCGCAGGGTTGTCGTCTTGCCAGCACCATTCGGCCCGACGAGGCCAACAATCGAGCCTGCGGAAACCTCAAAGCTCAACCCGCGCACGGCGACGGTTTCCCGGTACGACTTTTCGTATCCATCAACGTGGATCATGATGGGCATTGCGCCCTCCTGTCACTTCAGCGATTGGGATGAATCTTGCCACTGACTGCGAAAAATGAGCAGCGGAATTGTTTTGAGCAAAGCACCAGAAATGCAGCGTCATTCCGCAGGAAAGACTGATTTTACAAAAAATGAACGGATTCTTGAACGAAACGCGTCCCGGATTCGCACTATTACAGCATGTGGCGGTCTTCATGCTGCGAATCTGGAGAATACGATGCGACTCACACTGCGAACTCTGCTGGCGTACCTGGACGATCGGCTTTCGCCAGCCAATGCGAAGGAACTGGGACAAAAGATTGCGAAAAGTCCGTTTGCGACGGAATTGGTTGAACGGATTCGAGAAGTAAAACGCCGCCGCCGACTTGCCGTACCAGGCAAGACCGCCGCGATGATCGACGCAAACCTGGTGGCCGAGTATCTGGACGATCAATTGACGCCGGATCTGGTGGCGCGTGTCGAGCAGCAAATTCTGGCTTCTGACGTCATGCTGGCCGAAGTTGCTTCGACCCATGAAATTTTGGGACAGCTTCGCGATCCCGTCACTGTCGAACCGCGATTGCAGAGTCGGCTCTATGCGATGGATCCAACGGGGAACACAGACGTTGTCCGGACATTGAGCGCGGGCAGTTCCAGTGATTCCAAAACAGCGGCGGCGAGTGGCAGTGAGTGGAAGCCACTTGTTGTACCTGGATCAGACTCGCGTCGAGTTCCACTCATTGTCGTTGCGGGGCTGGCGGTGATCTGGCTGGCCACGGTACTCTCGGATTCGGTGTTGTTCGAGTCCGGGGAAACGACCCAATTCATCGTTGACGCAGGCGAGAATGTCGATGAGCCGGGTGGTGTTGCCGACGGTGGAGTTCCGGCAGAAGAGCCAGCGGCGGTCGATCAGAAAGCAGCTGTTGCTCCCGGTGACGCGGCGGCGATGCCAAATGACGCCAGCATGGTCAACAATGCGACGGTCGCTGCTGATGCCAGTCAGGCTCCTGTAACGCCACCAGCGCCAGCCTCAAGTTCAGACGCACAACCGACGGCGGAATCCTCCGTTGCTGTCGGCGCAGTGACACCTGCGGCACCAGTCACGGCTGTTGTTCCGAGCGCCGTGGCGGAAGTCGTTCCTGGTGATGTCAAGCCCGGGCCGGTTGCAGCCGGGGCGACGGAAAAATTGTCGATCAACATTGTGGCGGACAATCGAACGCTGTTTGTGTTTGACGAGACCAGTGATCGCTGGTCGCAGCTGGGTAAACTTCCCGGCGGAGAAAACGTGATCAGGATGCGAAATTTGGTCGACTGCCTGCCGCTGCTGGAGGGGCACTGGTTCTCAGTGGCCGCACCATTTCAGGCAAACATCTTCGGCGTGAACCGTGGCTGGTCAGTGAAGAATTCCGGTGCCATTTTAGCAAAGATCGTCGCGAGCCCGGTCCCGGGACTGCATCCTTTTTCGGGCAGATTCAAACTGGCCGTTGATGCGACTCGACCGTGGGCCGAAGATGCTGTTCCCGTCTTTACTCTGAAGACTGCGGGAGTGGAATCCCTGTTGTCCCTGCAGTCGAAGGATGCTGTTGCAGGCGTTGAGGTGACTCCCGTCGCGATTTCGTCGCAGGAGTTTAACGAGGGGAATACGGATCCCAAATCGGCCGACTATTTGCTGCACCTGAACGGTGCCGATTTTCAGGTGACCGTGACGGCGATCACAGGACAAACCAGTGTTCAGCTGCCGGGCAGCGAACAACCTGTTGTGTTGACTGTGGGGAAGGGACTTTCGTGGCTTGCTCCTGGCTCAGCAGACGGAACACCTGCGTCCTCATCGCCGGAAAACATTGTGATTAACGATGGAAGGCAGATTGCTGCCGTTCCCCAGTGGCTGCTTGAGCAACCGAAGCCGATGCCGCAGGAGGAGGTCCTGAATGCTCAGCTTGCTGATGCCCTTGCCAATGGAGACGATCCGGCACTGGCGGTGACTCACTTGCTGGCGGACAAGAGTCCAAATGTTGGTGAGCGAGCTGTTCAGGTTTTGAATGCGACCCGGGATGTGGATCGATTGCTTTCAGCAGTGTTTGAGACGCTGGATGAAACTGTTCATCGCGCGGCGATTGATGGGTTGTCCCAATTGGCAAATGGATCGCTGGCTGGCCGCAACGCAATTCGGGCGGCGCTGGAAACTCGCATTCCGATGTCTGAAGTTGATGTGACAGTGTTGCTGATCGCAGGAATCGGCGACGCAGAGGCACGGGATCCGGAATTCTGCAAGATGCTGATTGAACAGTTAAACAGTGACCGGCTGGCGACTCGAGTGCTAACTTTCTATCGGATTCAGAGTTACTCGAATGACCGGATGGGATATCAGCCGGAACTGGAATCTTCCCGCCGCCGTGACGCGGTTCGCCGCTGGCAGAAGTTTGTGGACAGAAACGGCGGAAAATTGCTGCCCTGAGTACCTGTCCAAAATTAACTTCTCGATCCCAAATGTTGG
>JBBQSE010000264.1:0-11413 GCA_038214195.1 Planctomycetales bacterium
TTGTGCCACTGCGAACTCGTTGCAGACACTGAACTCGAACTCACGCAGCAGAACTTCCAATTTGAGAATTTCTGACTCCATCGCACGAGCAGCGACATTCCGCACCCTAAAGGGGCGGATCAGCGTTTGCGTCGGGAAATCAATGCCAGCACCGCAGAGAACAATGAGGCACCGATCACAGACCAGACAATCGGGAAGGCCTGACCTCCAATTGCGATATTGAGGATTTCCGGCAAGCCCAGTTTTCGCGCCAGAAACGCGCCCAGAACTGCACCAATCAGTCCCAATACGATGGAAACCAGACAGCCACCGTGGGAGTAGCCAACCAATGATTGCGCAATCGAGCCGCAGATCCCAGCCACGAGTAACAGAATCAGAAATTCGACGATGGACACTGTGTTGGAACTCCTAAATTCTTGCCGAGCCTAACCGAATGGTGGTCTGCCACTGTGATGAATAGCGTTGGGTAGATCACTGTATTGAAGAACCCTTCAAAGAGTGAGCAGACATCGTGCCAGTTTCGATGAATTTTCAAATCTCTTTGTGGCCCAAGTCTGAATTTACTCGTTTCACTGATCATACTGCGCCGGAATGGCGTGTGGACATTCAGCCTGGCTGCCTGCCCACCGACCCAGGTCCACAAATCTTAGATGCGGCATTTTTTCGCGCACAATGTCTTGTTGCAAGCGTGACCGAAATCTCGTCGGCACAGAAACTGCTCTCGTTCGAAAGTCAACACACTTTGGTTCAGGGCTTAGGAGTTGAGCAGTGCTGTCGAACGAACTTACTTCGGCCGAATTTCAGCGTACTCTATGATCGACTTTTTTTCAAAACTATTCGACACATCCGACTTTCCTCCACGCTGGAGTTGCGGCAACTGGAGTGAAGGGCTGGGCTGGCTGCACATCTTCTCTGATGTGGCAACATGGGGTGCCTACACCGCAATTCCCATGGTGCTGATTTACTTTGTGCGGCAGCGCAAGGACATTCCGTTCACACGACTGTTCTGGCTATTTTCCGTATTTATTCTGGCCTGCGGTAGTGTTCATCTGGTCGAAGCGATCATCTTCTGGTATCCGGCCTATCGGGTTTCGGGTCTGGTGAAACTCGTCACTGCGATTGCTTCGTGGGCGACCGTCATGGCACTGATCCGCGTGGCACCGTCGGTACTGCATTTTCCCTCGCTTGCGGCGACGAACCGTTTGCTCAACCACGAGATTGACCAGCGAAGGCAGACGGAGCGCGATGAACGCGCGTTAAAGGCCCGCTATGAAGCGATCCTGAGCGGCACGCGAAGCATCGTCTGGACCACAGATCCCAACGGCCACTTCATCATTCCCCAGGAGTCGTGGCAGCGTTACACGGGTCAGGAATGGGCCGCACATCAGGGCACTGGCTGGCTGAAGGCGATCCATGGAGATGACCGCGAGGAACTGCAGTCGAGCTGGAACGAGGCGGTGCGCACGCAATCCCGCTACACCGCTCAGGCGCGGATCTGGCATGCAGAGAGCAGTTCGTATCGCTGGTGCGAAGCCGAAGCTGTTCCCGTATTTCACAAGGTGGAAGCAGATTGCGGATCCGGAAATGTGACCACCGAGACGCTCTGCGAATGGGTCGGCACAGTCACTGATATCGACAATCAGCGGCGGGCGGAAGAGGCACTTCGTGAAAGCGAACAGCGGTCTCAGGAAGCCAGCCTGGCCAAGACCGAATTCATTGCCAACATGAGCCACGAAATACGCACGCCGATGAGTGCCATCCTGGGATATACGGATATTCTTCGCAGACAGCTTACAGATCCGGATGATCTGAAATGTACGTCCATCATCCAACGAAACGGAGACTATCTGCTGGAGATCATTAACGATATTCTGGACATTTCACGGATCGAGGCGGGCAAACTGGAAGTCAGTCCTCAGCGGTTCTATCCGGATCAGATGATCGCCGACGTCCGCTCTCTGATGGATGTGCGTGCGGCTGAGAAATCCGTCATTCTTGAAGTTCGGTTCGAGGGGCTGATTCCGCAAACGATCCAATCGGACGAGAAGAGGCTGAAGCAGATTCTCATCAATCTGATCGGGAACGCGATCAAGTTCAGCAAAGCTTCGACTTCAGGACAGCGCACCGTAACACTGGTGGCGTCGTACTTGCCCGAACCGATGCCCCGAATGGAACTTAAGGTTATCGACAACGGCATTGGCATTAGCAGAGAACAACAGACAAAACTCTTTCAGGCGTTCATGCAGGCGGATTCGTCGGTGCTGCGAGAATACGGCGGAACAGGACTGGGGCTGTGCATCAGTCAGCGGCTCGCCAGAATGCTTGGCGGGGATATCTCAGTTGAAAGTGAACTGGGCGTCGGCAGCACATTCACAGTAACGTTCCTGACGGGACCGATGGACGGCGTTCCGCTGGTTGTCCCGCGGGAAATGATCACATTGGCAGTCGAAACAGATGCCGTCCAGAATCCCCGGCTTTCCGGTCGGATCCTTATCGTTGATGATCGACGCGATATGCGATTTCTGGCCCAGCACATGATCGAAGACGCAGGCGGCACGGCGGACGTGGCATCCAACGGTCTGGAGGCCATCAGAAAGATTGAGCAGGCCGCTGCGACCGGCAATGCCTTTGATCTGATCGCCATGGATATGCAAATGCCCGTACTGGACGGTTACGAAGCGACCCGCCGACTCCGAGCCTCCGGGTATACGAAGCCAATTGTGGCCGTGACCGCACATGCGATGGAAGGGGATCGTCAGCTCTGTGTCGATGCGGGATGCACAGATTATATCAGCAAACCACTTGACCAGGTTAAGTTCCTGGCTCTGCTGGCGCTCCATCTGCGGCAGAGTGCCCGTGTGGAGCGGCTTCCCGCGCTCACCTGCAAAGTACTGGTGATCGACGACTCAAAAGACGCCTGCGAATCTCTCAAACTATTGCTGTCGTTCAACGGTCACGACGTGGAAGCAGCACATGATGGTAAATCGGGAATTGCTGCTGCAATCCGCAATGTTCCGGCAGTCATTCTCCTCGATCTGGGTCTGCCGGACATGAGCGGTTTTGAAGTGCTGAGGAAGCTGAAGGGACAGCCTGCACTCCACGAGACGTTGTTCATTGCGGCGACCGGTCGTGACGACGCGGCTAAAACGAAGGCGGCAGGTTTCGACCACCACCTTCAAAAGCCGCTGAACATCCGGTATCTGGAAAAGCTGATCAACGACTACGCGAATGCGTCCCAAAGGTGACGCTTCTGCTCACGCCGGTCAGTTGTGCAGGACCGTCACACCATCCAATTCTTCGGCCAGTGCATGGGCGAACAGACCTGGTCGAAGCGGTTTTTGAAACCAGCGATCAATCCTGCGGTCGCCCGTCGATAGTTTCACGGCTTCACGGTCAAGGCCGCTGACGACGAACAGTTTCAGTTCGGAATAAGCCGGGTTACTGCGAATCGCGTCGATCGTGTGTGGCCCGTCCAGCCGCGGCATGTTCATGTCGAGAAGCACGACGTCCGGGCGCTGATGTTCAGCAAGGTATTTCATTGCCGCCTCGCCATCTTCGACGACATCGACAATGTATCCACACAGTCGCAGATATCCGGCCAGCAGTTCGCGCTCATTCGCGCAGTCTTCGACGATCAGTGCACGGCGGCGTTTGACGCTCGGCACGGTGGTCGGTTCTTCACTGACTTTCGGCTCTGAAAACCTGCGGGAAGAAATCTGATCGAGTGCCGACAACGCTGAGATCGCGATTTTTAGCGTCTTTTCCGCTTCAGCCATACGGCCTGCATCAAGGAGTTTTTGCAGAACTTCCAGGGCCAGATTTGCACTGTTAAGTTTGTTTCGCAGGTCGTGTCGCCAGTTCCGTTGCGATTCAGCCTGCGCACTGCCGTCACAGACATCTGATGCGTCGTCGGCCAATTCGCCGCGCAGGATCAGCACTCCGTCTGGCGCATCAATCCCGACGCGAACCGTGTTTCCGGCCACACGGACTAATTCGATGCTGATGCCCAAATTTGGAAATCGAACGGTCTGGTTCAGTTTACGAGAAAGCACTAGCACAGTGAGAACTCCTTTTCACGGAAACACATCTTTACGACGTTGTCCCCTTCCTTGAATCCGAACGGAATTCGTGTAAGGACTCCCCAAGAGTCCATACTTCCATTCTTTCACGGCAAGTATTCGACATCATGTCGAACACCTCGATATGAAGCTGGAGCATCCATGCAGTTCGCTTGCCGCCGGGAATTACAGCGATTCCTCAGGTTCGCAACAATAGCAACTCCGAAAGAACCACGCAAAAGTCATTGAAAAAGGCCAACTCCTCGGTAGAAGTTGGCCTGCAAAGCACTGTCAGATTTCCAAACGGCTGGCGTCGCCAGAATTTGGCTTTTCGATGGAAAATTGCAATCCGGAGAGCCCAGCTCACGGCACCCATTTAGTCGAACGATGCTCAATTTGCCGCCTGCGCTGCCGCATTGATGGATTTGGAGAGCATGGTCAACTTTTCATCTGCCGCTTCTTCTTCGTCAATGTTCTGTTTCAGAAGTTCCAGAGCATTTTCGTATCCCACCACTTCGGCCCATGTGCAGAGGGTGCCGTAGGTCGCGATTTCGTAGTGCTCGACCTTCTGAGCGCACGCAATCAACAGCGCGTCCATCACAGCCGGTTCAGCATCCTCCTCCATCACGGACTCCGCTTCCTTAATTAACCCTTTCATCGCTTCACAAGTCTTCGCACGGGCGGCTTTTCCTGTATCCTCGAATGCCTGTTCCACGCGTTGGACCTGTTGCTCGGTTTCTCTCAAATGGTCTTCAAACGCCTGTTGCAGATCAGTGCAACTGGCCTTTTTAGCCATCTTCGGCAAAGCCTTCAGTAGTTGCTTTTCGGCACTCAGAATATCACGAAGCTCGTCGTAAAATGCGTCAGCCAAAGTCTTCATTGTTCATGAGAAAATTCTCCCTGGTCAAAATAGTTTGAATCGCCAGAAGTGAATGCTAACAATTTAAAAGTCGCACCCTCGTACAAAAAGCAGGATGATCACGATCGGTATGGGAAGTCCAATCAGCCAACCCAGAATTCCGTACTTGATCTTGCCAGCACGTGATGTTCTCAACGTTTTCATGATAAGTTCCTTTCAATAGTCAGTCGGCGCAACCAGTTATTTGGCGTCGACCACTCCTTTAACGGAAATGTGATCCGCACCCGCATCGTCAAAAATCTTCTTAGCGAGATCGACTTCATCGCTGTTGGCCACACGCACGGAGATCAATGCGTGTCCGTCCTTCAGCCAGCCTTCATACTCTTTGGCTTCATATTCAGAAAATCCCATGCCAATCAAGCCACCAGTCAATCCGCCCGCAGCGGAACCGATTGCGGCACCACCGAGCGCTGCCATAATCGGACCAGCCGCAATGAATGGGCCCAGGCCAGGGATTGCCAGAGCGCCGATGCCCGCCATCCAGCCGAGCGCACCACCGAGAAGCAATCCACTGCTCGCACCGGCGGTGGCACCTTCAGGAGCTTTGGTGTTTCCTTCCACCCCGATATTTCCGTCCACACCACCTGACATTACCATCGAGATTTCAGAATCGCGGAATCCGGCTGAGCGGAGACTTTCCACGACGCTTACAGCCTTGGTGCGGTTGACGACAATCCCGAATACGGCCTGTTCATTTTCGCGTTTAAGTTTGGTCTGAGTAGTCATTGTTTTTCCTCACTTGAATTTTTGGATTAGTAAGTGCCTGTTGGGTTCTTGAGTTGATTCACACGCGGAATCAACTCTTCCAGTTCATCGGCTGATGATCATCACTTTGCCACTTCAAGTAGATCGGAAACATTGCTGCTCCCGGCAACTTTATTGGCCACTTCAACAATTGCAGCTCGTTCCGCAGCCGAAGCCACTGGACCGCGCAGCACCACCTTGCCACCATCGGTTACAATTTTTACATTGCGACCGCTGACAGACAGATCCTTGATCTCTAACACCCGAGATCGAATCTGAGCGACCTGATCGATGTCCGCCTGTGTGTTCGACTGGTCCATCGGCGTTACAGAATGTCCGTCCGCGTCGCGCTTATTGACGACCGTGTTATCCCGCGCCGTCGTACCGCCGGGTGAATCGCACCCGAGACAAAATAGGCCACAGCCTATCACAAAAGTCATGACCCGCATTGAGTGCTCCTTTGCAAAACAGAAATTGTCACATGGCTCACGTGCGTGTTTCTGATGAGGCGTTGAACGACCTCTGCCGAACGTTCAAGTGTCATTGAAAACGCACACGACAAAGCGAAATGCAAAGGTCGTGCCAACGTTTAGATCGTATGCTCAAATGTCGAAAGTTTCACAGACGACGGGGTTGCCGCTGCATCCACCGGGCCGCTTCTTAATTCGCGAAATCGCAGGGCGACGCGACGCAGTTGAATGTAGAAAAATCCAAGTGGGGGCCTCTTCGACTTGTTCCGCAAGACGTTCCATTCGCTGTCCAATCTTTAGAGGGACACATTTGTCGGATCGACATCCCGGCCGTTTGGACGACGCGCTGCTCGTTCACCGATCAGTCTGTTGCTTATCACCTGGCAGAATAGTCCCCAGGATAAATCGAGGTGAACTCAGCATGAAAAATTGAAGAAGCCTATGAAGTTTACATTTCCCCCGACATGCGTCACCACACTCCGGGATTTGCCGGTGATGCTGCGGGACTACGAAACGGGAAGAAAGAGAATCATGAGAAACATCCAGACAACTCGCTCAATGGGATTGTAAGGCAGAACGCCAAAATCTGTAGCGGGCCTTGGCAAGATTTCTGGTGAGTCAGCCCGTAAAACTGGACATTCCTTTCTAAGTACCTTTGGGAGGCCAATCGAAGCGTTCATTGTCCGGCATGACGTCGCAAGAATTTACAAGGCTGCCTCGACTGACCTACTTTGGGCATAGGAGTTGCTCCTGCACAGATTCGAAGACAATCCACCATTTGCTTGTATCGATACTTGATATTGGAGACCGCCATGTCGATTTCGACCGATTCTAAGACCGCAACTCAGTCACTGGCAATTGAAGAACACTGGGAGCAAGGTCGGCTTGTGGTTTACACCTCGGGCGATGATGCGGGGCTGATGCGGCTGGATATCGTTCAGGCAGAGTTTTCGACACTCGAAGAACTCGAAGAAGCCGTCCGACTCACCATTCCTGGCGAAACTTCACCATTAAGCGCAATCCGCTCGGAGGGGGAACATGACCGGGGCGTGTTGTCCTTTTTTTCTTCCGATATTGCCAACTCTGGTCAGCTTCCGGCGACTGCAATAGCTTCCTGGAAAATTGATGGGACTGAGAAGCATCTGGATCTCCTCACTATTATCTCAGCGGCTGTTGCGGCAGATGAAGCGCACGTGACGATGGATTCCTATCCCGGCCAGGGGCCTGCCGACGCATATCCTCGCACGGTGATGTACGTGACGGTGATTGCCTTAGTTGTCGCCGCTCTGGGTGGAATGGCAGTGCTGCTGTGGACATAGTTGTTTTGGCAGGCAGGCTGATGTCTGATTCGGAAGGCGAGCAGGAATCTGATCAATTGCCGGATGACGTAGCTGCGCGATTGCCCGAAAGGCCTTCATCGTTCACCGCTTCGCCGTTCGTGCCGCGATCGTCTAACGCTCGTTCGATCTTCTCGTTGGCTTCTTCGTCGTCGCCCTCTTCCGCCGTCATCACTTCATGTTCCTGCCTTCTTTCGGGCGCGTGACACAAATCGATCTGGATTGGAAAATGGTCTGAACCTACAAACGGGAGCAGATGCACGTCGGAAATTGTGAAGTGCGGCGAGACAAAAACATGGTCCAGCGGATACCGCATCCAAAATCGTTCGGCATGGAATGTATTGAACATTCCTCGGCCCAGTCGTGGATCGAGCATTTCGCTCGTGCGCAGAAAAAGTCGCGTCGTCGATGACCAGGCGACGTCGTTAAGGTCGCCACCGATGACCTTGGGGCTGGTTCAGCGGCCAACTCCAAACCCCATAATGTCAATTCGGCATCGCGAGCGGTCGCGTCATTGCCTCGCAACGGTTCGGGCGGTCGCGGATGGACAGCAACGACTCTCATCAGGTGGCCATCCTGCATTCGCACGTGCGCATCGATCGAGGGAATGTCATCTTGCACCAAATACCGGACTTTTTGATCGACCATAAGCAATTTTGACAACATCATCATCCCGTACCAGTTGTCCTGCGGAACAATGACTTGTTCAGGGAACTCGGCGGACAACGAACTCACGGCAGCGACCCATTTCTTGTCAACTTCCAGAACGATGAGAACGTCGGGATCGGCATCGCGAATCGTTTTCATCCAAAGATCATATTGATCGTTTTCCATTTCGACGTTGGAGATCACCACTCGTAGCGTTGAGGTGTCTTTGCGATGATGCATTTTCTGATGCGTCGCGGTGGACCTGGCCTGTTTCGATGCGAGGGGTGTGTAGGGGAAAATCTGGAATCCGTGCCAGCAGCTGAGGCTAATCGTGATCGCGAACGCAGTCCAGAATGCGCCACGGCCACCGGAAGGACCAAGCCAGAGCGTCAGAGCAATCGCGAATGTTGACATCCATGCGACCACGATAATTTGCAATCGAGGGAAATCCCAGGCACGAATGAACCAGTGCGGATTGGTACTCAGCGATAGCAGCGAGCCACCAACCAGCACACCCAACAAAATTAAGAATGTTGAATTGAGCACTGATGTCATCTATCGCGATACCCTATTGAATTTTAAAACTTGCTGACTTGCAGGAACAAGAATTGCTGTTTTTGGTGTAGGTCTGGAAATGTTGTTGAGTGCTCTGTTCAACTGGCCGTGAACTTGCGAAGGTGCGACGTGCTAAGCAAAGAGCAAAAAATCAATCGCGAGTTTAAGTGATACCAGACGGATATACTATCCCTTGCAAAGAGAAGATTGTTCCAATTGACGCGCACTACTGCGACACGAAAAACAACCGCGTGGTTGCGATTCTGAAGATGGGAGTCGCGACCCTCACCGGGAAACAGCCAGACATAGCCGAACACGGCTAACTTCATGTCCAGGATTGCATAAAACCTTGAAACCCTTTTTGTCCAGCAAGTTCTCATCCTGATGCCTCTCCCAAATGCGTCCGACACCGGGCACTCGATAGTTGTTTCCTACATCGCAATCCGCCGTGCGATCGGGCCGAGTGGACTTCTATTGCCGGTCGCTCCTGGCATGGGAGGATTGGCGCTGAGGGTCCCGATTCAGGACAACATGAGCAGTTTGGAATTGCTATCGAACACGACGCGAATGCTTAGAGGAAGTTAGTGGCGGCGCCTGAGCGGTCACATCGCGCAAGCAAATGCAAGTTGTCCAGTCTCAAAGTTTCGAGTCCGCGATTGCCGGATTTCGGTATTCGAAGTGCCTTCGCTTTCAACCCGGATCAACTTGCCGTTACACGGCAGACTCGGCGTTAACAAGTGCTACGTCTTGCGGTTGGCATCTACCACTTCACTGAACCTATCTTTTAACTGGCTCTTATGGACGTTCGCGATAAATTGGCGGTTTTGGCGGATGCTGCAAAATACGATGCTTCCTGCGCGAGCAGTGGGTCGAAGAAGACACGCGCGGGCAGCGAGATTGGATCAACCGAAGGAATGGGTATCTGTCATTCCTACACTCCTGACGGACGCTGTATTTCCCTGCTGAAAATTCTGCTGACAAACTACTGCATCTACGATTGTCAGTACTGCGTCAATCGGATCTCCAGTGACACACCGCGAGCACGATTCACAGTCGAGGAAGTTGTGTCGCTGACGATGGAGTTTTACAAACGGAACTACATCGAAGGGTTGTTTCTGAGTTCCGGAATTATCCAAAGCTCCGACTACACGATGGAGCAACTCATCGCAGTCGCTAAGTCACTGCGCGAAATACACCGCTATGGCGGATACATTCATCTGAAGACGATCCCGAACGCTTCGCAGGCATTGATTGATGAAGCCGGGCGTTGGGCGGACCGCCTGAGTGTCAACATCGAATTGCCCACGGAGAGTGATCTGTACCAACTGGCACCGGAAAAGAAGAAGCTACAAATCGTGGATACGATGAGTGTCATACGAGACAAAATTGTGGAATCCAAAGATGACAGAAAGGCTGGCTTTAAAGCTCCGCTTTTCGCGCCTGCCGGTCAGAGCACACAGATGATTGTGGGAGCGACATCGACGCCGGATGTTGAAATACTTAGAACAGCTTCCGAGTTGTACACGGGCCAGGGATTGCGACGAGTTTACTATTCTGCGTACAGCCCAATCCCACACGCCGACGCTCGATTGCCAGGTCTAGCACCGCCACTTGTTCGCGAGCATCGCCTGTACCAGGCCGATTGGTTGATCCGCTTCTATGGGTTTGATGCAAACGAAATTGTCACCGAAGCGGACCAGAATTTGTCGTTGGAAATTGATCCGAAGCTTGCATGGGCGCTCGCGAATCGACAATACTTTCCGGTCGATGTAAATCGCGCCAGCCGCGAAGAGTTGCTGCGGATTCCTGGCGTTGGCGTCAGGAACGTCAAACGAATTCTTGAGATCCGTGCCTATAAATCGTTGCGGATTGCAGACCTGAAGAAGTTGCGAGTCGCGTGGAATCGGACCAAGCTGTTTGTGCTCACGGCAGACCACAACCCCAGTCTGGTGAATCTCGACAAAATCGACTTGCTCGGGAAAGCGAAACCGAAAAATCGACAGTTGATGCTGTTCGACACGGCTCAGTCAGCACTCGACGGTGAGGTGTAGGCACGCATGAATAATTCGTTGCGCCGCATTCTCGCAACCCGATGCGTAAGCGAGGGATTTTACGGTAAATCCCTCGCTTACGCATCGGGTTATGATCGACTAGTTTTATCAAGCAATTTGGACATGGGTGCTTACATTGACGCAATTCACCTGCATCGAAACTTTTGAACAATGGCGCGATTCGGCGAGACGATTGTTGTCGTCCGGGACCGCTCCCGAGGAAGTACACTTTTCAACCGAAGCGAAACAACCGTCTCTGTTTGATGAGGTCGCACGGGAACCGCTATCTTCGACGCGCGCTGCATCCTACAACGTCCCGCCCGCGTTTCTCGACATGGCCCGCCAAGTCGCCTGTCATCGGCGCAGCGACCGCTGGCATTTGCTTTATCGCGTGTTGTGGCGGCTCACGCATGGCGAATCGCATCTGTTGAAGGACGTCACCGATGACGACATTCACTTACTTTACTTGATGCAAAAATCGGTCACTCGCGATGTGCATAAGATGAAAGCGTTCGTAAGATTTCGCAAGGTTGCAAGTCCATCCGGAGGCGAAGTGTTCATCGCCTGGCATCGCCCCGATCATCGCATCGTCCGTCTGGCGGCTCCTTTCTTTGCTCGTCGCTTCAAAGCG
>JBBQSE010000265.1:0-11371 GCA_038214195.1 Planctomycetales bacterium
GGAAGCCTCCACTGGATTTGCTCCGCCTGCTGATCCGGTTCCCGTGAGTATTTCGACCTGCGAGACGAATCAGCGAATCGCTTTGGCGATGCGAACCTCGCCACATTTTCTGACGATGAAGCAAACAAAAGCATTTACGTCGGATTTGGTGGAATTACTGTGTTCGTTTCCACTGCCTGAAGAGCGAGGCACTTCTGGCGATAACGTAGATTCGCCATGACCGCGAACATAACGTCTGAACTTCAATTCGCTGGCCCGTTTGCAATGTTGTCGAACTGCAACCTGTGGCTGGCGCTGGACGAAGGAGCGTCTGGGCGCGCGTTACTGCACCCATCGAACCTGCCCCCGGATTTGCGACTGACCGATAATGATCTAAGTCGCTGGCAACGATTTCGAACTGTGGAGAAGCAGCGGCAGTTTCTGATGAGTCGCGTCGCGGTGGGCGAAGTCCTCCGCAGGGAAATCGACGACAAGTCCCCAGCAGTGCGATTTGTCACAGACGCATCCGGTCGACCGATGGTCGTGTCGAACGACAATCAGGAAGTTCGCCAGATCAGCCTGTCTCATTCCGGGCTGATCACCGCGTTGGCGATCTCCAGTGGGATTCATCCCCTTGGAGTGGACGTGGAAATCGTCGAGCCGATTCACACAGCCGCCCTGCGCTCCATGGTCGAACATCCCGACGATCATGCGTTTCGAAACATGGCTCGGGATGCTGATGAATCTGAATATCTGCGAACTCTCTGGACAATCAAGGAATCCGTTTGGAAGTCGCTCGGTGGCGGGCCTTCTGTCTCCGTCACCGACATCTCGGTGCAGGTTCGGGACGGTACACTTCGGCCGACCGTACATTGCGAAGCGCATTCGTCCGCAGACTTCAAGGTGCAGCTCTTCAGTATCAACTGCAGCCCAATCGTGTTGAACACGCGGCAATTGAACTTCGACAAATTCGTGAAGTTTGCATGTCGAGGCTGCGTCGCTCAACACATCACGCATCGTGAAAGCCAGATTGCCGGTAATTCGCAATCCGGGGCAACTCGATGATTTCCCCACCAAAGCGATCTCTAAATTCTCTTGATCGACGATTGTTGATTCAATATCCACTGAATCTCGCGTCCATAAAGACCGTGCGGTCGTACGGCTGTGATTGTGGTCAAACCGCAAACGGGCAACCCTGTGAAAGTGCAATGTGTCACAAATCCAGTAGCTGAAGTCGAGAGGCCGCCGCACCGTCGCGGCCTTCGGTCAGGATTCGACGCTGGCGATTCTTCGGCAGGCCCCCCTGATCTTCAGAGAGGTAGTGCTGCTGAAGCTCGGAGCCGCGACCATCGCCGTTGTCGTCGAGAAGACCGTGTTCGGTGGCGATCAGGGTCTCGTCGCTGTAAAGATCGGCAACACCCTGACACAACGCAATGTAAAATTCAAGCAGGGACAACTGCTTGTCCGAGTTCAGATCCCACTTCACATCCGGGTCTGCGGAGAATAGATCTGCCAGGGCATGCGGGCTGAGAGTCTCATTGACTTCCAGATCCGTCTCGGTCGCCGTGATGATGTATCGCCCTGGACCAGACAATGTTCGTATGTAGTAGCCACTGCATGGGATTGTGACGAAAAATACCTGTTCCTTCGCCTTGAAGCCCTGAAAGAATTCAGCAAATTGTGTCTGCTGGACGTCCGGACCGTGAAGATTGAACCATGCCAGACCGGCTTCAAAATGTGTGTGTCCCATCGCAATGACATAGAGGCTGTCATCCGCCCTGACCGTGGGTTTCAGAGGCTGAAGTTCTGTGGCAATCGACTCACGCGTGGCTGGTTTCGCGGGAGGACCCGCAGCCGTTGAATCAAGCACGTCGTCAGATGGCAATGCTGACTCTGCTCCTGTGGTGCCATCCGCATTCCGCTCGGCCGTTTGCTCCGCAACTGTGGCTGCGTCTTCCTCTTCGCCATCGCCCGTGAAGACGTGAATGTCTTCCGCCCGAAAGCCGTAGTGCTCCACCATTCCGTTGCGGATCTTCGCTACCGCAGACCGGAACATTTCCACATGTTCATTGTCACCGGGATGCCCCACGATGATCACAGCGATTCGCCGACCGCTGGATTTAGCAGTGTCCGCCGTCGCTCGTTCATCGGCGGGCACAGTCGTTCCATGAAGGAATGAGATCAGCATCGACAGTGCGAACAGCACCAACCGCATCGTCGCAGATAACTTCAGTCGAACACAGGATGAGTTCATGTATGGTTCCATTGCAATTCTCGCAATCGCGTTCGCCTCGCGCAGACGAGTTAAAACGCACCCCGCATCTGCCCGTTGTCATCCGCCTGGACTGAAAACGCCATTGGCGCAACGTTGTCTTTGGGAATCCATTGAGAGCTGAGTATCATCAGATCGGGCAAACTCCACAGCGTCAACTGGCCGCTCCAGTCACAAGTTATGAATTCGTCTTCGCGCTGGCCAAACCGAGCAAACACGACAGGAGACACCAGATCAGCGCCGGCGGTTAATCGCAGAGTGCTTGAATCGATGATCAGCAGCGCGGAATCCATTTCCGTCTTCCAGTCTCCGCATCCCACAATCAGTGTCCTGCTGTCGTGAGAAAACCTCAGACAGTTTAGTGCCGTCGATGAAAGCCGACGCATCACAATGCAGTTCAGTCGCTCCGCATTCAGAACGCGCACATCACCAGCGTCCGTGCATACGGCAAGTCGATCTGCCTTCGATGACCAGTCAATCGCTTTCACCGCTGCACCGACGTTTGTCTTACGAACCAGACGCCAGTCCGGCGCGCGGAACACGAGCACTCGACCATCGCTCGTGCCAGCAGCCAGGAACTGTGAATCCGGCGAGAAGACAACGCAGGAAATCAACGAATCCGGCAATTCCGCAATGCGTCGCTCGGCAAATGACGCAAGCCGACACGGTTGATCTTCATTGACCAGCAAAGACCAGTTTCCATTTGGCGAGTGTACACGACACCAGTATGACCGTCGAAACAGATCGTCAAGCTGTTGATCCGAAACGAGATCTGCTGCATCGTCCGGCCCGGCGTGCTGAACCGCTGCATCGACGGAATTCACCGCAGCGAGAGCCGGTTCGGGTCGAAAGTGGATCATTTGCAGCGGCAGAACGATCGCGCCGCAGGCGAGCACGGTCACGTACCCCCTGCGAGTCGTCACGGGGACCGGCGTTTCGGTCATGATGCGAGTTAATCGGTGTTTTAACAAAGGAGCCGCACCGAGCCCGCTGGCCAGCGGCGGCATCACGGCGGAGCGTTCGCACAGGATGTCGATCGCATCCAGAATGGCTTCCGCATAGTGCCGTGGCTCACCCGGAAATTCGGCAACCACCCGCGCGTCGCAGCAATCTTCTTCGACAATTTCCAGTTCTCTGCAAACCCACCACACGACCGGATGCCACCAGTACAAGGCGGTCACAACCGTTTCAAGAACTCGCACAAGGTAGTCGCCGCGCGAATAGTGAGCCAACTCATGCACAATCAACGTCGCACGGCCTCTCGGCGTCAGCCGATGCAAAAGGTCAAGCGGTAAAATGAGTGTCAGCCCCCGACCCAGACCACACAGCATCGGCGAAAAGGCACCACTCAGAACTCGAACGCGTGGTGGTCGCTTCAGACCCATCTTGTAGGCAAGGTCATAACCTTCACTGATCAGTTCTTCATTGACCTGTTCGTTGTGCTTCAGAAATCGACAGAATCGCACGTAACGCGCGAGTAGCAGGGTGACGTACACACAAGTCCCCAGCAGCCAGATCAGAATGAGCACCGATACAAGCAGATGACTCCATGACTGCTCAGTCACCAGCGATGACACCTGCCAGGCCATCGAGCCAGAACGGTCATCTTCCGCAATCAGGACGGAAGAGCGCGTCGCGACGCTGTCCATTTCTGCGGAAACTATCGCAACCCCATCGGCAATCGACCGTTCCGTCGCCGCGCCTGCATATGTAAACGACGCAAAGACACCGCTGGTACTGACACGCAGCCACGAGCTGTCGATCGAAATGGCAAACGGCAGTGCAATGATCGACGGAGTGATCAGCTTCACAAGAACGACAATCCACAATCCATGCACAATGCCCTGATGCCGAATGAATTTGGCCAGCGCAAAGACGACAACCGCAAGCACCGTGACGGTGACCGCATTTGACAGCAATGTTTCGAGGAGTGTGGTCAGCATGGATAGATGTCTAATTGGACAGCGCCACTTTTGGCGAAAACCGAGAGTTTTTGCAGCCCGAAGCGTCAGCGAGGGATTGTTCCTCAACTCGTTCCCTCGCTGACGCTTCGGGCTACAATTGGACCCAAAGTGGCGCTGTCCAACTAATGATATTTTCAGATTATACTTCACGAGGCGCAGACGGAGGTACTTTCAAAGGCCACGTTTTCCATGTCCCTTCTCCCCCAAGCAAGGGGGACAATCGCAAGAAAATTCCAGCGTCATTTCCTTTTCCCATCCAGTTCATCAAGCAGATTTCGCAGGGACTTACGTTCGTCTTTGGACAGAGTCTTTGTCTTCACGAGGTGCGTTAAAAGGGGCGTCAGGGACCCATCGCAGAGTTTGTCGGCCGTTTCCTGCAATTGCCGCGTAATGAGATCCGAGCGCTGCATGACGGCTTGATACGTATGCGGCCAGGTACCTCGTTCACGCTTGACGCAGTCCTTATGTTCCAGTCGATCAAGCAGTTTCTGAACTGTTGCATTCTGTGACGGACCGAAGTCGCCGTACAACTGCTCCGCAAGTTCTCGCACCGTGAGAACGCTTTGCTCCCACAGCAACTGCATGATGGCGAGTTCCGCTTCCGTGACGTCTTTAGGTTTTCGAGCCATGTAAATTGTGACCTGTGTCCAATGAGACCTTAAAAAATGAATCATGTTCTCGTTCCAGGGCTCCGGCCCTGGAACGCGATGCACGGAGGCTCCTGCCTCGCCAGTAGATTCTGGAGGCAGGAGCCTCCGGAGCAGTGTGTTCCGAGGCTGGAGCCTCGGAACGAGAATCTTGTCCCGCAACTGTTTACGCCAAACCGACGGACCTCCTGAAAAACCATTCTACCGTAAGCAACCCCAGAAGTGTTATCATCAACCACCAGCGGCTCCAGGCGGGCTGACGACGGAACTCGGAATTCGCCTGAATCGTCGGCAGATCGCTGATCAGTGAGGCGAGTTGTTTTGACGATTGGAGCACTTTTCCACCAGCCGCAGTGGCGACATCGGTCAGCAATTCGTGATCTGGGAAAGGATTCTGCTGCTCAAACGGATCGTGAAGAATCTGGATATCAAGCGACGAACTATCGACTTGCGTAAAATCTTCGTAGGCTGTCAATTCGAACCGGAGAGCCTGACTTGCCGTACCGGATTCCAGCGCGTCCGCCAGTTCCAGTTCGATCTCATAGCCGCCAGCCGCGATCTTTGTCGGGCCACCTGATTTTGGCAGGTCAAATTCTTCACCCCAGGCAATCAGTGGACCTTCTTCACCGCTTTCGCGAACAAGATTTCCAGGCCAGCGAATCGGCGAGTAAAATGATTCGTCATTACTCAACTGTTGAGGCTCCAGCATCGCCACAATGCGATAATCCTGAGTCGCTGCGGAATGCTCATCAAACGTCGATGCTCGCAGGCGGAGTTGTTCTCCCGGACTGTAGTACCGCTTGTCTGCCGTGACCAACAGACGACGACGACCGACGGATGAACTTTCTGTCAGCCAGTAAATCGCGTTTCGCCAGAAGCGACCGTAGAGTCCGCCTTTCTCGCTACCCCATTCCGAAATCATGCGAGTCGCTCCCGGTGCCGTCATCGACGTTGCCAGCGCCATGCTGCGACCTTTTCCCACCTGAGCGACCGTCAGCACCGGCAGAAGCTGGGCACTGGTCGTCGTTGTTTCGCCAGGCGGCGTTGAGCTATTTTGAAGTCCCGGCAGACCGGCAAGACCGGACGGAGGACGTGTCGGCATCGGAACTGACGAGGTTGTTGCGAGAACGACTCCCACATCCGGCTTCTCCCGCAGTCCCGCATGAGCGCCCTGGACTTCGGGAAACGCCCGGATTGCGGCGAGTCTTTGCTGTTCATCTTCTCGCAGCCTCCAGACAGAATGCGCCGCTTCCTGATCAGAGACCGTCAAAACGACGCTCGCGTCCGAATTCCAGTCATCGCCCTGTGACGACAGTGTCACCGGCAGCAGGCTGGCGATCGAAGTCCGGTCCCATTCGCCGCCGGAAAATGCAAACTCACCTCCCGTCATCAGCAATCCCGCACCACGTTCGGCCACGCATTCGTGAATCCACTCCAACTGCTCTTTCTCAAACAACGTTGATGGCACATCGCTCAGCACAATCGCGTCGAAGGCGGACAGCTCTGCCTTCGTGGCAGGAAAACCTCGCGAACCGAACCCACTGTTGCCTTCATAAGTCCGCTGCAGAATACCCCCGGCTGCGGAGATGACCGAACATTCGATGTCCGGATCTTCCGTCAGTGCTCGCTGAAAATCGGTGTATGGCCCGACGATCGTCCGCACGCTGCCTTCAAGAACAGATCGCTGCGGCTGCCGACTGCCCTCCACATACAGCACTCGAATCTTGGTCCGGTCAATCGCGATCTCTGTTTTGAAGGAATTGTTATTCGTTGCCACTTCGTCAGGGAAGGCGGTCAACGCAATCTTCAGATCGCGAGTCTTCGCGTCGGTTTGAAACATCAGTGTCGCCGACTGAAAACCGCTTTGCAAAAGCACGGGCATACTCTTCAGCACGCGACTGATTCCATCCTCGCCGGGACTTGTCAACGAAAGCTCAACGGTGCGACCATCGTACCCATAACTCCGCAGGAACACATGAATATCCACTTCGGTGAATTTGCGAACTCGTCGAGGCGCCACGACACCTACAACCGCCACGTCACCGCCGCCCGACATGTTTCCCTGCGGAGCAACATGGACCGGAACGCCGAGTTCCCTAAACGATGCCGCCGCTTCCCGAACGGATTCAGGGTCGCGAACTCGACCGTCTGTGAATAGCACGATTCCCGCCGGAGCTTTGCGTCCAAATCGGCTTGGAAGCTGGCGCAGCGCCTGCAACAATCGACTGTCTGCATCAACCGGCTGAATCTGGTCCAGCGGGATCGCCTGATTCACGGACGACGGTTTGGCGACTGGTGCGGCGGGATCATCATCTGCGGCAGTTGCTTCCTGACGACGCTGCTGTTGTGCGAGTTGCTGCTGTTCGGACAACACGGCCGACAAACGCTGGCCAAAGCGAAAGATGCGGATGTTGGCTCCGACGTCGTCTGAGGTGGATTTTTCCGCCTCGTCAATCATCTTCAACGCGTCGTCCCAGCGGTTCGAGCCGCTGCCCATCTGCATGCTGGCGGAAGAATCGAGAACGTAAAACATTTCCGGCCGATCAATGTCACCGGGGACTTCAGTGATTCTCACCGGATTTAGAAACAGCATTGCCAGCACCAACAGCACCGCGCATCGCAATCCAGTGAGCAGCCCGCGGCGGGCGATGGATTCTGCCGATCCAAACAGCCAGCGGCAAAGGACGTACACCGCCGCTGCTGCTGCGAGGCACAGCCCCAGCATACTGAAGGATATCGGTGGGAGAAAATCAAATGTCGTCACAACTCATCCTTCCCCGACGACAGCACTTCATAATATCGTTCCACAAAGCGTTCATACTCCGGAGGCACTGCTTCGCCTGTGTCGCTTTGCATGTCTCCGAGAAACACTTCCTGAATTCGCTGCTGAAGAGATTTTGCCACGGCCAATGCGTTCGCGCGGTACTGTTGCGGCGGCACGAAGTAACCGTTCTGGACCTGCCACGATTCGGCAACCTTTGACGAAGCACCGCCACTGGTCTTCAGCAACTCACGCAATTCCTCGGCGGCGGGACCACCGAGCTTGTTTTGATCAATCTCATCCAGCAATTCCTGAGCCGCTCGATGCCAGGAAGCGACGTCTTCGGCGGTCTCCAGTTCCTTGAGTCTTTCAACCAGTCCCAGCGCTTTCTGTTCCAGCTCCATCAGTTTTGCGAGACGTGGCGCGACCAGGCGACGATGAACGCCTTCCAGCTCCTGAGCCGTTAAGACCAGCCGCTCCGACAATTCGCCGGCCGCTGCCTGAGCTCCGGAGAAATCTTCCTTCTCGATCATTGATGCAATCTGATCCATCTGTTCGACCTGCTTTGCCACCTGCTGTTCGTCACGCACGCGTCCGACCTGAGCCGCAGATTCCTGATCCTCTTCGCGATCACTGCCAGCGATCGCTTTCGTGACGTCGTCCAGCGTTCGGCCAGCCTCAGTCAGTTGCCTTGCTGTCTCAGCCAATGCTTCCTGGGCAGCCTCTATTTCTTCCGGCGTCTGAGACGTTGAGGACTGACCTCCAGCTCCATTTGTCCCGGTCTGAGAAGACGGCTGCGATCCCTCGGCCATCGCGGCCTGAGCCTTCGCCTGTTCGTTCAATTTCTTTTGCAGCTGAGACTGCTGCTGAGCCAGTCGATTTGCCAGATCCCGCGCCGCCGCGATCTGCTGAGAGATCTCTTCTTTCAACAAAGCCTCTGCCTGTCTACGGAGTTCTCCCAGCATCTGTTCGGCCTGCTGAATCTGTTCTTTCCCGTCTGCCGTGTCGCCACGTGTCAGCGCTTCCGCCGCAGATTCCGTGGTCTTCGCCGCTGCTGCCATTCGCTGCCGCGCGAGTTCGGTGATCAACGGCACCTGCTGCATTTTTGTCTCGATATCACGTGCCTCCAGAGCCGCCGCATGCTGGCGTTCTTCCAGTTCCTGACGAAGCTCTGTAGGTGATTGTAACGCACCTGCATCATCGTCCGTTGGAGTCTCTGAGTCGCCTGAATTGTTCGTCCCCTTCATCGACGCCTTGATCGACGCCTGGACATCGCCGGAGGCTCCTGGATTCATAGACATGGCAAGACTGGTCGACACGCTTCGCTCTTCGTTCTCCAACTGAGTCAACCGTTCAATCAGCTCAGCCAATTCTTCGGCATCCGACTTCGGTCGTCGCAGTCTTAGCGCTTCCATTCGGCTAAACGCCCGGAGTGCCGCGCGGTTTTTGGGTGGGTTTTTCCGAATCAGGATTCGCAGAATATCGCGTCCTTCAACCAGCAGTTTGATGGCATCGCGTTCCTGAGCAACGGCGTCATCAAAACGACCATCGCCCAGCGAAGTAATCACACCCAGCATGGCCTGATGAGCTTCATAGATCAGTTCCTCACCGCCAAACTGCTTTTCCACCAGAAAATCGGCGAATCGCAGCGTACCATCGGCAATGATCTGTTGTTCTTCAATCAGCGCATTGCTCGTATCCGTCTCCGGTTTGCCGCCCGCCTTGACACGCTGTGCCACTCGGATCGTGCGATTCAACAGAGCGCGTTCACGACGAATCAGATCGCCCAGCACCATGATTTCTTCGCCGCCAGCCTGCGGCATTCCATCTTCGCCTTCGTACAATTCGTAGCGCTGACGAAATGGCCGAATGTCGATGAATCGCAAGTCGGTTTCTGTGCGATGAGCTGCACCGGGGAAGTTGTCTTCGGCAAACGCAAAGTAAGAGACACTGTCGCGCTGAGTCAGCTCGAAGTACTCCAGTGGCAGAAGTTTTTCAAGTACTCGGTTAGTGGTGAGGGCAGCTAACGAAAAAGGTGCCTGACGCTCTCCATTGTCTTCGCTCGCCACTAAAGAAGCAGTGTGTACAGGGTCTGACCCCTTTTTCGACGGCTGAGCCTCTTCGATTGCTTTCTGAAAGTCTTCAAACAGCAGCGTATGGGCGGATTCGTTGTTAATTTCAAACACAATCCCCGCATTTGAAAGGCCGAAGTCGTCCGACGTCCGAACCCGCATCATGATTTCTGCCAGCGTGTGAACTTCCAGCTCTTCCGTCGGCTTTTCAAACCAGACACGAGGAGCCTGATCGTGACGAACTCGGATCGATGCTTCGCTCGACTTCACTTCCACTCCGTCGGCGTCCACCGCATGGACGATGTATCGCCAGTTATCCGTGATCACCATTTCTGTCGAAAGTGTTGATCCATTAATCTGCAGGGGGATTTCCGTGGCAACGGCATTGGCCGCCGCAAAACTGCCCGCCGGACGCATGAAGATGACCGCTTTGACAGGTTCTCGATCGAGCACAATTTCCAGTCGCACATCAGACCCGTCAATCGCCGTAAAGCTTGGTTCTTCCAGGATCGCTTCCGGCAACTGAGTGTACGCCGGCGGTGTCAGTGTGACGCGATGTCCGACGATTTGCAGTGGATATCGCACGGTCACTTTGTGTATGTCGGTCGATGCTGGCCCCGCCTCAAAGCGATACTCAAATGGCTCCTGGATGTCCGACAGACTCACTTCATAGCGTCGCAAATCTTTTGACGAATCTTTCAGCTCAGCCGCGGTCAGGACAACGCCCGTCCATTCGGAATCAATACTTTCCGGTGAGCGGCTGGGCGTCAGCCCACCGAGTGTGTTTGCGGTTGCTGGTTGCTGTCTGTGCGCAGCATCCAGGATGCTGTTCACGGGGGATTTGCTCGGAGGGCTGACACCCTGCCGCTCGCCGGTCTTTTCTGTCTTCAACGAACGTGTCAGAATTTGCACGTCTCGATCGACTCTGCCAGAAAGTTCGAGCGTCAAGACAGCAGGTTGTCCCTGCAACACGATCATGTCTCCGGATGTCGCGGACGCCATCGTGTATGCGGCGTTGCCGAGCAGTGATCGCTGCACGGCCGTTTTCCATTCACCATTTACGGCGCTGCCGGTGAGCAGACTGCCGGTAAGAAAACAGGCCAGTCCCACCGTGGCAATCAGCGTTCCGGTTCGCACGATCGCGGGAAGATCAAGTGCCAGAGTGCGTCGGTCCGTTTGATTCTGCAGGTTTTCCATCAGTGCCGGGGCAATGCCCGCCTGTTGCAGTTCCGATTCACTCATGCGACCAAACTCAATTGCGGTGCGGACCGACTGCCCCAGTTCCGGAAACGTGCGTTCAATCTCGGCCGCCGCCTGTCCGGCATTCCACCAGCGAACAATTTGCATTGCGGCACCGAAGACAACTGCCAGCCCGCTGAGCACCACTGCCCCCAGCAGCAGACGACGCAGCATTAGTGGCAGCTCCAGTGAAAAATCACTGACCACAAGCGCCGTGAAGCCGAGGAGCGTGACCAGAATGCCGACGCTGACCGCCTTCATTCCGCTCACTCGTCGCAATCGACCCCAGACGTCGTCAAATCGCCTCAAGAATCGCGAGGGAGATTGTACTGTGCTCATAAAAAAATCCTTGTTCGTTTAACGACCTCGTTCCAGGGCTCCAGCCCTGGAACGCAATGTCCGGAGGCTCTGCCTCAACTCTCAACTCTGGAGGCAGG
>JBBQSE010000266.1:0-11368 GCA_038214195.1 Planctomycetales bacterium
CGCTTCGCGAGCAACTCGCGAAAACGGACCTGCTGATCATCGGCGATGTCAACCCGCAGGAAATAGAACCGGGCCATTGGGAGATTATCGAACAGGCAGTGACACGGGATGGTCTGACGCTCATGATTGTCCCCGGCCGCAGCTCCATGCCTCACGCTTTCATGGCACCGGAACTGAAATCACTTCTGCCCGTGACGGAGACTCGCCAGCGTGTTGCGGAACAACTCCTGGCGACACCCCCGGATGCCGCTCAATCCGCCTTTCGTCTGACGCTGGGAGTCGATGCCGCCGCGTTGCCGATGTTTCAGCTCTCACTCGATCCGACCGACCACAACAGCGGACTTTCCAGTTTACCAGGTCACCCGTGGATCTACGGCGGCGTCCCCAAACCCGGTGCCACGGTCTGGGCTACGGCATCGGTGCCTGGTGTTGATGTTCCTCCTGAGCCAACGATCGTGCATCATGATTATGGTTTCGGCCAGGTCGTCTGGATGGGTATCGACAGCACTTGGCGCTGGCGGTGGCGGGCCGGAGACAAGTTTCATTATCGATTTTGGGGACCTCTGATTCGCTGGGCCGCGCGCAACAAATCGGCTGCGGGAAATGACAACGTGCGAATGTTACTGTCAGATGTCGTGATCGATGATTCTGAATCGATCGAAGCGCTCGTGCGGTGGAATCCAAAACTAATTCCACAGCTGCCGGGCGTCACAGTTGAGATCTTCGCCACGCGGACTGAGCCGCCATCTGTCCCGCCTGTTGCCGGGGGCGATGGCAATCAGGATTCAGCGTCACAATCAGAATACGTGACGGTGTTAACTCCTGCTGCGGATGCCCCCGAACGTTACACCGGACGCCTGCCTCGGCTTGCTGCCGGAGCCTGGAAACTGCAACTTCGTGTTACTGGCGGAAACCTGAAAGTGGACGACACTATTCAGAGTGAAGTTCTCGTCCGGAAACAGCTGTCTCAGGAACTTGCGAACGTTAGCTGCAATCGCGAACTGTTGACTCAACTTGCGGAACAGACCAGTGGTGCCCTTGTTGAACCGTATGAAGCCGAACGACTGGTCTCACTGATTAAGCCGAATGACCGTCCTGAAGAAAAGCTCCACGAACGCACTCTGTGGGATCACTGGTTCGTAGTTCTGATTTTCTTTGCGTTGTTGACGTCTGAATGGGTGCTGAGGAAACTCAATGGCTTGCCGTAGCGAGTATAGGGGGAATAAATGTACGTCAGCCTTTCCAGGCTGACATGGAAACACGACAAGTAAGGCTGAAAAGCCTGACGTACTTCCGACCGTAATTTTACGCTCGATGCTAAACACAGCCCCGGCAGGGGCGGCAGCAGCGATTTTTGAAGTTTTTGTCCCCTGTCCTATTTGGAAATAATCCCAAATGCCCGAAACGACATTCAAAGTCGCAGAGCTTGCCATTGTCAGCCTCGATGCAGACAGCGCATTCCGCGACCTGATCCGGACCATTCGAAAATCTGATGCGATTCACGTGGTCGCCGAATACGAAACACTGTCATCCGCGCTGGAATCGGGTCTGGGAGAATCCGTGGCGGCCGATTTCGTTGTCGTCCTGCAATCGTACTCAGATCAATTCGCACTCGATGAGATTAATGCACTGATCGGACGATTACTGTTCGGTCGAATTCTGTGCTGTTACGGTCCGTGGTGTACTGCTGACGGTCGCAGTCACGAACTTTGGCCAGCGGTTTTTCGAGTCCCCGCCGCGTCCGCTTCAGCCTTGCTTCAACTGGAACTTGCCGCGTTTCAGGCTGGCGACCAGCCAATGTTTCCCATGTCCGCTGGAGAAGAAATTTTCGCTCATCGCAGTCAGTTCCTTTCGCAAATCAAACCGCTGAAGTTTAGCAAGGCAATCGTCCTTTCAAACGATTCGGTTCTTCGCAAAACAGCGGGCGAGATTCTGGGATCATTCGGTTGTCACGCGACTATACTGCCGCTGGCCGCCAGTTCGATTCGGGAAACAATCGTTCATCACATGAACGAGAACATGTTGGCGATCATGGATCTGGATGAACCACAAAACGAAGTCGCTGAATGTCTTTTCTTGCTTCGTACGCGATTGCCGACATCTGTCATCGTCGGGATGTCTGTCTTTGCTTCCGCGCTTGCAACTGGCGACAACACCACAAATGTCGCCGTCGACTCGCCGCGACCACGCACGATCATCGAGAAAACCGAACTGCTGCCGCAACTTCGACAACTGCTCACGTCAATTTCACTGGAAGGAACTGCCGGAAATGCCTGACTTCAAAAAACACCGCGTCAAAAAAAACGACAAGGTCAATCTGAGCAAAACAGAGACCGACGGAAAGAATATCGAAAACGATCGTGATGCCTGTGAAAAGTTGTTCGAGTCCGAACGCCGCGAGTTAATCTCACTCCAGAGCCAACTGTACGCCGAAGGCAAACAGAAATTGCTTGTCGTGCTCCAGGCCATGGATGCAGGCGGCAAGGACGGCACAATTCGGTCGGTGTTTGATGGGGCAAATCCGCAGGGGGTCGTCGTTACCTCTTTTAAACGTCCCTCCGACGAAGATCTTGCCCACGATTTTCTGTGGAGGATACACAAAGCCGTGCCGTCCAGCGGAATGATCGGCGTTTTCAATCGATCACACTATGAAGACGTGCTGGTCGTGCGAGTCCACAAGATTGTGCCGGAATCCGTGTGGAGTCCTCGGTATGAGTTCATCAACAATTTTGAGAAGATGCTCACGGCCTCCGGAACTCGCATCATAAAGTTCTTCCTGCACATTTCAAAGAACGAGCAGAAACAGCGGCTTCAGGAACGCATCGACGAACCAGATAAGCGATGGAAATTTGACCCGGCTGATCTCGAAAAACGCAAGTCCTGGGATGACTACGAAAAAGCATTCGAGGACATGCTGGAGAAATGCTCCACCGAAAATTGTCCGTGGTACATTGTCCCCGCCGATCAGAACTGGTATCGCGATTTGGTCGTGACAAGTGTCATCGTCCAGACGCTCAAGGAAATGAATCCACAATACCCGGCTCCTCGGGACGTCAGTGGCGTTGTGGTCGAATAAGTGGCGAGCGGTCAGTATGTGTCGTTACTGAAATCAGCCGCAGAGCGCTAGCTCCCGGTTTTCACAGAACCGGACGGACGCCAGCTCGAAGTTAAGCCATTCTCCACGAAGTCCCCAGGAATCTATCGGCCCGGTTTGATGGATTCCCTGGCGGACGTTACTTTCACCGTGGTGTTGAAACAGCCGACAAGACATAAAGGGTTTGAAAATGGCGGATCGATTGCTGGAAGGCAAAGTGGCATTGGTGACGGGAGCCGGGCGCGGCCTGGGGCGTGCGTTTGCGGAACATTTGGCGTCACTGGGCTGCAAGGTGGGCGTGCATGGGATGCGAGAACATGGACCTGCGGAATACGGTGAAGGCACAACGCTGAGTGCCACTGCCGAGGAAATTGGGACGACACATGGAGTTCAAACATGTCGCGTGCTGGGCGATCTGACGGATGCAGAACAGGTGAAGCGTGTCGTGGCAGATGTGTGTGCTCAACTGGGGCCGCTCGATATTCTGGTCCATAACGCGGGCGGAGACATCGGCGCTGTAGGAGGCAAGCCGAATCCAAACGATGCCGTGAATATTAAGCTGGAAGATATTCGCTCAGTGCTGGATCGCAATCTGCTGAGCACCATTCTGGTGTGCCAGGAAGTCGCTCACGTGATGATGCCGCGAAAGTCCGGGCGCATTCTCACGCTGAGTTCGATCTCAGCGTTTAAGGGGATCCCAAACAGTTCGATCTACGCAACGGCCAAGGCCGGGGTAGTTGAGTACACGCGATGTCTGGCGGAACAGTTGCGATCGCATAACATCAACGTCAATACGCTTGCTCCAGGCGATACGCGAACCGGTCGCTTCCTTGGGACTCGCAAAGTCGAAGACACAAGGCTGGTGACTGAAGGAACGCTTGACCGGATCGGCATGGTCGATGAAGTCACGCGAGTCGTGGAATTCTTCGCCGGGCCGCTTGGAGCGTTTGTAACGGGGCAGGTTCTGCGGGTTGATGGTGGTTCGCAGATTTGGCCGGCTTGACATGAAAACTCGCATTCTTCAACTCACCGATTTGCATGTCTTCCGCGAACCGAACATGCGTCTCAAGGGCATCCCGACGCGGGAATTGCTGCAGGACGTCGTGCGGCATATTTTGGCGTCCGGTGAGACGTTCGACCATGTCGTCATCACCGGCGATCATACGCATGACGAGTTGCCGGAAAGTTACCAGGCGGTGCGGCAGATTTTGAGTCCGTGGATCGATCAACTGTGGCAGGTGCCGGGAAACCATGATGATCGAACGATGCTGCGATCTGTGTTCGGAGATCGCGTCACTGGCTTTGGGCAGGATCGAATCACGTTTTCGTTCACCGCCGGGGAATGGCTGTGTCTTGGTCTGGACACGCACGTCCCCGGCGCGGTACCGGGGCTGATTGAGTCCGATCAGATCGAATGGATTCGCCAACAGATCCGCTCAATCAGACCGAGTCGTGTCGCCCTGTTCCTGCATCATCCTCCGGTGGATGTCGGCAGTCTCTGGATGGATCCAATCGGTCTTTCCGGCAAAGAACTGTTGCACGATCTGTTTGCGTCAGAACCCAGAATTCAACTTGTCTGCTGCGGTCATGTGCATCATGAGTTTGCGGCTCAGGTCGCGGGTGCAAAAATCTTCACGACGCCTGCAACCGGCATCCAGTTCAGTCCTGCAGGCAGTCAGCCGACATTTGCCGCCGATCCGCCCGGATACCGAGTCATTGAATTGACGGACGACGGATTTTCTACGACCGTGCGCCGACTTCCTGAAACGCGGTTCTCGCCCATCACATAAAAAACGGAGAATTCAATGCTGATTTTTGACGCTCATCTGGATCTTGCCCTGAATGGCGTGGACTGGAATCGGGATCTGCGGTGTGACGTTTCTGAGTTGAGGGCTCAGGAGCGGGCTCTCGGAATGACGGAAAAGGGTCGCTGTGGCAGCACTCTGAGTTTCCCTGAACTGCAGCGAGGTGATATCCGAATTTGCCTCTCCACTCTTTTGGCACGGCAGGAACGAGAAATCAATCACAGCTTCGGCTGGACATCGCCACAAACGTGCTACGCGATGGCTCACGCGCACCTCGCCTGGCATCGAGCGATGGAACGGGCCGGTTGTCTGCGTCCCATTCGAACTCGCGGCGAACTGGAGGAGCACTTTCAGGACTGTATGAAGGTTCCGGAAAACGTGCCGCTGGGTTTTATTCAGACAATGGAAGGTGCCGACCCGTTGCTTGTGCCCGACACGGTTGATGAATTCTACGAGCACGGTCTGCGGGCGATCGGACTCACGCATTATGGTGCCAATCGCTATGGTGGAGGAACTTTGTGCGAAGTGGGACTCGCAGTCGATGCAATCCCGTTGCTGAAGCGTATCGGTGAACTGGGCATGACGGTCGATATGACGCACCTTTCGGACGTTGCGTTCTGGCAGGTGCTGGATAGTTTCGACGGACGAATTCATGCCAGCCACCAGAATTCTCGCCGCCTGGCTCCGTGGCAGCGTCAGTTTTCGGACGAGCAGTACAAAGCCGTGATCGAACGCAACGGTGTGATCGGGATCGCGTTCGATGTGATTATGCTGCAGCCTGGATACGTTCGCGGCGTCAGCGAAACCACGGTGACGATTGAACGAGCAGTTGATAATATCGACATCATCTGTCAATTGGCCGGGAACGCTCGCCATGTGGGAATCGGCAGCGACCTGGACGGCGGCTTTGGCATCGAACAGACGCCCACCGATCTGGATCGCATTTCTGACCTGCAGCGAATTCCTGATCTGTTACGCAATCGCGGCTACGTCGAAGCGGATATCGAAGCCATCATGCACGGAAACTGGCGACGATTCTTTTCTGAGGTCCTGCCGGAGTAGTTTACCGCGACACTTGGAGCACGCGCGGAAGAAGCCCGGCTTTTTGAAAAAGCCGGGCTTTTATACTTCACGCGGTCAGAAATCAAGCTGTGGATTTTTTGCGATTGTCCCCTCTCCCCCCGCAATTGATTTTCCAACTTGACACATTTTTCACGGGGGGAGAGGGCTAGGGTGAGGGGGAAGAATCCACTGTTTTCTGGTTCATCATATGAACACCAAGTCAGCCCCCTCATCCGGCCTGTCGGCCACCTTCTCCCCCTTGCCAGGGGGAGAAGGGACATCGAAAACGTTGCCTCAGAAAGTACCTCAGTCTGGACCGCGTGAAGTAGAACCATTGGCATCTCGACCTGCGGGCCGAAAAATCGCCCGAGTCCGATGACCAAATGAAAAGCGTGCTGGACACGAGCCGGCTGGAATCCCGAAAGTGCGTTGACTCGATGTTCTTGCCGTGTCATGCTGAGTGACGAAAGCGTCCGGCTTGCGATCGTGATAACATTGATGATGGCAAGCAGGATGCTTACCCCACGTATCGGCGCACATGCGCTACCCCGCCTCTGTTCTTCCTGTATGCGGCCCGCCTGATGGAATTTCGAACCCCGAGAATTGCCGTCCACATGTTCCGGATCGCGGTTTGCTGCGCGTCGCTGTTTGGAATTTGTTTGGCCTCTGGAATGGCGCAGGAGAACGACGCGGCGGCGTACTTTCGAGATCGCGTCGAACCTGTTCTTCGCAAACGTTGTTTCAGCTGCCATTCGCACTCTGCAGACGAACTTGCAGGTGGCCTTGCTCTGGACTGGCGGAGCGGATGGGAAACGGGAGGCGGTCGAGGCCCCGCGATTATTCCGGGAGATGTTGAACAAAGCTTGCTCATCAAAGCCATTCGGCATTCGGACCCGAACCTGCAGATGCCGGAAGAAAAACTTCCGGATGAAGAAATTGCCGTGCTGACGCAGTGGATCGCCTCCGGTGCGTTTGATGACCGGAAGGCGACTCCCGCTGGAACGAACGATGCTCAGGCATTGGATTGGTGGTCGCTGAAGCCACTGAAGCAACCTGCAATGCCGGCTGGCGATGGACAGAATCCTGTTGATGCGTTCATACATGACCGACTTCAACACGCAGGCCTGACGCCGTCACCGGAAGCGGATCGAAGGACGTTGATTCGTCGCGCGTATTACGATTTGATCGGCCTGCCTCCAACGCCGGACGAAGTGGAATCTTTTGTCAACGACTCTGATCCAGCCGCCTGGGAACATCTGGTTGATCGACTGCTGGATTCGCCCCGGTACGGCGAGCGCTGGGCGCGGCACTGGCTGGACACGATTCATTTCGCGGATTCGCATGGCTATGAACACGACGTCGGTCGTGACAATGCCTGGCCATTTCGGGACTACGTGGTTGAAGCCTTAAATTCCGACAAGCCCTGGTCTCGTTTCGTTCGTGAGCAACTCGCCGTCGATGAATTCTTTCCCGACGAAACCAGCCTGACGCCCGCGCTCGGGTTTCTCGGCGCGGGAACGTTTGACCTTAGCACCTTCAGCACGGCTCCCGTAACGTTCAGTTACCTCGACCGCGACGATCTGGTCGCCCAAACGATGGCCGCGTTTTCCAGCACGACGGCCAACTGCGCTCGCTGCCATGCGCACAAGTTTGATCCAATCACGCAGGAAGACTATTACGCGCTGCAGGCCGTGTTCGCCGGTGTTCTGAAGGGCGACATTCCGTACGATCGCGATCCAGACACCGGGCGGGAAAGAACGAGGCTCACGACGCTGATTGCTGCGGCGGAAAAGCGTGATGCCGCAGTGCTGCTCGATTCTGTCAACGCGGCATTGCTCACAAGTTGGCTGGCCGAACGCGGTGAAGGAGCGACATGGCATCCTCTGCGATTGGAGACATATGTATCCACCAGCGGCGCGACACTGACTCAAGTCGAAGGTGATATGATCCTCGCCAGCGGAACAACGCCCGATGAGGATACGTACGTTGTCGATGCGAGGACAGAACTGGATCAAATAACCGCGCTGCGGCTCGATTTGTTGACTCACGAGTCGCTTCCGATGAACGGACCGGGACGCTGCAGCAACGGAAATCTGCATCTGACGGGGATTGAACTGGTCCTGTTTGACCCCGGCGCTGATCAGGGCCGGCCGGTTCCGATCAGTCGAGGGACGGCTGATTATAATCAGATCGACTGGGGAATTGATCGCGCGCTGGATGGCGACGCGGTCAAGGGCTGGGGCATTCATCCGGCCGTGGGACAGCCGCATCATGCTGTTTTTGAACTGAGCGAGCCACTCGCCGTGCCGAACGGATCAAGACTTGTCGTGACGTTGAAACAGACGCACGGTCGCGAGCATCTGATCGGTGCTTTTCGACTTTCAGTGACGGCCGACGCGGCGACTCAGGCCATCGCTCTGCCGGATGCCGTGGAAAACGCATTGAAAGATCCAACGCCCGATCGAACACCCGAACAACAGCTGACACTGGCGGCAACGGCGCTGCATCTGGCGGCTGAGGCCGAACTCAAAAAAATGCCGGTGCCCGCAACAGTCTTCGCGGCAGGACCATCCGTGATGATCCCCACTGGCAACGGTGGCATGCAGGCCCAGTCACTCACTGAACCTAAAGTTGTGCATCTGCTGCAGCGCGGTGATTTTGACAAGCCCCGCGAAGTCGTTGGCCCCGGCGCGCTGTCGGCACTCACGCACTTGCCTGCTCGATTTGAACTGTCCGATCCGCGAAAGGAATCAACCCGCCGCGCAGCTTTGGCCGACTGGGTAGTACATCCAGACAATGTGCTCACCTGGCGGAGCATCGTGAACCGCGTGTGGCATTATCATTTTGGAGCCGGGCTATGTGACACTCCGAGCGACTTCGGTCGCATGGGCGGCGTGCCTTCACATCCGGAGTTGCTCGATTGGCTGGCCGTGTGGTTTCGTGATGAAGCCCACGGATCTCTGAAGCAACTGCATCGGCTCATCATCACCAGCGAAACGTATCGTCAGTCGTCGCAGTTTCGAGAAGACGCTGCGGCAATCGACGGCGACAACCGCTTGCTGTGGCGACAGAATCGGCATCGCCTGGACGCGGAGGCCTATCGAGATTTCACGCTGGCTATTTCGGGTTCGCTTGATCTGACCATGGGCGGTCCCGGCATTCAGCATTTCAAACAAAGCAAAGGTCCGCAGGCGACACCGAACCTCGACTACACCGCGTTCGACTGGAACTCCGCCGGAGCGTCGCGTCGCAGCATTTACCGCTACGTCTGGCGCGGCATCGCAGATCCGTTTATGGAATCCCTCGACTTTCCTGACCTTGGACTGCTGTCACCGACGCGTGGGTTTTCTGCGTCATCACTGCAGGCACTTGCAATATACAACAACGATTTTGTTTTGCATCACTCCGCGAAAATGGCGACCAGCGTTCAGTCCGAGCAAGAGTCCCCGGAATCGCAGATTCGTCAAGCCGTCCGCCTCGCCTGGTGTCGCGAGCCATCCAGTGAGGAATTGGATGATTTTGGCGAGTTCGTCAGCCATCAAGGCCTCGCCGCGTTTTGCCGCCTTCTAATGAACAGCAACGAGTTTCTTTTCGTCGATTGAGAACAAAATGCAGTCATCGACCAACAACCACTCCACCGTCCCTTCTCCCCCGAATTCGGGGGAGAAGGTGGCCGACAGGCCGGATGAGGGGGCATTCGGGCCGTCGTGGAACGCCGCTTATCAGCCGGAACGCGCTAGCGTCCGGTTCTCTGAAAACTGTGAGCCTGCATTGGGCACGAAGTAGACCCGACCAAGGCCGACACCGATGCCGGAACAGGGCAATGAGACTAGACCGTGGCACGGTTTGAAGATCTGGAGTTCTGGTTCTTAAATTCTGCCAACATCAACTTTCCTGATGACTGGTAACTGCCAACTAACCACTGCCGACTGCCGACTGTCAACTGTCAACTGCCCACTGCCCACTGTCAACTGCCAACTGCCAACTGCCGACTGCCGACTGCCCACTGCCGACTGCCCACTGCCGACTGCCTACTGCCTACTACTCACTACTCACGCCGCCGCTTTCCGAAAGGTCCGGGAATCGCTCCCCCTCCCCAGCAGCTCCGAGAGCAGCCCGCGCAGCGTCTCCGGCGTCAGCTTCCGTATCAACTGCCCGCGCTCGGCGATCGAGATGTCCCCCGTCTCCTCCGACACCACCAGCACCACCGCATCCGTCTCCTGGCTCATCCCCACCGCCGCACGGTGCCGAGCGCCCAGTTCCTTCTCCAGATCGCCCGATTCGGCCATCGGAAACTGCACCCCCGCGAACATCACCCGCCCGCCCGACACGATCACCCCCAGGTCGTGCAGCGGCGAGTTCGGCCAGAAAATCGTGTTGACCAATTCCGCCGTCAGTTCCGCATCGAGCCGCGTGGCATCCTCCGCCAGCCCGCCCAGGTTCGTCTCCCGCTCGATCGCGATCACCCCGCCGATCTTGCGCCTCGATAAAAACGTCGCCGCCTCCACCAGCGCATCGATGTCATCGCGAATTCGCGCCCCGCCCCCCGGAATCCACCGCGCCTCCCCCAGCCGCATCAGCGCCCGGCGGATTTCCGGCTGGAACACCACGATGATCGCAAACCCCGCCGCCACCAGGAACCGCGAATAGAGAAAATCCAGCCGCAGCAGCCCAAACCGCCCGGCCAATAACCGCACGATCACATACAAAACAACCAGCAGGAATGCGATCCCCCTAAGCAGACGCGCCCCGCGCGTCCCCTGCAGGAACTTCACCACCCAGTAAACCGCCCACCCGATCACCAGCAATTCCACCGCCACCTGCCACCACGGGTAGCTCCCGATGGCTCGGAAAAAGTCGGAGAGGTTGAATTGCTGGTTATTCATTCCACGTTTGTGCCGCGGGGCAATTGAACTATAGCAAACAAATGGCCCCGTTGACCAATCGCCGCCAAAGACCTCGCCTGAAATTCCTATCGGTCATATCGCCGCAAGTCCGCAACTAACTCCCTCTCCTGTACTCGGGAGAGCTAACTCCCTCTCCTGTACTCGGGAGAGGGCGGGGGTGAGGGTCTTTAAGCCTTCGGCTAAATGAGTATGCGCAATTCCGCGCCTCTGGACAAGCCGGGACAGAGTGGCGGGAGCGACAGCGACCAGAACGCCGTCCCGGATGGCGTCGACCGCGGACAGCGCTCAATCGCGCACGGTCATTGAGGGACTCTCCGCTGCACCTCCATCCATGCAACTTCACTCCCTCCATCCCTCCCGTATCGCCCGGATCACCTTCACAATCCGCATCATCGGCTCGACATCATGGACACGCACGATCCCCGCTCCGTTGGTCAAGCACCACGCCACCGACGCCCCCGTGCTCCATAGCCTCTGATCCGGCTCGCTTTCTCCCGTGA